>NZ_BCMI01000004.1 GCF_002217985.1 Secundilactobacillus pentosiphilus
ATTTGTTTTTGGGTTAATCTGGACTATCTCTTTAAGCTTACGCTGTTCCCAAAAGGAAGCATAAAAGTTGTTAAAATTTTAAATTCATTTTTTGTGTTTTATGAGTTACGTTTGGGAACAGCGTAAGTTAGGCGACATTGCCACGTTTATTAATGGCAGGACGTATAAACAAAAGGAATTGTTAGATTCCGGAAAATATCCAGTTCTTCGGGTTGGTAATTTTAATACGAACAATAAATGGTACTATTCCAATCTTGATCTGCCAGCTAAAAACTATGCTGATAAAGGTGATCTACTTTATACATGGGCTACTGCATTTGGACCACATATCTGGGAAGGGCCACGTGTTGTTTTTCATTACCATATATGGAAAGTTGAGTTATCAGCAGTACTAACAAAAGGTTTCACCTTTCAACTCTTACAAGCTGAACAATCCAGAATGACTGATAGTTTGAATGGGTCCACTATGGTTCATATTACTAAGGAAACCATGGAAGGTAAGATAGTTTCGATTCCAACCTTAAATGAGCAGCAAGATATCTCTAATATTTTAAATGCGCTAGATAACCTTATCGTTCATCATCAACAATAGCAAAATTAAAGTGGAAAAATTTATTTACTGTGTTTTTAGGAATAGCTTATAGTTAATTTTGAAAAACTAGATTATAACTACGAATTTAATACAGTCCATGTGATAAAGTGTATATTAAAATAAGAAGATAGGGTTGAAAAAAATATGACTAGTATAGATTACCATCAATTAAAAATGGGTAATCATGGATTACCTTCTTGGGACGGTTTAGTAGCCCCTACTATAGAAATTGGTATGCAGAGAGAGCATTGGAACGGTAAACTTTTGAAGAAAGTAGTTGCTGACTCACTAAATTTACCCAGTGAATTAAGAAATTTAACATATGAAAAATATCCAGATGACGAAATTATCACTAATCGTTTAAGTTGGGCTCTTTCAAAGGGTGCAAGTGCGGGTATTTTTGTAAGGCCTCGGCGAGGAATGTATCAGGTTACCGAATTAGGCAAGGAGCTTTTTAATAGATATGGTTATGACTTAAATGCTAAAATCATTCAAGCCCAACCACAATATATTGCTCATCAAGTGGAAATCAAGAAAAGAAAAGAAGAGAAAGGGTCAAGTGCTGGATCTACATTTGATAATTCAGCTCCAGAGTCAGAAGAAATACATGTTAATAGTAAAATTACACTGGTAGTAAAGGAAATTGCCAAACAAATTGAAAACTACAATAGTCAGATAGCTGACGATTTATTAAACAGAATTCGTGAGGCTGAACCTCAATTCTTTGAACATTTAGTGGTGGATTTATTGGTTAAAATGGGTTACCAAGGTGTCAATGGTAATGCTATTGTGACGCCGCAGAGTCATGATGGCGGAATTGATGGTGTTATTAATCAAGATCCACTAGGAACAAGTACAGTTTATTTACAGGCGAAAAGGTATCAAGCAAACAATATCGTGCAACGTCCCAGTATTGAACAGTTCTATGGGGCTCTAAATCGGCTTCATGCTGACCGTGGCGTATTTATTACAACGTCCAGTTTTTCCCAACAAGCTATTCAAACTGCTAAGAGTTTTTCAATTGTTCTGATTGATGGTTTAAAGTTAACAAATCTGATGCTGAAATATCGGGTAGGTGTGGAAGCGAAGCATCAGTTTAATTTGTTTAGCATAGATGAAGATTATTTTGATTATGATGAACTGTAGAGGAGTCATTGACTGAGGTGGCTTTTGGCATACTTAATGAGTAATTGCTCATTCTCTTTAGAAAGTTCGAATGGGAAACACTTGTTGTTAAATGTGATCCACAAAAACAATCTGCTGATTTACGGCAAAAAGGTTATGTAAACTAAATCAAGGATACAGAGCGCACAATTTCTAAATCAGGAATTTAGCGCTCTTTTTAGTATCAACCACCACTACTAAGCGTTCCGCCGACATTTTGACCAACCGCTTTTATCATCAAAATCCCATAAAATTTTAATTTAATCATTGACACGCCCAACATACTGTTTGATAATGACCACTAAAAGTTACAGTTTATCACTGTATAAACGAGGGAAGAGAATATCCTTGGCCGTTCTGTGGATGAACGGGCGAGGATTTTAATTAAATCTTGGGTAGGAGTAGAGACAGCATGACAAAAATTTTAGCTTACTGCGTGCGTGAAGATGAGCAGCCATTTATTGATCAGTGGTCTAAAGAACACGGGGTGCAAGTTGACAGCACGCCAAAAGAATTGCATGACGATACGGTGGAGATGGCCAAGGGCTACGATGGCATCGATTTTAAGCAACGGACAGTGGTGACGCAGAGCCCTGAGTTCTACAAGAAGTTATCGAGTTACGGGATCATTCAGATGTGTGCGCGTTCGGCCGGTATCGATACGGTGAACTTGAAGTGGGCTCAGGAAAACAACATCCGCGTGACTAACGTACCGTCTTATTCGCCAGAGGCCGTGGCTGAATTGGCGTTGACCCAGGCGTTGCAGCTGATTCGCCGGATTCCGCAATTTAATGATCGGCTGAGTCACAATAACTACGTGGTGTTAGGTTTGCGTGCCAGTGAACTGACTGAGTTGACGGTGGGTATCATCGGCGTTGGCCGGATTGGCGGCACGCTGGCACGGATCTTCCACGCGCTGGGCGCCACGGTGATCGGCAATGACTTACGGGCTCCGCGAGAAGACATGCGCGGGATCATGACTTACGTCAGCAAGGAAGAACTTTATCGACGCGCCGACATTATTTCTATGCACGTGTGGGGCGGCGATGACAACTATCATTTGATTGAAACCAGCGCCTTTGCCCAAATGAAACCGACCGCGTACTTCATCAACGATTCCCGCGGTCCGGTAGTGGACACGCAGGCGCTGATAAACGCGCTGAATAACCAGCAGATTGCCGGTGCCGCGCTTGATGTGGTTGAAGACGAAACCCAGATCTTCAATCAGAAGTTTGAGGGCCCGACGCCGGTTGACCATTATAACCAGCTCAAGCAGATGACCAACGTGCTGCTGACACCGCACATCGCGTTTTTTACCGATCATGCGGTGAAGAACATGGTGATGCAGTCGCTGGATGACACGCTGACGATTATTAGCGGCGGCCGAAGTGAGCATGAGTTTTAAAACAACATTTGTGACATTTCTCTTCAGATCAGGAAAAAACAGTCTACCGTAACTTAAATTAACGAAGAAACGCCCACAGCGATATTGCTGTGGGTGTTTTTGTGCTGCAATGGTGACGTTAACAATCGAAGCAGTTAGGCTAGGGCCGAGGAACACGAAAAATTATTTACAAAAACTCATGGTTATTCTATTATAAGACATGTGTCGGCAGTGTGAGACGCACGACTAATAGTTGTTGATCGATGGACAATCTTGATTGGAGAAGATGTTATGAAAATTGGGAAATTAATGACGATTACGTTTTCAGCTGCTTTGTTTACTTTATTAACACCGATATCTGGTAACGCTAAAACTAAGGTTCGGTCGTACGAAAATATTAGCAATGCAACTTATACAGTGACTAATAAAAATGCTAATGTGTATTCGTCTGCTAAACTAACACATAAAAAAGGAAAACTTGGTACATATGGTTCAAAAGTGACGGGCTACTATGCCGCGCACGTTTCAAAAAATGGCAAGGCCAGTATCTATTATAAGTTTAAGGTTGGTAAGAGTACCGGTTGGGTCTGGCATGGTTACTTGAAGAAGGTAAAACCGGCGGAAAAGTTTAATGAAGCAGCAACTGATGCACGGCTATTAACGCTGATCAATCAGCACCGAACTGCGGGTGGTTTAGCGCCAGTGACGTTAGATCCTAACCTGTTTCAAAAAGTAACGATGGTTCGAGCTAACCAAATTACCAAGCATTTTAGTCACACGGATGATGCTGGTAATTTTATTGCATCTGATATGGCGGATGCTGCCGGGTTCAATGCTGGATATTTTAACGAAAATCTTGCATACGATTATTGGCGAGGTTCTAATCAAGCTACAGCAGATGACATCTTTCATATGTACTTCTATGACGATGCCGATTCTGACTGGGGCCACCGGGATAATATCATGAGTGCTCAATCGACTATGGTTGCGGTAGCGTCAGTCTATCACGATGGTGACGTTTATAATGTCATGAATTTTTATAGTCCTTTAAATTAATCGGCTTATTATAAGAAAGCCTGACAAACTTAGCCTAAACAATTATATTGAAAACGAGTTGGTGGTCCGTTACTTTCGTGAAGCAGTTTAAAAAGGAGAAATTAGGATTGTGACGATAATCCTAATTTCTCCTTTTATAATAAACTATTTCTTGTTTAATTCCTTCAGATCTTTCAACGCGATCTGCTTATAAACTTCATCCATGACTAAGAACTGACTCAGCTCAACGTATTCGTTCATCTTGTGAGCGTTCTCCCAGTCACCGGCACCCAAGACCACGATTGGAAATTGGTTTTCGGCCTTGCGGTATTCTGAAGCATCGGTGGCACCGTGGATCACTTTTAACTCAACTTCGCGGTTGAGTTCCTTACTTGATTCAGTCTGTGCCAGTTGAACCAGTGGGTCTTCCTTATCGGTAACGACCGGATCAAAGGACATGTCAACGTTGAAGGACAGGTCGGCACCGGGTGCGGAGCTGAGGCCGCGGGTGATCATGTTCAAACGCTTGATGACTGCGCCGTTCCCAAATTCAGGTGTGGCCCGAATGTTACCTTGTAATTCAGCGTGGCCCGGAATCGTGTTGACTTGGTCGCCACTGTTGAAAATGGTGATGCTGTGAACCAGTGGGCCGACTTCCTTGCTGGGTTTAACATCAGCAAAAAGATCAGCTTCGGCATTCACAAACTTGACCAAGTTAGTCAGGGCGTTGACACCTTGTTCAGGGATCGAACTGTGAACAGGTGTCCCTTCAGAAGTAACGGTGTAATTCAGTGAGCCGTTGTGAGCGTAAACCACGTCGCCGCTAGTCGGTTCACCGATGATCATGCCGTCAACGTCGTCAACTTCGCCCTGTTCCGTTAACTGTTTAGAACCAGCGGCACCGTATTCTTCACCGACCGTTGCTAATAAGCGGATGCGACCGGGAATCTTAGTTTTGCTGTCAGCTAAGTCGATCATGGCAATGACCATGGCAGCAAGACTGCCCTTCATGTCGGCACTGCCACGGCCGTAAAGGCGGTCACCGTGGATTTCAGCTGACAATGGACCGTGAGCCCAGTCATCTAAGTTACCGAAACCGACAGTATCCAAGTGGCCGGCAAAGGCAAAGACAGGCGTTGCGCCTGGTTCGCCAAGTTCGGCAATCAAGTTGTTGCGTCCGGCAGACGTTTCAACTTGCTTAACTGTGATGCCGTGATCCGTAAGTAACTTTTCTAAGTAATCTGCGACCTTTTTTTCATGGTCGTTAGCCGAATCAATTTGCACCAAGTGCGTTAGGATGTCAATTTTATTTTGTTTATCCATGGTGACCTCCACTTTCATTTTTGAACTTATACTTTTATTATAGGCTTTTTTACTTCACTTGTCCCCTTATACACTCAGTTAAGCGCACGTAAAAGTGCCTTGAAAAGCCTTGATGGCGGGGATTAAATTAATTTGCACGGATTCCGATGTCACGGGTCAGTAACCAGCCATTTTTAAAATTTTTTAGCTGAAAACTAAAACGGCGTTACTCAAATTTACTGGGTAACGCCGTGATTGAATGCTTGATTATTTTTGTGATGCGCCGGTAGTGGTATCAATGTTTCCCGGCATCTTGGGTTTCACCGACGCGCTGGTAGTGGTATCAGCTGGGGCAGCGGCCTTATCGGGCTTGGATGAAGCACCGGAAATCGCGTCGAACGCGCCGTTTTCAAACATGGTAATAATTTGGTCGACGTTGGCGGTGCACTCCAGGGTACCCAAGTAAGTCCCTTCAGCGTCACGCAGGGCGTAGTAGGTCGTCATGACTTTGTGGCCGTTTTGGGTACTGGGGATCGTCATGGCGTCGCGCTTGCCGGCTTTAAAACTGCTGATCAAGGATTTGATCGCGGGCAGAATTTTGGCCGGATGGATCTCTGCCAATGTTTTACCGATCTGGTCTTTAGAGCGGACGTGATTCCGGTTGGGCTGATCCGAGTACCAGCCGAAGCGGTCGTTGGCATCGACTAAGTCTAATTCAAACGGAATCGTTTTAAAGATTTGCTGAAGCTCAGTTAGCGTTAAGGTACCGCTGGGAAAAGTGACGTGTGCGTCCTTCATAAATGGCTCATCATCTGACATAAGATCATCCTCCAATATTCGTTGAATACTTCTATTATAGTACAGTCCGGTGGTTCTTTAGAAAATAAGGGCAGAAAATGGGAAATAGGCCTTGCCAAAGTAGAACGTACGTTTGTATAATAGACACAAACATATGTTCGAGGTGAGCGTGATGAATTACCAAAATGAACCCCATGGGGTCTTCTTTTTAATCGATAATAAGTCGTTTTACGCCAGCGTCGAAGCGGTCGCGCGGGGGTGGAACCCGTTAAAAGTGAGCTTGGTTGTGATGAGTGAAGCTGACAACACCAATGGTGGACTGGTCTTGGCGACTTCTCCAGAAGCTAAGAAGCAGTATCACCTGCAGGCAAACGTTTCCCGTGCCCGGGAAGTGCCGCAGGATCCGCAACTGGTGGTGGTACCGCCACGGATGAATTTATATATTAAACGGAACTTGCAGATCAACGATATTTTTCGACGGTTCGTGGCAAATGAAGATTTACTGCCATATTCCATTGATGAATCGATTTTGGATTTGACCCATTCCTGGCGGTTATTTGGTCAAACGCCGCGGGAGGTGGCTGTCAGGATTCAGAAAACCGTTCGGCGGGAGCTGGGACTGTATACCACGGTGGGTATCGGCGACAACCCGCTTCAAGCTAAGCTGGCCCTTGACCTTTACGCCAAGCATGATGCTGATTTGATCGGTGAGATTCACTATGAAACGGTGCCGCAAAAAATTTGGACGGTTGATAAACTGACGGCTATTTGGGGCATCGCTGACCGGACGGCGGCCCATTTAAACCGGTTGGGGATCCACAATATGTACGAATTAGCCCACGTGGATCCGTACCAGCTGAACGGTGAAATGGGGCTGATCGGCCAGCAGCTGTTTGCCATGGCTTGGGGGATCGACCGGGCGCAGCTCAATCAGCGCCGGGGGCCGAAACACGCTAGCCTGGGAAACTCTCAGGTACTGCCGAGAGACTACGTTCAGCAAAAGGAAATCGAAACGGTCATTAAAGAAGTCGGCGAGCAGGTGGCCTCCCGCTTGCGCCACCACCATCAGCAGGCGGCGTGTGTTTCGCTGGGAATCGGCTTTTCTTACGCGGCCAGCGCCGAAGACGGCCGCGGCGGCTTTCACCAGGAGATGCGGATCGCACCAACGGATCAAAATGCTGAAATCGTGGCCGCTATCATCCAACTGTTCAGGCGTAATTGGCAAGGGCAGACTGTCCGCAACATCGCGGTTTATACCAGTCGGCTATGCGCGGCAACGGGGCTGCAGTTAAACTTTTTCGAACCGGCGAAAACCCAGTTGAAGCGGGTGAAAGCCGACCACGTGGTCGACGCGATCCGCGACCGGTTTGGCTTTACGCGGTTAGTTTACGCCAGCAGTTTACAAAGGGGCGGCACAGCAATTAACCGGGCTTCCTTAGTTGGCGGTCATAATGGAGGCAACGCTTATGAATAATGATTTGAAACTGATCACGGAACGTTTGGATGCTGGGTTTAAACGATTACCGCAAACGCGGTATCAGGTGCAAATTACCGATGATCCCTACGATAAAACGTATAATTTCTTTCTTAACTACCAGCACCGCGGGCGGCGATTAAAGTCGCAGCCGCTGCACGCCGTCAGTCAGTACCAGTTAACGTATTTGGAACAGCTGATCAAGGGTTTGCGGGAACACACACAGCTCAGTTTTGAATTCGTGGGTTTTACCGGTCAGCGCTGGCCGTCAAACCAGCGTCTGATTCAAGGGAGACGGTATAAAGATGAGTAAATTACGTCAGATCGATGATGACCAGCTCGTTCAGCGCTTTTTTGACCACGACTACCGGGACCGCGGCGTCATTAAGTGGCAGGGCTTTTACCTGTCGGACCATACGGCAGCCCTAAAGAAGCAGGCCAAGCAAGAAGCCAAAAAGTATCCGGCCAGGGCGCAGCAGTCACTGGAAGACATGTCCCAATCGCTGAGTGAAGCTTTTGCGAATGGGCAAACCGTCAGCATTCAGCTTAATAACCGTGATTTGAACGGCGATTTCTTACCTGATTTGGTGGGTAAAGTGATCGGCTACGAGGATGACATGGTTTATTTGGCGGGGCACGACGGGGTTGGGTTGATGGATATGAGGAATGTAGAGCGTGGATAGAGCGTGGAACAACACGGGTTGATTCCAGAATATAAGGCACCAAAGCGGGTTTCCTGTACTTGGGAAACCTGCTTTGGTGCCTTATATGGCCGGAATCAGTGTTGTGGAACGCGTTTGGGCAAGAGGGGAGTGATGCTTGGAGAGGCATTCAGCTCTCATTTCAAATAGCCCAAACGTGTTCTGGTAAGCAGATAGCTGCATGTAAGGCTGCCCACCACAAACCCCAAGCCCATGGCTTTATGTTGGGCAGCCTTACACTCCGCTATCTAATCGCTTACCTCCACACTCTACTCCAACGACTTACCACTCTTCATCTGCTTAAACGCTGCAAAAGCATCGTCGATCTGTTTGAATTCCTTATCGCTTAATTCAACGTCCAGCGCTTTGGCATTGGCAGCTACTTGTTCCGGCTTCTTGGCACCAGGGATCACCACGCTGATCAGCGGGTTCTTGATATACCATGCCAAAACCGTTTGCGCTACCGTTGCCTCGTGTGCCTCAGCGATTGGCCGAACAGCATCCACTGCGGTGAGAATCTGTCCGTAGCGCGGTTCTTGGAAATCAGCCATCTGACTGCGGATATCTTCTTTCGGGAAGCTGATATCGTGTTGATACTTACCCGTTAACAAACCACTGGCTAACGGGAAGTAAGGCACGAAGCTAATGTTATTTTCCTTTAAATAGGGCAGCATATCTGCGCCGCGGTCCTGGTGCAGCAGACTAAATTCATCTTCTACCACGTCAACGTAGCCGTCCGCGTTGGCTTCTTTGATCTGATCCAAACTGAAGTTGGAAACGCCGATGGCCCGAATTTTGCCTTGTTCCCGCAGCCGCTGCAGTGCGCCGACTGCTTCAGCCTTTGGTGTGTCGTGGTCGGGAAAATGGAGGTAGTAAATATCGATGTAGTCGGTGCCTAAACGTTTCAAACTATTATCGACCTGCTCCGTAATGAACTTCGGGTTGTTATTGATGACTTCTTCTCCCGATGAAAAATCGTGGGCACCCTTGGTAGCAATCACCAGCTGATGACGATCAAAGTCTTTAATAGCCTGTCCCACTAATTCTTCAGAATGACCTAGGCCGTAAACATAGGCGGTATCTAATAGCGTAATGCCATTTTCGATACCGGTTTTAACGATGTTCAAGCCGTCGTCATCGTTTAGATTAGGGAAGAGGTTATAGCCGCCAACCGCGTTAGTACCGAGACCTAATGGTGTGGCAGTTACTTCTGACTTACCAATTTTTACTGTTTGTGTCATTAACAAGTCCTCCTTGCAAACGTTTTATTTACGGCCTCATTATACCCGGTTTGGCCGCCAAAAATAAATGAAAAGAAAGTTAGCACTCTACTTGCACGAGTGCTAAAAAGGTGGTACTATATAATCGTTGGCGGAGATATGAGAACTATATCAGACTTGTGTTTGGTATAATCTGCGTATCCGCCTCGACTGACTAGACTAACCAACTTAATAGCAATCAGCGAGGCACCGTTGACAAGACGGTGCCTTTGCGTTGCGCTTGGGCGTCAAATCACATGGGGGTGCATGAAATATGGCAAATTATTTTAACAATGATCCATTCTTTAATAACAACATGGACGATATGTTTAACAACCTTTTTCGACAGATGGGCAACGGCGAAACCGCACGGTACGAAGTCAACGGCCACGAATTAACACCAGATGAGTTCGCACAGTACCGGGCAACTGGTAAGTTACCAGACCGTGAACACGAAATCCCGGTGAACGATGGCGGTGACCACGCCGTTAAAAAGGGCGGTATTTTGGAGAAGTTAGGCCGCAACTTGACTCAGGAAGCCCGCGATGGCTTGCTGGATCCAGTGATTGGCCGGGATAAAGAAATTCAGGAAACAGCTGAAATTTTAAGTCGTCGGATCAAGAACAACCCAATCCTAGTCGGTGACGCCGGGGTTGGTAAAACCGCGGTCGTTGAAGGCTTAGCACAGGCGATTGCTGACGGCAAAGTGCCCGAAGCCGTTCAAGGCAAGGAAATCTATTCCATTGACCTGTCTTCACTGGAAGCCGGCACGCAGCTGCGGGGTTCATTTGAAGACAATATCAAGAACCTGATTAAAGAAGTGAAGGCTGCCGGCAACGTCATCTTGTTCTTTGATGAAATTCACCAGATCTTAGGCATCGGTTCTACCGGTGGTGAAGAGAATGGTGGTAAAGGATTGGCTGACATCATTAAACCGGCACTTTCTCGTGGTGATATCACCGTTATTGGTGCTACGACGCAGGATGAATACCGGAACACCATTTTAAAGGACACGGCGCTGGCTCGTCGGTTCAACGATGTGACCATCAACGAACCGTCACCAGAAACGACTCTGGCAATTCTCAAAGGGGTCAAAGGCCTTTACGAGAAGCACCATCACGTCAGTCTGCCTGAAAATGTTTTAAAGGCTGCGGTGGATTACTCCGTTCAGTACATGCCGCAACGGATGCTGCCAGATAAGGCCATCGATTTGATCGATATGACCGCGGCGCACTTAGCTGCTGGCAACGCTGGTTCGGATAAGGCCAGTCTGCAAGAACAGCTGAAGACGGCGCAAAAGACCAAGGATGAAGCGGCAAAAGCTGAAGATTACGAAAAGGCCGCTAAAGCTAAGGAACGCGTTGAAAAACTGGAAAAGCAGATCAAGGATGCTGATGACACGAGTGAAAATAACGTCGTGGCTACACCGAATGACGTGGCTGAATCCGTTCAGCGGTTAACTGGGATTCCCGTTGCTAAGATGGGGACCAACGATATCGAACGGTTGAAGGGAATCGCTAGCCGGCTGAAGTCCAAGGTCATTGGCCAAGATGAAGCCGTTGACATGGTGGCGCGTGCCATTCGTCGTAACCGTGCCGGCTTTGACGAAGGCAACCGGCCGATCGGCAGCTTCCTGTTCGTCGGCCCTACCGGTGTTGGTAAGACGGAACTGGCTAAGCAGTTAGCCCTCGACATGTTTGGCAACAAGGACGCCATTATCCGGTTGGACATGAGTGAATACAGCGACCGGACCGCGGTTTCTAAGTTAATTGGGACCAGTGCCGGCTACGTTGGCTACGAAGACAACGGCAACACGCTGACGGAACAAGTTCGTCGTAACCCGTATTCAATCGTTTTGCTGGATGAAATCGAAAAGGCTGATCCGCAAGTTTTGACCCTGTTGCTGCAAGTCATGGATGACGGTCGTTTGACGGATGGTCAGGGTAACGTGGTCAACTTTAAGAACACGATCATCATTGCCACTTCTAACGCCGGCTTTGGTAATGAAGCGCTGACTGGCGACAAGGAAAAGGACATCAGTTTGTCTGAACGCCTGGCACCATACTTCAAGCCAGAATTTTTGAACCGGTTCAACGGGATCGTTCAGTTCAGTCATTTGACTAAGGATGACTTGAGTGAAATCGTTGATCTGATGCTGGACGATGTTAACAGAACGTTAGCTAAGAAGAACATCACTTTGACGGTATCAGACGATGCCAAGAACTGGCTGATGACGGAAGGCTACGATGAAGCCATGGGCGCACGTCCGCTTCGTCGGGTCATTGAACAGCAAATTAGAGACAAGGTCACGGACTTCTACCTGGATCACTTGGATGCTAAGCACTTACAAGCTGATTTGGTAGACGGCACGATTAAAATTAGTGAAAAGGCAGCGGTCACAGCATAATTTCTGACTGCTGATGAGACGCGAAGGGTGCTCACTTATCAGGTGAAACTGGTAAGTGAGCGCCCTTTTTTGTTTAAAAATTGATTGGATGTACAGCTTTTCGATCCAGCTAAGCCTTTTGGCGGGCATAGTACAGCGTTAAAAATAAATAAATGACCGTGAGTCCTAACAGGACTTGGAACATGGCGGCATAACTGGTGAAATCGATAATTTTTCCCAAAAGAAAAGCACCGCTTCCCATACCGAAGTCGTAGCAGTTTAAAAACAGGCCGGTGGCGGATTCCCGCTGGGTGTTGCCGGCTTTTTTTAATACCCACGATTGAACCGTTGGGAAAATGGCACCGTCTGCCGCGCCGAAAAATAAGCCGGCCAGGATCAATTGCCACTGACTGTGCAGCACGCACATGAGTACCAGGCTGATGATCAAACAGATTACGCTGGGGACTAAGACGAAAAACGGGCCGCGCTGGTCGAACAGATTGCCCACCACTGGGCGCAACGCCACACCCACGACCGCTGAGGTAAAGAAGAACCAAGCGGTACCGTGGACCTGACGGATCTCAGCGAAGAGGGCGATGTATGACAGTACCCCGCTCATGATTAAGCCCAAGCAGAAAATCAGTAGGGCCTGCGGGAGAAATCTCTGCCATAAACCGGTCACTTGGGGCTGTTTTTTAACGGCTGCTGGCTGGGGCTTAGGCGTGATAAAGATCAGGAGGCTAAACGCCACTGCCAGAATAAGGATGCAGGTGATAAAAAAGGCGTTAAAGGAGATCTTTTGAGCGATAGGCAACGCAATCAAGGGTGCCAGTGAAGCTGTCAGCATACTGCTGACCCCAAAATAACCCATCCCTTCACCAAGCCGGTCGAAGGGTAATTCGTCGGCTGCCGCGGTAGCGAAGTAGGTGGTCCCCAGACCGTGGCCAATGCCGTTGAGGAGCCGGAACAAAATCAGGACGGCAAAGGCCGTGAACAAGGGGTAGCAAACCGATGCAATTAAGTAGAGCAGGACCGCCGCGATCAGCAGCGTCTTCTTTTGAAAGTATTGCAGCAGCCGGCCGGAAAAGAGCCGAACCACCATTGCCGCGAACATGATGGTCCCCACGAACAGGCCGATCTGAGAGGCACTCATGCCCAGAGACTTCCCGTAAAGCGGCAAAACCGGGACCTGCATGTTGTAGACCATAAACAGCAGGGCGTTGCCGCCGAATAACAGGATAAAGTTTTTGGTCCAAAAAGTACGTGATGACGCCATGAGTAACCTTCTTTCCAAGCAAAAAACCAGCCAAAATTATTGCTAATCTTGTCTGGCTGATGCCGTCCGATTTTCATCTTGTCTCGTCTGATCGACGCTCCGATTTAGTAATTTAAAGGTAACGAAATCCGTCATTTTTGTCAAGCCATTAAGCGGGCTAATCGCTTGCGTATCAGGCGGTTAACCGGTATGCTGTGTTCAATGAAAACGCTTATTTAGAATGGAGGCATTCCCATGAAAGTCATCGTCATCGGCGGTATTGCCGGCGGACCGTCATTTGCTACCCGGTTCCGGCGGTTAAATGAACAAAACGAGATCATTATTTTGGAACGCGGCGAGCAGATCTCCGTGGCCAGCTGCGCGCTGCCCTATTATCTGGGCGGCGTAATTTCTGATCGAAATTCACTGATTGAACGGACACCGGCAGTCTTGAAACAGAAGAATAATATTGACGTGCGGGTCCGCCACGAAGTTACGGCCATTGACCCGCAGCACCACGTGTTAAGTGTCAAAAATTTGGCAAGCGGTGAGCAGTACAGCGAAACATACGACAAGTTAGTGTTAGCGACTGGCGCCCGGCCAGTTCTGCCGCCAATTAAAGGGATTGAAACAGCAGACAACGTGTTTACCCTCCGCAGTTTGACGGATGGCGATCGCATCAAGGACTACCTGCAAACGGCGTCACCGCAGCGGGTCACGATTCTGGGAGCCGGCGCGGCGGGCGTTGAACTGGCAGAAAACTTGCGGCATTTAGGACTGACGGTGACCCTGGTAGATCAAGCAGAGCAAGTTATGCAGCCGTATGATGCCGAAATGACGGGCTTTTTAGAAGATGAACTGGTTAAAAACGGCGTTGAGGTAAAGCTGGGTGAGACGGTTGACGCGGTCACGGATAACGGCCACCAGCTGCACTTATCCGACGGCAGTTCGTTTGCGACGGACATGCTGCTGGTCGTCACCGGTGTCAGACCCAATAATGAAGTCGCCCAAAATGCCGGGATTCAGCTTTCCGCGGATGGTCACATTGTGGTGGATGATCAGTTAGCAACGTCAGTGTCGGATATTTACGCCATTGGTGACGTGATCGAGACGACTAGCCTGATTACCGGGCTGCCGATTCCCAGCGTGCTTTCCAGCGCGGCTAACCGGCAGGGCCATTTGCTGGCGGACATTTTAAACGGCGGGTCGCTGCACTATCCCGGCTTTGTCGGGGTCAGTGTCGCTAAGATCTTCAAACTGACGGCCAGCATGGTGGGCTATTCAGAACAAACCTTAAAAGCAGCCGGCATCACGAATTATGACAGTTTGTTTATTACCCCGTTCGACCACGCGTATTTCTACCCGAATGCCAAACGGTTAAACATTAAACTGCTGTATGAGCCGGATACCGGCAAGATCCTGGGCGGCCAGTTCGTCGGCGAAAACGGGGCGGATAAACGGGCTGGCGAACTGTCGGCAGCCATTGCCGGCGGTCTTACAGTTGATGAGCTGCCTAACATCGAGCTGCCGTACTCACCGCCTTATTCAGCGCCGCGCGACCCGTTAAACATGGCTGGATACGTGGGGATCAATCAGCGTGAACAGGCTAATCAAACGGTAAGCTACGAGCAACTGTCAGCAACCGAACGTACTGATGGTATCTTCCTGGATATTCACGAAGCGGGAAAAGCTGCCAGCAGTAAAATTGATTCTGATTTGGCCATTCCGTTGACGGAACTGCGGGACCGGTTAAGCGAAATTCCAACCGGGCACACTGTCTATATCCTTTACCGCAAGGGATTGGGACCGTATAACGCCACCAGGATATTGGCGGGGAACGGTTTCGACGTTAAAATTGTGACGGAGTAGATTAAAGGGCATCAAGCTAGGTGAGTTTAGCTTGGTGCCCTTTTTGTGAGTTATAGATTATCCAGAAACTGGCGGATGCCCTGCAGCCACTGAGCGACCCAGTCGGAATGCAACGACAGGATGACTAAGAACAGTGAGAACAGCAACATCAGGATCACCATGATCAAATGCAGTTTCCGCTGGTGCATGACGATGGCGATATATTCGCGCATGACCGCGTTGGGCAGGAAGAAGCCCGCCGTTTTAGAACCGATCCCCGTGGCTTTCAGCCCTGCCGACTGCGCGACGATGGCGGCTCTGAACGTATGGTAGTTATTGGTAACGAAAATGGTTTTTGGCATTGCCACCGGTGATTCATCAATGATCTGCTTAGAAAACTGCATGTTTTCGTAGGTGGTCCTGGAGGCCGTTTCGGCGAGGGCATCGTTAGCACCGATCCCGTGAGCGATCGCGTATCGACGCATGGCTTCACCTTCTGGAAGTGTCTCGTCGCCGCCCTGGCCGCCCGAAAAGATCATTTTAGGGGCGTGACCGGTTTTTTGTAATTGACGCTGGTAGAAACGGATGCCCTTGTTGATCCGTTGGGCGAGCAGCGGGGTGACTTGGTCGCCGTTCATTAAGCCGGCGCCCAGGACAATGATGAAATCCTTATTGTGACGCGGCCAGTAGATTTGGTAGAGTATCAAAACGGTGATGTAGTTATAGAACCAGAAGACAACGTACAGAATGCAGAAAACGGGGAAAACGGTGAATAATTCAGCCCAAAATACGGGTAAATGCGAGCGAATCAGATGGATGATGAACGGCAATAAAATGATGAAGATACCCAAATAAAGGGTGAGTGAATTGGCCAGCGAATGACTTTCCCGGCGCCAGACGATGGCCGCGTTCCAGAGCAGTAAGATTGCCTGCAGGGAAAAGGCCAGGCCAATACAGAACAGAATGAAGAGAAATAAGAGTCCTACCGGGTAAATGATGGCGTTGTTATCCGTCCCCAGAATGGTCAGCGCCAGTGACAGCCAAAAACTGTAAAAAAAGAGGTTGAACCAAATGCCATTTCGTAACCAGGTGCGGTTGTATGTATAGTTAACGCCGAAAATCGCCAAGAAAATCATGGTAACCAGCCAGCCCAGTTTAACGTAGAATAAATAATTGCCTTGCACTAAAAATGCCCCCTTAATCGTCCCATTAATTATACGCTACATTTTAATAATGCACCGTTAATAACCCGCTCATTTGGCTTTACGAGACGGGAATAGACTGGATTATGGTGTTATTTGCGTTATCATAGTTAAGTCATCATTTTTAATTCGACATAGAGAGAGGATCCTTACTTTGCAAAATCAAGCCGTTCCAAGGAAGACCATGTTAGCCATTGTGGGTGCTGGTCTGCTGGCTTTTTGCGGTGTTTTAGTTGAAACATCGATGAACGTGACGTTTCCAACACTGATGAAACAGTTCAACCTGTCCATGAGTGTGGTTCAATGGCTGTCGACCGGCTACTTACTGCTGGTTTCGCTGACCATGGCCACTTCGGCGTACATTCAGCGCCGGTATAAAATTCGCAGCATCTTCATTTTTGCCGGGTTGTCATTTATTGTGGGCAGTTTTGTTTGCGGCCTTGCACCAAACTTTATGACGCTGCTCATTGGCCGTCTGATTCAAGCGGTCGCTACTGGGTACGCGATCCCGCTGCTGTTTGCCATTATTCTGCAGCAGATCCCCGTTGCCCGGTTAGGCTTATTTATGGGGATCGGCGGGATGGTCGTCGGTGTGGCACCGTCCATTGGCCCCACCTATGGCGGCATGAACACTTATTTGTTTAGCTGGCGGGAAATCTTTTGGTTTATTTTGCCCGTGGTTGTGATTGCGGTTTTACTGGGCAGCTTCACGATTACACAGAAGATCAAGACCCGTCGCGACACGTTTGATTTATTCGGCCTCATCCTGCTGGGAATTTCCTTCTTCTTGATTGCTGAAGGCTTTACCGAGGCCGGTAATTTTGGCTGGCTGAGTAGTCAGTTCTGGGGGTTCCTGATCGCTGGTCTAGTGGTTATGGCGTTATTTGTTTACCACTCCTTCCACTCCGACCGTGATTTATTGGATCTCTCGATTTTTAAATCGCCGACCTTTGTCTTGAGTATCATGGCTTATTTTTTGATCCAGTTAATGAACATCGGCATCTCGTACTTACTGCCAAATTATAGTCAGCTGGTTTTTGGTGCTAATTCACTGGCTGCCGGTGCCGCTATTCTGTTGGGCAGCCTGGTTTCCGGGATCGTGCAGCCGATAAGCGGCCGGCTGCTGGACTCACACGGCGCGGGTTATCCGATCCGCATCGGCAGTACGCTGATCGTTATTGCAATGCTGTTATTTGCCATTTTTGGCCTGCACTTAACGATTCTGCTGATCGTCTTTTTCTACTTGATCTTCGGCTTGGGCTTCGGCTTTAGTTTTGGTAACGTGATGACTAATGGGATCAAGCAAGTGGATGACAGCTTGCAGCAGGACGCAAACGCTGCGTTTAATACCAGTCAGCAGTATGCCGGTTCAATTGGGACGGCCATTATGGCGGCCATTTTGACCAGCAGCCAGCACAGTGATTCGCATTTGTCACAAGCGGTGCTGTCAGCCCGTGGTGGCCATCATGATTTTATCCTGTTAGCGGTGCTCGCCATGACGGCGTTTGTGCTGATACTGATCAACTTTCAGAAACAGGCTAAAAACGCGAAGGCGTAATTTAAAATTTCAATGAAACAAATGGGGAAGTTGCCGTAAAGCTGCGGTGGCTTCCTTTTAGTTTGTCACAAGTTACAGTATTCTTAAGACTTGTTGAAATAATCGTTTATCATATCGTCAGCATTAGGTGATTGCACGAGGAACTGGTAAAATAGAGACAACTTATAGGTAGCAGTGAAATGGAGGAATAAACATGATTGCAGGGATTATTGCGGCAGTAGTTGTCGTCTTATTAGTTATCGTTTATATTAGCGCGTACAACGGCTTGATTAAGGGCCGGACTTACGTGCAGGAATCATGGAGTCAAATTGACGTTCAATTGAAGCGTCGTAACGATTTGATTCCTAATTTGATTGAAACGGTGAAGGGGTACAGTCATTACGAACAAAGCACCTTGGAAAAAGTGGTTGGCTTAAGAAGTCAGTTAATTAATGGCCCAGCTGATGACCATCAAAAAACAATGGCAGTTTCAGATCAGTTAAGTAATTCATTAAAGAGTATTTTTGCGGTTTCTGAAGCTTATCCTGATTTGAAGGCTGATAAAGAATACGTCAAATTAATGGAAGAACTAACCAACACTGAAAATAAAATTGCTTATTCACGTCAACTGTATAACTCAAGCGTGGCTAGTTTTAACATGAAGATTCAGTCCTTCCCAAGCAACATTGTGGCTTCGATTCACCACTTCAAGATCAGCGAGTACTTACAGGTTCCTGAAGAGGAAAAAGCAACACCAAAAGTTTCTTTTGATAAGTAAGCGGGGATGACAATCGATGTTATACGACCAAATTGCACGGAATAAACGGCGCACGATTTACGTTTTGATTGGTTTCGTCATTTTAGTGCTGGCCATTGGGGCAGCAATCGGGTACGTCTTCTTCGACAGTTACGTTGGTGGTTTAATCTTGGCACTGGTATTTGCGGGTGTCTATGGGGCGATCATGATCGGTAATTCAACCAACATTGTGATGTCGATGAACCACGGCCACGAAATTACTAAAGAAGAGCAGGCCCCGGAGCTGTGGCACATTGTCGAAGATATGGCGCTGGTGGCTCGGGTACCGATGCCGCGGGTGTTCATTATTGATGATCCCAGTCCCAACGCGTTTGCAACGGGAAATAACCCGCAGCACGCGGCGGTGGCTGCTACGTCTGGCATTTTAGAACGACTGAACCGTGAGGAACTGGAAGGCGTCATGGGACACGAAATGACCCACGTGCGCAATTACGACATCCGGCTGCAGACGATTGCGCTGGCGTTAGCTGCAGCGATTACCGGAATGGTTAACTTAGCCGGAAATTTTTTCTGGTGGGGCGGCGGTAGTCGGCGAAGTAGCAACGATAATGATAACGGCGGTGTTCTGCAGATCGTGATGCTGGTGTTGTCGATCGTCCTGGTGATTTTAGGGCCGATAGCGGCTACGATGGCACAGATGGCGTTATCAAGAAACCGGGAATACTTGGCGGATGCCGGCAGCGTGGAGCTGACGCGGAATCCGCAGGGGTTAATTTCCGCACTGCAAAAGATCTCAACCTCGGAACCGATGAAAGAGGCGGATCCAAGTAGCGCAGCGCTGTATATTTCGGATCCGATGAAAAAGAAAAAATCGTTGACCCATCTGTTTGATACTCATCCGCCTTTGGAAGAGAGGGTGGAGAGGTTGGAAAAGATGTAGAGCGCAAAAGGGCTCGGGTAGGTTCCAGAATATAAGCGAATAAGGCAGAGTTCCCTGGGCTTGGGGACTCTGCCTTATTCGCTTATATGGCCGGAACCTGAGCCCCTTTGCGCGTTTCAGCTAGGTAAAAGCTATAGAGGCTTCCCCTGATTTTGGGGGAAGTCCTATTTTATTCGCTTATATGGCAGGAATCAGAGCCTTTTCGCACGTTAAGGCTATGTAAAAGCTATAGGAGCTTCCCCTGAACTTTGGGGAGACCCTTCCGTATTTGCTTACATGGCAGGAACCTGAGCCCTTTTGCGCGTTTCAGCTATGTAAAAGCTATAGGGCTTCCCCTGGTTTGTGGGGGGAGGCCCTATCTTATTCGCTTACATGGCAGGAATCAGAGCTTTTTCGCACGTTAAGGCTATGTAAAAAGATAAAGGGTCTCTGACCTGTTCCCCAAAGTTGAAACAACTTCCCAATTTCCATTCGCCAGCTTCCTAATAAAATGGTAAGATAATAACAATCCAATTAATAAACAATTAAAATTAGAGGTGTTTAACATGACAAGAAAAATTGGTGTAATTGGAATGGGAAACGTTGGCGCAACTGCAGCCCACTATATTGTGGCCAACGGTTTCGCGGATGACTTAGTTTTAATCGATACTCGGGAAGACAAGGTAAAAGCCGATGCGTTGGATTTTGAAGACGCAATGCCGAATTTACCAGTACATACTAATATTACAGTGAACGACTATTCAGCTTTAGAGGACGTGGACGTGATCATTTCCGCAGTCGGCAACATCAAGTTGCAGGATAACCCAAATGACAACCGCTTTGCTGAACTGCCGTTTACTAGGGAAGCCGCTAAGAAAGTGGGTGCTCAGATCAAGGCTTCCGGCTTTCACGGTAAAATGGTGGTGATCACTAATCCAGTGGATGTGATCACATCAATCTATCAGCAAGTAACGGGATTACCTAAGAACCACGTTGTTGGTACGGGAACTTTACTGGACTCGGCGCGAATGAAACGGGCCGTGGCCGCCGAACTCAACATCGATTCGCGGTCAGTCGTTGGCTATAATTTGGGTGAGCACGGGAACTCCCAATTTACAGCATGGTCAACGGTCAGAGTCCTCGGAAAGCCGATTACTGAAATTGCCAAGGAAAGAAACCTTGATCTGGATAAATTAGACCATGATGCAAAAGTTGGCGGTCACGTGGTGTTCCGTGGCAAAAAGTATACGAACTACGGGGTTGCTACGGCAGCGGTTCACTTAGCTAACACGATTTTAAGCGGTGCTGAGACCGAAATGCCGGTTTCTAACTACCGTGAAGAATACGGGACTTATCTGTCGTATCCAGCAATCGTTGGTCGTGACGGTGTCCAAGAACAGCTGCAGCTGGAATTAACGGAAGAAGAGCTTAAAAAACTGCAGGTTTCGGCTGATTATATCAAGACGAAGTTCGCGGAAAGTACGAAATAGGATTTAATGAAGCAAAAGCGGCTGACCCAGTACTGGGCCAACCGCTTTTTGAATTGGCTGAGAACAATTAAATAATATCAGTAGAGATATAGCAGGAAAACTGATATACTAAATCACTTATGACTTAAAACGACGTGGAGGGGTAAAGATGTCAGGGAAAGTAAAACGCGCTATTTTAATTTTAATTTTAAGTGAATTTTTGGTCTGTCTGGGGATTGGCCTGGTTATTCCAGTCATGCCTTTTTTGCGGAACCAGCTTCACTTATCCGCCTTTGACATGGGCGTCATGACGGCACTGTTTTCTTTCGCGCAGTTTATCGCTTCACCAATTATCGGGAAGATTTCTGATCGGGTGGGGCGTAAGCCGATCATTGCGATCGGATTAGCCCTCTACGCGGTTTCAGAAATTCTATTTGCGGTAACTAATCTATTGGGGATGTTTGATTTTGCGCGGGTAATCGGGGGTATTTCAGCTGCCATGGTGTCACCCACTGGGATGGCACTGGCTGCTGACATCACGACTAAACGGCAACGCGCTAAAGTCATCGGCTGGCTGTCAGCTGCCTTTAGCGGCGGCTTGATACTGGGGCCCGGCATCGGCGGCATCCTGGCTGGTATCAGCTACAAGACCCCGTTTTGGTTCGCTGGCGCATTAGGCGCAATCAGTACGATTGCCCTACTGATTTTACTGCCAAAGGATTCTGATATTGAAAAGCCGGCTCAAATTACCGGCCAGAAGGCTAATAACATCATGAACGGTGACTGGCATGATTTACTGATCAAACCAGTTGTCCTACTGTTTATTCTCATTTTAGTGTCGTCATTTGGTCTGCAGGGCTTCGAAAGTATTTACAGTTTGTTTGTAAACGAAGTCTTCCATTTCAGCATTGCAAATATTGCGCTGGTACTGACTTTAAACGGGTTGATTTCACTATTCTTCCAAGTGATGCTCTTCGACCGGCTGGTAGTCCGCTTTAGGGAAACCCGGCTGATCAGGATCTGCTTTTTCTTTGCCCTGATTGGCACCGTGTGGATTATCTTTGCTCATAGCAAGATTGAAGTGGTCATTGCAACGCTGATCGTCTTCACGGCTTTCGACCTGCTGCGGCCGGCCATTACCACATTGCTGACGAAGTTAAGCGCAAAGAATCAAGGCTTGATCAACGGTCTGAACATGTCTTTAACGAGTGTTGGTAACGTGATCGGTCCGTTGATGTCCGGCGCCTTACTGGATATGAATACCCACTATCCGTACGTCGTAGTAGCTGAGTTCCTAGCCGTCTCGTATTTACTAGCGTTTGCTGTTAAAATTAAACCACATCATCTTGCGTAATGGAGGCTCAATGTGAAGAAAGCGGAATTAGCGAGTCAGTTTGTGAGCCAGCATCTGCAGCAGTTTCAATGCCCGGTTTGCGGCGGCGGGATTGCAGCAGTGGCCGATCAAACGGTACAGTGTGAAAATGAACATAGTTTTGATATTTCTAAAAAGGGCACGTTGTTTATGATCAACGCGCCCGTTAAAACGGAGTATACGGATGAGATGCTGCGCTACCGTCAGCAGATGCTTACCGCGGGATTTTTCGAACCGATGCTCCAAGCGGTGTCGGACCGGATCAAACACGGCGGCTTAGTACTGGATGCCGGCTGCGGCGAGGGGACCACTACGAAGTGGCTGGCTCAGCAGAATCAAAATGATGCTTACGTTGGCTTGGACATCTCCAAGCCGGCGATCAACATTGCCGGTTCAGGTACGGTCAGTGCGCCGCAGCCCTTATTTATGGTCGGGGATTTGGCGCAGTTACCGTTTGGTGATCAGCAGCTGACGACCATTGTCAATATCCTATCGCCGGCTAATTATCAGGAATTTGACCGGGTACTGCAGCCCGGCGGCAAGCTGATCAAGGTGATTCCTAATAGTCAGTATTTAAAGGAACTGCGGGCACTTATTTACCCGGCAGGCGAGCACGCTACCTATGATAATTCACCGGTTAAAGACCACTTTATTGCCCACTATGGCCAAGTTGATTTCACGCCGGTTCATTATCAGTTTGACCTCACGCCGGTGCTGTTTAAAGCGCTCTTTGAAATGACGCCGTTAACGTGGCGGGCAGCTGATCGTAAAGCCGCCATTTTAGAGCGGGGATTAACGCATATTACCGCTGATTTTGAAATAGGTGTCGTTACTAATCAATAGGCATCGACAGGCGTCAAAGATTAATAAACGTTAATCTTTGACGCTTTTTTTACACTCTTTTTAAAACTTGTAACGCTAATTGTAAAAACTTTCTGAGAAACGTTGTTTGTTAATGGTATTTTGGACAATTAGTTGCTATACTAAGGGCAAACTTGGGAAAGTTAGACATTATGCTATGACGAAGATTAACTAATGTGCTGAACTTTTCATTGCAGCATCCGTAAAGGGTGGGTGTTGCGGGGTTATTTGAATGCCTTTGGAGGGGGATTATTAGAATGTTAAAGCAAGATATGCAAAAAAAACACGCACGAGTACTCCAAGATAGTGCTCAAGTAAAAGAACATTATAAGATGTATAAGGTTGGGAAAATATGGCTCTTTGCCGGTCTATTCACGGTTTCGATGGGTGCTGGCCTGGCATTTGGTCATCCAGACGCTTCTGCCGATGTGGCAGCGACGACTGAACCAGCGACAAATCAGGTAGCCGCGCAACAAAATAGTTCACAAGCAAAAGAAGCTGTAATCGGGGATAACGCACAGACAGCTAGTTCTAATAGCAGTAACACGCAGGCAGCTACAGGATCGACTGCAACTACACCTGAAAAAAGTCATAATGAAAGCGCTGTTTCGGCAAGTACACAAACATCTGCAGATAATAGCGCACAAGCAAAATCAAGTGCAGCAAGCACAACTGAAGTACAAGCACCAGCGGATAATACCGCGCAAACTAAAGCAAATGTGAATGACACACAAACAGTTGCAAATAGTGATAATCAGGCCAGCTCGAAACAAGTCCAAACGACTAATTTAGGCGATGTGACTGATCAAAGTACGATTAAACAGGCTAAAACTGCCGCAGCTGCAACCTATGCTAAAACAGGAACACCACAGCAGATTACCGCATTATCTGGGATTGAAGAAGATCCTGCGACAACAGCTGATCCGGTACAAGCTGTTAGTGCAATGGTGGAAAATACCACTAAGACGTATGACAATAAAACTAATACACCGGCAACCGTTAACGTTAAATTATCCAGTAATTTAACTGCTCCTACCGGTTGGTTTGTGACAGGCAATCCAGACGAGTATCAGATCGTAATTAATAGTGGTGACCTGGATTTAAGTCAGGTTAATCAAAACGCAGGTACTTATAATATTTCGTTGAGTGCCGATGGTTTAATTCGACTAAATGCGGTCAAAGCTAATCAAGATAAGAATTTGGTTGTGACGACCGCGGATGTCACTGCTGGTAAATTAACAATCAGTAAGGCACCAGTTGCTGCCGGTGCGGTAACCATCATAGATACTTCAAAACTCTATGATAATGATGCGGCCACGGATCCCACTAGTTATAAAGTCAAACTCGCTAGTGGCTTAGTTGCCCCTACTGGCTGGACTGCTAACAGCGATGGTACCTACAACGTCACTGTAGCTTCCGGTGATTTGACTGCTAACATTGGTAGTCAAAAAGTCGGCACATACAAAGTCGCTCTTACAGCAGCAGGACTACAAAAAATAAACGCAGCTAATCCAAATTATGATATTACAGCTGACAAGATTTCAGCTGGCAATTTTAGAATTGCAGATAACACAAAGTTAATTGTTGGTGTCGCTAGAATTTCGACTACAAATCCCACTTTACCTTCAACGCTGACCGTATCTGTTTCTAAGCAAGAAAAGGTACCAGATGACTGGACTATAAATTATAACAATGAAGGTTCAGATAGCATTGTTTACAATGTGCCATTATACAATTTTGATTTTAGTCAAGTTGATACGGGTACAGTAGGACCACATTCAATCAGTTTAACAGACAGCTCTTTAGACACTTTAAATGATCTAAATCAATCGACACCAAATCTGAAAATCTTAAGAACTAATGTACAAGCAGGTGAAGTCCTTGTGACAGCGGATACGGCCAATGCGGCAAAACGTGGTTTATCAACCTTTGGTGCTGGTGGTGCTGCTAATCTGAGCGGAAAAGTTTTGAATGATGGTTCTGGAGTCGATCTGGATCTGACCTTTTTTAGGGGCACACCTGCAACGTTTAATAACTTCACTGATATTGTGATCATTCCAGCTGGTCTGGCTGTTGCTAAAAAGGTTACCTCTACGGTTAATGGCAAAACGGTGACCACCTATACCAAGTCGACTGATCCGACACAAGATATTATCGATCAAGTGAGTGCGGCTATGACTAGTAATGGTGTACCATTCTCAAACTTTACAGTTAAACAGTTAAATAATTATAAGGGTCGTCAGGCATTTGCACTGACATGGGGTACCGTAGATACAAGTGTGAAAAACGATACTGCTTATCCACTTAGCGTTGTGGTAGATCCGGATGTGACGGATGTTACCGCGGGTAAGTGGGGTGACTGGGCTGATGAAAATGATGCCGCCATACTATATGCAACCGACGATAATCAATTTACTCAGGGCAAGTATGTCTTAACCAGTGATGGTTCTTATCCTAATATTCCAGATGTTGCTAATGGATTAGGACTAACAAACGCCAACACACTTGAAGCACCTGGCTATCAAAACCCAATGTGGATTGGTCAATATACAATCAAGCATGTTGATATTGAGGACACTTATAACTTAACCAACGAGGCTGGCCAAACAATTGCGACAGCTGTTACCACTCAGGGTAAGGTTGGTGACACGTATGATCCGTTATTAGTTGTACCAGCTAAATTCACTGCAGCTGATGGCACGCAATATGTTCTGGATCAGTCAAGTATTCCAGCAAGTCAGACATTTAAAGCTACTACTGCAAAATTGGCAGCCGATGCGACTGTTGCACCCGGAATAACTTACACAGCCAAATATAAGCAAGTTGTTGATACAACCGCAACGGCTAATCAAGCTAAAGTCAGCAATCAAACCATCGCCTGGGGTAATCTAGCACCAGCTAGCTATAGAGTTACTTTACCAAGTGGCTTAAAAGCTCCAACTGGCTGGATAAAGACTACCGGTAACACTTATGATATTACTGTAAGTGTCAGTGGTGATCTTGATACTTCATCAATTGATACTGCAGCTGGAACTTATAACATTAAGTTGTCGAAGGAAGGGTTAACTAGGTTAGCTGCGGCAAACCCCGATTACTTGTTCGATAATCAAATCGCCGGAACAGGCACGCTCACCATTGCCGTAGCTCCCGTTAAAGTTACGGTTACAGATACTGCTGGCAATACTTTAAAAACCGTACCAACAATTCAAATTGGCTCGGATACGACAACTAATGGTGATGATGTCACTGTTCCTGGTATTCCAGTTTCACAACTAAACCACATTACCTTTAATTTTGCTGATGATGCAACTAACATTTCACATATCAAAACTATCACTATTAGTGCTGACAAAACCAATAATCAAGCCCTTGGTCATGGCACATTTTATGATGGCCGGCCTGACCAGGATGTTGCTTATACGGCAGAGCAATCCGGTGCCGCAACTCCAGGGGAAGCAGTTGCGAAATTAATTAAGTCTTATAATTACAGTCCAATAATTAGTTTTGATGGAACCACTCCGCAAATCACCAAGGAATTTACTCGGAATTTGAAAACTTTACAAGGCATGACCAGTATCGATGTCGTCTATAACCAAAAGGCATCTGCTACGGTTACTTATGTTGATGATGATAAGGGTGGTAGCGTAGTTCCAAATACGGGCACCACGTTGAATGGCTTTGGTGGTGATGTGATTTCTTACACCGTCACTATTCCAGCGAATTACGTACTAGCAGATGATACTGCTAAGAATCCAACCAACGTTACGCTAACCACTGATGATACGGATAATCTTACCATTCATTTAAAGCACAAGATTGTCAGTGGCACTAAGACAACTAACCGGGTAATCAATTATGTTATTGATAATCCGAGTGCCGAATCTGTACCACAAACGCCAGCGACTGTCACTCAGCAGATTACGTGGAACACGCTAACTGACAAGGTGACAGGCGAGACGGTGTCAACCGCTAAAAAAAATGTTCCGGCAGTCGCTATTCAGCCAATTATAGGCTATACAGCTACAGTTAATGGCCAAACGGCAACCGAAGTTCCAGCATTCTTTGCAGGAGCTGCGAATGCCAATGATTTAAAGAATATGAGTGTAACTGTCACCTACACGCCAAATACTGTGACGGCTAATGTTCAAGTACCAAGTAATAAAGGCAATCAAACCGTTACGGGTGTATCAGGTACGGTTGATAACCACGTTCAAGTGACTGTTCCTGATTTACCAGGTTATTCGAAGGATAAGACTACTGTGCCAGCTACCGTTAATCCAGATGGCACAATTACAGTAGATAATCCACTAACCAGCGGTAAAGTCACTTACACCCCAGGCCCACAAAGTATCAACGTTACCTTCGTGGATCAAGATAAGAATTTATTAGGCACGGTCGAATTGACCGGTGTTTCTGACGGTACCGTTGATTACACTTCGGCGTACCAGAAACAGCAAGGCGTCCTCAACCAAGGCTATACCTTGAAGGATGGGAACAATAACGGCTTAGCAAATGCACCTAAGAATTTCGACCACGATGATAAGAGTACGCCAAACTACGTTGTGGTTCTGTCAAAGATCAATCAGGTGAATGTGACGGTCAACTTGGTTCCAAGTAATGACAAGGGTAAGCCAATTTCAAACACTACACCGACGAAGGTTACCGGTTTGCCTGGCACTACCGTCACAGCTCCGAACGTTCCGGGTTATACGACTTCAACACCAACCCTAACGATTCCAGAAACTCGTGACGATACTGTTAAAGTGACCTACACACCGGACCCTCAAAAGATCAACGTTCATTTTGTGGATGATAAGGGTGCTGATTTAGGGACAACAACTTTAACCGGTGTTTCCGATGGCGATGTAGACTACAAACCAGCTTTCACTGCTCAGCAAGCTTTGCTGAACCAGGGTTACACCTTGAAGAAGGGGAACAATAACGGTTTGGATAGTGCTACTAAGACTTATGACCGTGATGATAAAGCTACCCCAACTTACGAAGTTGTTTTGACAAAGATTAATAACGTTAAAGCGTCATTTACAATCACACCGGTATTGCCAAATGGCGACCCAGTACCAAACAGCACGGCGACGACCGCCCATGATTATCCTGGTACTAAAGTGAATGTTCCAGATATTCTAGGCTATACGCCAAAAACTGATACGGTTACCATTCCAGATGATCGGACACCAGGAACCAACGTTACTTACACCCCGAACACCGTTACGACTAATGTTGATATTCCAAGTAATAAGGGTCCACAAACCGTCACCAATGTGACTGGCAAGACCGGTGATCATCTGACGATAACCGTTCCAACTATTCCAGGCTATACGCCGGATAAGACGACCGTACCAGCAACAGTCAATCCAGATGGTACGATTACCGTAGATGGGCCAAGTGCTAAAAAAGGTGACAAGGGTTACGTGACCTACACAGCTAATGACCAAATCATCATTGTTAACTTTACGGATGATAAGACTGGTAAGGTGATCGGCACGGCGGTACTCAAAGGCAAGACTGACGGCAACGTTGATCGCGGCCCAGCTATTGCCGAAGAACAAAATCTCATGAATATGGGTAAATACACACCAAAGACTGGCTTAAGAAATGAACTAACTGGTCTCCCAGCAACCTTCACGAGTCAATCACAAACCTTTACCGTTCAATTAACCAAGATCAATGACGTTAAAGTGACGGTTAACTTGGTTCCAAAAGATGCGGATGGCAATCCAATTCCAAATACCACACCAACAACGGTTCATAACTATCCTGGTACAAACGTTACGGTGCCAGAAATTCCAGGTTACACACCAACAAATACGCAACTTACCATTCCGCCAAAGAACGGTGACGTTCCCGTAGTTTACACAGCGAACACGCAAAGTGTGAAAGTTAAATATGTAGACGATAATAACAACGGTACTACTGTTGGCACAGCAACGACTCTTACCGGTGTTACGGATGGCAGTGCTACTTGGAATACCAATAATAAACCAGCTGGCTATGACTTAGCTAATGGTCAAGCGGCTTCAGGGTCATATACCTTTGCTGCATCTAATAATCAGGATGTAGTGATTCATTTAACGCATCACATCAGTACGGAAACCATTACTGCAACCCGTACGATTACCTTTAAGGGTAATACAGACGTTGATGAATCGAAATTACCAAGTACAATTGTTCAAAAAGTTAACTGGACGATCAGTACCGATGAAGTAACGGGTGATGTTACCTTCACACCTGATGGCAACAGTAATTACCAAGCAGTGCCGCTTCACTCAATTCCAAGCGATAATCCTGAGATTACTTACGTCCCTGAATTTACGTACGTGACAGCATGGAACCCAGTTAAGTTTACGGCTACCAAGGACGAGTTAAACACGTTAGGAAATCCTGATTTAGGTAAAGATACAACCTTCTTAAATGCGGATGAAACTTACTATTACAATGCGATTGGTGTTGGTGATCCGGCTCAATCAATGCAACGGAACGTTAAATACGTTGATGATGACAATAACGGGGCTGCGGTAGGAACCGGTCAGACAATTAGTGGTCCGGTCGGCAATACCATTAACTGGACGGCGATTGTGCCAGCCAATTATCAATTGGCTCCTAATCAAGCAGGGTCTGGCAGCATCAAGTTGGATACTAACAGTACGGATGTGATTATTCACCTGGTTCATCAAACAACAACTGCGCATGTTACTAGCAGTCGGGTGATCGATTTCAAGGCTAATGACAGAGAAATTGTTGATGAAAGTAAATTACCGCAAACGGTAACGCAGACTATCAATTGGACAATAGTGACGGATAAGGTTACTGGCGCGGTTACCCTTACCCCGGACAAGGATAGCTATCCAGGAATGACATTGAATCCAATCGTAGTCACTGATGAAATTACCTATCAGTCTGAATTTATGCAAGTTTCTCCGATTCCTGTTAGTTCCTTTACAGTAACGCCGGATATGGAAGATTCTTCTGCTGTGAATAAATTACTGGCGGCTATTGCCAATAACGATTTCAGTTTTTTAAACAGCAAGGAAACTTACTACTACAACGCTTACGGTATTCCTGCAACGGGGGCTCAAGGACACTTTAAAGACCAAGTTCCTGATGCGCCATCCGCAAACCAGTACACGATCAACTTCGTTACGCCAAATGGCGATGTTATCGGTCACATGCCATTCGTGGGCAATCCTGGCAATAAGGTTAACGTTTCGACAAATATTCCGAAGGGCTATGTGCTAACGCCAGGTAACGATGGCGTTGTGACTGTTCCGGATAAACAGGATCCTAAGACCCCGATTATCTTTAACGTCACAACACCTGCCGGCGAGGATGCAGATGGTGTCCAGGTTTGGACCAAGGATCAAGTTCCTGATGCGCCATATGCTAACCAGTACACGGTCAACTTTGTTACGCCAAACGGTGATGTTATCGGTCATATATCATTCGTTGGTAATTCTGGTAATCACGTTGACATTACGCCAAGTATTCCGAAGGGTTACGTGCCAACACCAGGAAAAGATGGCAACATCACGATTACTGATACTAATGAGCCGGGTAAACCGATTACCTTTAACGTCACAACACCAGCTGGTCAAGATGCCGATGGTGTCCAGGTTTGGACCAAGGACCAAGTTCCCGATGCACCGTACGCTAACCAGTACACGGTCAACTTCGTTACACCAAATGGTGATGTAGTTGGTACGGCTACGCTGGTCGGTAATCCTGGGAACAAGTTTGTGATTACTGGCAACGTGCCAAACGGTTATACGTTAGTCGATGGTGCAGATGGGGTCGTTGAGATTTCTAACGATCAAAATCCTGCTCAACCGATCAGCATTGGGGTAGTCCCTAATGATTCTTCAGACAACGGTGGCACAACGGATGTTCCTGGCGGCAGTTCAACCGGCGAAGATACCAACGTACCTACTGATAATCCTGAGACAACGATTATTGGTGATGTCCCTAACAACACGGTGGCAATTGGTAAAACGGACAATAATACCGTGACTGGCGGGAAGGCTGATAACAGTAAGGTCGTTACTGATAAGGGTAACGGCACTGCTCAGGCAACTGGTTATGAAGCCAATAGCGGTACGTCAACTGGGCTTGTACAGCAAAGCAGTAACGCTGAAGCTGCTCAAGCAAGTGCTAATGGTGCAAACGCCAATACTGCAAGTTCAAATATCGCCAAGAGTAAGGCAGCAGCTTTACCGCAAACCAATGAACAGCAAAGTGCCAGCGCTTGGGCAATGATTGGTCTTGGCCTCATGAGTATGCTGAGTCTGTTAGGTATTACTAAGAAGAAACGCGAAGATGAGAAGTAATTAGACTAATGGACAGTCTATTGATTCCATGAAAATAGTGTCGATGAGAAAATTCATCGGCACTATTTTTTTGTGAAAAAGCTGGTAATGATAGAGCAAAAATTTTTAAAATATGTATTATAGAAAACTAAGATAATGAGAAAAAGCAATGTAAAAAATGTGAACCATATGAAATTTGTGTTGTATTCAGTTACCGGAAATTGTTATACTATAGGCGAATTATGTGGAATTATTTATTAAAATTCGTAATTAGTTTTCACTAATAGAGCTGATTTCTCATTTCAATATTTGATGTCAAAAATGTTGAAAGTAATTAGGTTTTTAATTATGGGGGGGCAATAATATGTCGAAAAAAGTGATGACAAGACAGCACAATCGCGTATTGCGGGATTGTACGCAAGTTAAGGAACACTATAAGATGTACAAGGTTGGAAAACTATGGATTTTTGCAGGCCTTTTTACAGTTTCATTTGGCGCGGGCATTTTCTTTGGAGAGAGTCAAGATGCACAAGCGGAAGTTACAACGGCTGAACCGACAGCAAGCGAGACTAATTCTGGACAATCATTAACTCAGCAGAAGAGCGTTGCTATTAGTGGTACTACAAAAACAGCTGGTACTACAGCTGCTACTCATGATGTAAAAGCTAGTCCAGAAGAGGGTAGCAATAAAGCCACTACGAATAATTCACAAACTAGTGACCAAGTTGCTGAGCCGGTTAAACCTAGTGAGACGACAACTGGCAAGCAAGTCTCAACTAACCTCGCAACAAATAGTAAAGGTACTTCACAAACCACGGCTCAAACACCACGGTTTAAGACGGCCGTAGATCCAACTGAGACTCAGGGTCAAATTGTCGTTAATACCACTGATGCTAAGGGTAATGCTTCTACTGACCCAACTAAGACCGGTGGGGCCACTCAAGTTGATTTAACTGGTCAAGACGTCCAAGGTCATTTTACAACTGGTGGTTCTAATAGTATTTTGCACCCTACAAATCCGGTAATGCCTACTGTATCTAACGGCGATACTTATCAGCTAACCAACCCAGCTGATGATAATTATGTTGAAAGTGGCATTGTGGTTGCCAATAGCGCGGTTGATTTTAGCAGTAATTTTAGTTTAAAGACGACCGTCAGTGCTGATTGGGATCCGACTATGCTTCATCCTAACAATCCTGCACCACAGCTCGGTGGCGATGGTATGTCTGTTTCCTTCCAGCCAGTTTCTACTACTGAAGCTTTGACAGCAAAAGGTGCTGCTGGCAGTAATCTAGGGTTAGTTCAAAACCCGGCTAATAGCACCGTTTACTCAGATGCTAATACCGGGACAATTAGTTATAATGTTTCTACCGATGCTGGAAGTAAAGCTCCGGTGAATGGCAAGACAAACGAATGGCAAATTTATCAATCAACGTCAGATACGGGAACGCCAACCAGTGAGGTTTATGATACCGGTAAGGGAGTTCCTGGTTATGCGAGAACTTCCGGTAGCATTAGTTACGTTTTTGATGTCAATTATGATGCGGCAACTAAAAAGTTAACCACCAATGTTGAAGATACCGATGGTAATATTCTAAAGAGCTTTACTACCGACATTAACGATGCCCGCACTAAGCAAAACTACATTTTGGGCATTACTGGTTCAACTGCGGCTTCTAAAGCACATTACGTTGCTGCTATTAACGACTACAAATATACCCCAGCAGATGCTAAGTTGGACATTACTAGCAATACTACCGTGGCTCAACCAAACATTGTGGGCACGCCAGGTCAAACCATTGCCTTTTATAACGGCAACGATCCTAAACCAACGGTAGACGGCAATAATACACCAGTTTCCGTTGCTTACGCAGTCCCAGAAGTTCCAGGCTATACATTTACCACGCCGCAGTTTATTACTTTAACAGCTGGTGGTACTAATTCGATTAAATTAAACTATCAAGTTGCTACAGCCAGTGCAATGGTCAGCTTTAAGAACTCAACGACTGGTCAAGCATTACCAGCTACTGACAATCTGACAATGAATGGTAACGTTGGAGCCGCGCCAACTACTGGTACTGCGATTACAATTCCGGCTGGTTATAAATTAGATACTACTAAAACGTTACCGGCTTCAATTACTAAAGCTAGCGATAGTTCTTTAACTTACACCGGTAAATTAACGGCTGATGACACTGACAATGCCGTGATTCCCGTCGTTATTGCTTACAGTGCCGCAGTTACCAAGACTGTAACCGAATCGATTGGTTATGAGGATAGCAATGGTATTGAAGTTGCGCCAGGATTTAAAGCAGCTAATCCAATCACCTTCGTAACGGTTACTAATCCAGTTGATCAAAGTACTGTGGTTTATTATACGACTGATAAGGTGCCCGCTACTTTAATCGTTAATAATGATGGTACCATTACTGGTTTCACTAAGGGTGACAGTGCCAGTTTTAAAGCAGTTCCTGATCCAACAGTTGACGGCTATTACGTTGCCACAACCAATGACCCGGCTAATGATTTAAGTCAGACAACCGCGCAGACCGTTACCCCTAATAGTGACAACGTCATGATTACCGTGATCTATAAAGTTGCTACGCAGACGATGAAAGTTGAATTGATTTATCCTAATGGTAATGTTGCTAATACTTGGACGACCACTGGGCTTTCTAATAAGACAATCACCTATGATAATGCGGCTATTTTAAAGTTAGTGCCTAAAAATTACACAATTCAATTTGATCCTAATAAGCAAACTATTGAAGAATTAACGGATGGCTTTGCTAAGGACTTTGATACAGATGCTAAGACTACCCAAGTTGAAAAGATTTATTTGGCTGACGCACTAGGGGCTGATAGTAAAACGACCACGAGAACCATTCACTATGTTGATGGGAACGGCAATACTATCAAACCAGATTCAGTTCAAGACCTTACTTGGACCGCACCAAAAGATCTCGTAACTAACAAAGATGTTGATATTTTTAATCCAATTGGTTACTATCCAGCTCAAACTGCCCCAACTATTTCCGGTTACACTTATAAGTCCGGTATGGTAGCTGACGAAAATCCAATGCCTACAGATACTCCTGATAATGCTAAGGATGTTACCTTAACTTATACGGCTGATCCTCAATCAATCAATATTCAATTCGTTGATAATGATGGCAACAAGCTGGGTGACCCAACGCCTTTGACCGGGGTCACGAACGGCAACATTGACTTGAAGCCCGCGATCACGGCTGAACAAGCCTTAATCAATACTGGTTATACACCAGCCAAAGGCAATAATAACGGTTTAGTCAGCGTTCCAAAGACCTTTACTGATTATGGTAAAACACCAACTTATACCGTAGTTTTGAATAAGGTTGAAAATGCAGAAGCTAACTTAACGATGACTCCAGTAGATAAAGACGGTAATCCAATTCCAAATACCACGCCAACTACAGTTAGTGGCAAACCAGGTACTGATGTGGATGTACCCAATGTTCCCGGTTACACACCGCAGGGCTCAACTACTAAGATTAATACCCCAGTACCGGATGGAACTACTGTCGGCACTGACGGTCACGCTAATCCACCAGCACAACGTGGTACTAGCACGAATATCACTTATACTGCTAACCCGCAATCCATCAAGGTTCAATTTGTTGATGAAAACAATACTGATTTAGGTGACGTTACTTTAACCGGTGTTACTAATGGTAAGGTTGATTTGAAGGACGCCTTTACCAAACAACAAGCAATTCTAAATCAAGGCTTTACCTTAAAACCTGGTAACAGCAATGGTTTGGCTAATGTTACCAAGACCTTTACGACCATTGGCAAGACACCACTTTACGTTGTGGTATTAAGTCACATCCGTGGAGTTGAGCTTAATAAAGTTCCAACGGATAATGTTCCTAGTGCTAAGCAATACACGATTAATTTCGTTACCCCCGACGGTTCAGTCGTTAAAAAGACCGGTTTTGCTGGAAATGACGGTAATATTTACAACTTCAAGACCGATATTCCAACCGGCTATGTTCTAACCCCCGGCAAGACGGATACCAACATTACCGTGCCTAAGGGTTACGATCCCAAGACCCCGTTCGTAGTTAACATTACTACCCCGGCTGGACAACCCAATGACGGCATTCAAACTTGGTTTAAGACGGCGCTACCAACCGACACCCCATCCGCTAACACGTATCCAATTGATTTTGTTACTCCGGGTGGTGACGTGGTCGGTCATACCACGGTTACCGGTAATCCTGGCAACAACTTCAATGTAACACCGAATATTCCAAAGGGTTACGTACCAACGCCTGGCAACGACCAAATTATTGTTACTGTGCCACCAAAGCAAGACCCGAAGACGCCGATTAACGTAACAGTCACAACTCCCGCTGGTCAAGATACTGACGGCGTTCAGGTTTGGACGAAAGGTGAGGTCCCAACCGGTAACGTGCCTAGTGCCAACCAGTACACGATTAACATTGTTACAACAAGCGGTACCGTAGTTGGTACGAAGACTGTGGTAGGTAACCCCGGCAACATATTTGATGTCACTGACAAAGTGCCAAACGGATATGTTTTAGTCAATAATGATGGGCACGTTACAATTCCTAATGGTCAAGATCCTCAAAAACCAATTACGGTTTTGGTAGCGGAACCCGATAATGTTGGGCCAGCAACGGATGTTCCCGATGGTGGTTCAACCGACGAAGATACTGGTGAGCCAACCAATCAGCTTACTGACGAGCCTTCTGATAATAGCCAAAAGACAGATACTGATAACAATACAGTCACCAGCGGTAATCACTCTGGTAACAATACGACTGATGACAATACGGTTAGTCGAATTAGCGGTGCTTCAACTGGACTAACTCGTCAAAGCAGTCGTGGAGAAGCTGGTCAAGCACAGCAGACAGCAAGTATTAATAGTGCAAACTCAAATGTTGCTAGTTCAAATACCGCTAAAAGCAAGGCAGCAACGTTGCCGCAAACCAACGAACAAAGTGCCAGCGTTTGGACAATGATTGGCCTCAGCCTCATGAGTATGTTGAGCATGTTAGGTATTACTAAGAAGAAGCGTGAAGACGAGAAGTAATGAGTGTTTCACGTCAAGCTTTAGCGTTAACGAAAATAGTGTTGATGAGTTGATCATCAGCACTATTTTTGTTTCCAATGGACAATCTAAAAAGGAGTCATCCAATATCGGATCACTCCCTTTTTAAGTAGATAGCGTGTTGATCTAATGATGAGTCACGTAGATATAAAGTGTCGTCTTCGAATAGCCCAGGTCAAAATCAATGCCATTGGAACGAATGGTACTGGTCGTTGTTTGACTGCTATTTTGCTTGTTAGCTTTATTTTCAAAGCCCTTTAACACGGTTTTGGTATTGGCACCGACACTGCCCGTTAAGACGGCTAATTCGGTCATGAAAGTTCTGGCAGCTTTTTTGGACTTTAGTGATGAAGTGGGGACCATCAAGGTAGCCCCGATAAGCTGCCCATCATCAACGTTCCCGCGAACGGTCGCGGTCGAAGTCTTTTTCAAGTTGTAAACGCCGGTCCGTGCCTTGGCGGTAATCGTGTCATCGGCAACTTGTTTCTTGGCCTTGGCTAAAGCCGGAACCAAAGCTGCCTGCGCCTGTTTCAGCTTAGCACCTTGGGTCCGCAGTTTCGTACCCTGTTCGGCTAATGAAGCTAAAGTCGCCTGTGCGGAGGTGTCGCCAGCTTTTAACTTAGCTTGAGCTGCCTTGGAATCAGCCTTTAACTTAGCTGCTTTTTGCTGTATTTGAGCGCCCTGCTTTTGCAATTGCATGGCCGTTGCCTGATCCTTCTTAGAGAGGGCGGTGCCCAGCCAAGCTTGGTTGTAGGCTGCGGTGAACTTACTATAGCTCATGATTGCCGGGCTTCTTTTGATCACCGTTGAAGCGTTGCGACCGCCAGCAGTGAGCTTGACGGTTTGCTGGTATGGCTTAGCCGGCAAGGTAATGGCGTAACCGCCATCGTTTACTGGCTGGGTCTTCTGAGCACCATTATTAATGCGGTACCGCACTGCCTTTTGGTTACTGTGGCCCTTAATAACGGCAGTCATGCCGCTGGGGGCATAACTTTTATGGGCAACGGATAACGATACCTTGCCGCAGCCTGCTAGCACCATGCTGAGAAGGGCGGCAGATACGATCAAACTGATTTTTTTCATCTTTACGTCCTCCTAACTGTATGAGATGCCTTCGGTAAATTGACTGTTATACAGATCCGCGTAGAAGCCGCCCTTCTTGAGCAGGCCTTCGTGGGTGCCCGTTTCAACGATTGAACCGTGATTCATCACAATGATGTTATCAGCGTTTTGAATCGTGGACAGTCGGTGAGCTACAACGAAACTCGTCCGGCCCTTAAGCAGCCGGCTCATGGCGTGCTGGATCTGGACTTCGGTCCGGGTATCGACGGAACTGGTGGCTTCATCCAAAATGAGGATTTCCGGATCAGCAACAAAGGCTCTGGCAATGGTGACTAACTGCCGCTGTCCTTGAGAGATGTTAGAAGCATCTTCGTTTAAGATCGTGTCGTAACCGTTCGGCAACTTACGGACGAATTCGTCCACGTGAGCTGCTTTGGCGGCGTTGATAACTTGTTCATTGGTGGCGTCTTCGCGACCGTACTTAATGTTATCGAAAATACTGCCGGTGAAGAGCCAAGTATCCTGCAGTACCATGGCAAAGTGTGAACGCAAATCTTCACGATCCATGTTTCGGGTATCCTTGCCATTTAACAGGATGGCACCGCCCTTAACGTCGTAAAAGCGTTCCAACAGGTTAATGATGGTCGTTTTACCAGCACCAGTCGGTCCAACAATGGCGACTTGCTGTCCTGGCTTGACGGTCAGGCTGTAGTCTTTCATCAGCAAGTCTTCGTTGTCATAGCCAAATTGAACGTGATCCATTTCCAATAAATTGTCGGTTTGCTTAACTGGTGTGTCAGTTGAAGTATCCTTCATTTCTTCTTGATCCAGAACGTTGAAGACCCGTTCTGCTGAAGCAATGGTGGATTGGATGGTGTTCATCAAGTTAGCCAGTTGTGAAATTGGCTGTGAGAATTGATTGGTATATTGCAGGAAGGCCTGGACGTTCCCAAGGGTAATGTTACCGTTAGCAACTGAAATCCCACCGATAATGGCAACAAACACGTAGCCAATGTTGTTTAAGAACATCATCAAAGGCATGATCACACCAGAAATAAATTGGGCTTTCCAAGCGGACTGGTAGTAGACGGTGTTTTGCTTTTCAAAGGAAGCAATGGTGTCTTTTTCCTTGTTAAAACTCTTCAAAACTTGCTGGCCAGAGTAGTTTTCCTCGACTTGGTCGTTCATCAGGCCCAGACTCTTTTGCTGGCTGGCAAAGAACTTCTGCGACTTGGGTGCCACAATGCCGACAATGACCAAGCTTAGCGGAATGGTGATCAGCGCGATCAGCGTTAATTTCCAGCTAATGGTCAGCATCATCCAAAGGGTCCCAATGAAAGTCACCGTTGATGTGACCGCTTGCGTCAGGCTTTGTTGCAGGGTGTTGGCGATGTTATCCATATCGTTGACCGCCCGGCTCATGATATCTCCGTTGCTATGGGTGTCATAGTAGTGAATCGGGACGACCCGCATCTTTTCCTTCATCCTTCGCCGGAGTTTATAGACCGTCCTTTGAGAAATTAAAGTCATGATCCATTGCTGCAGGAAGCTGAAAACGGCTGAAGCGAGGTACATCAGCCCCACAATGATAATAATGTGAATAATTTTGTCGTAGTTAATGGGGAGGTGAGTGAGGTTGAAGCCGGCCTTTTGCTGGGACTGCCCCTTCATGACACCCTTAAAGATCTCCGTAGTGGCTTGCCCTAAAATTTTAGGGGTCCGAATCTGAAAGATGACACTGGTAATCGCAAAGATCAGGACTAAGATCAGGCCAAAGATCCGGTCGGCCATGTAGCTCATTAACCGGCGAGTCGTTCCCCAAAAGTTCTTCGGCTTTTCAACGAGACCTCCTGGACCATGATGACCGCCACCGCCAACGTGCGTCGGACGGGTAGGTCGTTTTGATTTAGAATCAGCCATTATTCAGCGTCCCCCTCTCTGATTTGTGACTTGATGATTTCTTGGTAAACTTCATTTGTCTGACGAAGTTCGTCGTGGGTACCCTTACCGACTAACTGACCGTTATCGAGAACGAGGATCAAATCGGCATCGGCCACAGTCGCAATTCGTTGCGCGACGATGACGGTGATGCTCTTTTGAATATGTTCATCCTGACGTAACTCGGCTCGCAGATCAGCATCGGTCTTAAAGTCCAGCGCTGAAAAGGAGTCATCAAAGACGTAGATGGCAGCTTGCTTGACTAGAGCACGGGCAATGGCTAATCGTTGTCGTTGACCGCCGGAGAAGTTACCGCCGCCTTGTTCAACGTACATGTCAAGGCCATCGGGATCTTCTTCAACGAATTGACGGGCACGGGCAATTTCCAAGGCGTGCCAGATTTCATCGTCGGTAGCATCCAGTTTTCCGTACGTCATGTTTTCACGTAGGGTACCGGTAAATAAGGTGGCTTTTTGCGGTACTAATGAAACGGCATCCCGAAGTTTTTCCGGTGCAATCTCGGTGGTGTCGAGACCATCGATTTTAATTTGCCCTTTTTCAATGTCGTAAAAACGCGGAATTAAATTAATTAACGTCGTTTTTCCGGAGCCGGTACCGCCAATAATAGCCACCGTTTGGCCACTCTTGGCGCTAAAATCAATGTCAGTCAAGGCAGGCTTTTCAGCGTTCAGATAACGGTAAGAAACGTGGTCAAACGTTAAGGTATGCTGTGCTTCAACTGGGAGGTCCTTAGGCTTGTCTGCAACCTTCATTGTGGACTTCAAGTCAAAGACCTGTTGAATTCGTTTAGCAGAAGCCTGGGCACGCGGAACAAAAATCAGTACCATTGACAGCATCATAAAGCTCATTAAAATTTGCATGGCATAAGTCATGAAGGCAATTAAATTACCAACTTGCATGGCTTGATTACCAATTAAGCGAGCACCAAACAGGATAATGGCGACGTTTGTCCCGCTCATGATCAAGGTCATAACGGGAAAGGCCAGTGCCAGCAGGGTGTTGACGTTAATGGCGTTTTGCGTGTAGTCAACGTTGGCATCTTCGAAACGGTCCTGTTCAAACTGGTCTTGTCGAAAGGCCCGAATGACCCGCACACCCGTTAAACCTTCACGGAAGATACGGTTGATCCGGTCGGTTTTCGTTTGCATCGCTTGAAACATGGGCATGGCAAACTTTAGCATGATCCCCATAAAAATAGCTAATAATGGCAGTGAAACTAAGAAAACCAAGGTTAAGGTGTGGTTTTTACTATAGGCTAAAAAGCTGGCACCAACTAACATGATGGGAGCCATGATCATCATTCTTAACATCATGATAGCCACGTTTTGAATTTGAACCACGTCGTTAGTGGTCCGGGTAATTAATGATGAAGTTTCAATTTGATCGTATTCATCGGTAGAAAAGTTCATGACTTTTCGGTAAATGTCACTGCGCAGGTTTTGCCCGAGCTTTTGTGAGGTTGTCGAAGCCAAAAAAACGTTACAGACAGCGGCCACAATGCTAAGCAATGAGAACCCGACCATCTTCATACCGACTTTCCAAATGTAACTGATATTGCCTGTTGCAACCCCGTTGTTAACGATATCTGAGGTTAAACTTGGCAGGTTCAGGTTAGCGATAACCTGAATGGTCATGAATATAATCGCACCGAAAACGGCAAGATAGGAGACACGACCCTTGGCAATTTTGAGCATTGCATAATCTCCTTTCGTATGTGCAAAACAAGTACGTGCAACGAATAATTGTACACCAATTTGACCCAAAATCACGCAAAAAAGTTTGCTTTTGGGGAGATGTTAGCTGGCTGTCATTTTAAGTTGCAATTAGGAACGTATGTTCGTATAATGGGAGTAACTTAAACGCGGGGGTGGCCGATAATGTCAGATGAAAATAACGTGGTGATTCATTTGCCTCAATCCGTTGATATCAACGAGTTTGCTCATATTTTAGAAACGGCTTTTGAGGCGCACGGCATTGAATCCTATCAGGTGAGTTATCAGGTGCACCAAAAGTAGCTAAAGTACCATATCGCATATTTAATTTTAACCTTAAATAAAGCTTAAAGCGGGTATCCTATTGGGATATCCGCTTTAAGCTTTATTGATGTTAGAAGCGTTTTTATTATCGTTGATCAGCTGGCATTTCGTAAATTGCGCGTGGGCCGCCAATCAGTTTTGGTCGTGATGTTAGAAAAGTGGTGTGGGCAGAACCGATTTCCTTAACGGAGGTTTTAACCGGGATCTGAACCCAACGGACGTGCATACCGATTTGCGTGTCGCCAATATCCATGCCGCCATCGGCCACGATCCGTTCAACTTCAACGGGATCTTTGAAAGCCTTGTAAGCAGCTACTTGACCAGCACCGCCGGCGTGAAGCTGGGGTACCACGGAGACAATTTCATAGCCGCGGCGAACAGCAACTTCCCGTTCCAGTAAAAGCGCCCGGTTAATGTGCTGACAGCCTTGAACAGCTAAGTCGACATGGTGATCTTTTAGAATTGGCAGTAACGTGTTGATCACCGTATCGCCAACCTCTTGACTCGAATTTTGTCCCATCCATGAACCTAATACCTCGCTGGAACTAAAACCAAGAACAAACAAGCCGTTTTCTGGCAAGGTTGCTTGATCAAAGTATTCATTAAGAGCAGTTGTCAATGAGGTCTTAATATCTTCTGAAGTCATGATCGTTTCATACTCCTTTCATTCGTATGTAAAGTACTTATTTATCATACCCTCATAGGAAGTGAATTACAATTAGCAGGCCTCAGAAATGACTAATCAGGTCGGGGTAGTCAAAAAGTAAATTCGGGCATTTTGCCGGTCGCTGGGCTTCAATGTATGGTACATTATTGTTATGAATAATTTATTCTTAATAATAAGATAATTCTTGGGGGGATCATGAAATGGCAGAGGAACTTAAGTACTGTCCGAATTGCGGTGCCGAAGTGGCCGCAACGGATGAATTTTGCGGTAAGTGCGGCTTTGATCTGAAAGCTTTTCGGGCAAAACAAACACAGCCTAAAACAGCATCGGTTCAGCCTGCGGAAGCCTCAGAAAATTCTGCACGACTGACGGCAGCTGCTAAAACCAAACGGACGACGGGACGAAAGCATCGGCGACGGTGGCCGTGGATTTTGGGCGGGTTCGTTTTCTTACTGGTGGTTTGTTTTATTGGCGGTTCTTGGTATTACAGTAAGAGCAACCAGGCGAACCGGCTGGCAACCGCGGTCACTTCAACGGATGACGATGATATTGCGGCAGCCGTGTTAGACGATGACGGTCAGAAGGTCGACGATGATGCCGTTAAACCCCTGCAGAATCTCTATGAAAGTGATGCCGATGCCAGGGATTCGATCAAGTTAGCAGTTAAGACGATGGACAGCAGTCAGGCACCGTTTGAAATGGTTAAGGACGGGCATTATTTCCTATTTACCCGCTATGCGCTGCGAGCTAAGGACTTTCATTTGACCATCAAAACCAACGTCAAGGATGCCACTGTGACGGGGACTGGGGATTCGCTGTCGGCCAAGCCGGTCAGCGGCGGCTACACGGTGGATAATCTCTTCCCAGGACGCTATAATCTGCAGATTGCGGGGAACGTTTCCGGCAGCAGTCAAAGCGTCACCAAGTTACTGCCTTCCATAGACGTTTATAAACAGTTGGATAATACGGTCAGTTTGAAGGCTAAGGCACCCCAGACGACCGCTGCACCGGCACCTGTAACACCAAATAAGAGCAGTGATCAGTCCAGTGACAGCAGTAATGACAGCGATGGTTCAACGGACTATTCCTACGATACCTCACTGCGAAACGACAACACGGATGACGACATTTTAATCGGTGATTGGCGCAGTAACGTTGGGACCTGGGAGTTTAGTGATGATGGGACTTACGAAGGCGAGGATACCAATGATAATGACTTAAGCGGGAACTGGGAAGTCGTTTACCACAAGGGAAATTATTGGAACATCAAGTATGACCATGATGATGGTAAAACCGATGTTGAACCGTATCGTTACGAACACGGTCAGCTCGTCCAGTGTCAGTTAAAGATTCATTGGCACGCAGATGACTAAGCGAAGGCGTTATTGAAAAATTTCATTAGACAACTAGGGTGCTGAAGCAATTGCCTCGGCACCTTTTTGTCATCGTTTGTGATTTTACTTGTGAATTAATTCCTTAGCTTATATAATCGAGTCAGAAAACACGTTAGCGGTGAAGACAGGGGGTGGGGAAGTTGCTTGATTTATTGAATGCACAAACATTACAAGTCGCAGACGGTTCAAATTTGAATTGGCAAAAGGCCATTACGATGGCTGCTCAACCGTTGGTGAATATGAAAATCATCGAACCGGCTTACGTTGAGTCGATGATTAGCATTGTTAACGAAAAGGGGCCCTATATGAACATCGGTCCCCAGATTGTTTTAGCCCATGCGCGGCCTGATAATTCAGTTCATGGTATTGGCCTGTCACTTTTAAAAACGAATGCTGCTGTGCCCTTTGTTGATGCCGAACATCCAGTCAAGCTATGGTTTGTTTTAACCGCCACGGATAGTCAAAGCCACCTCAGCGTGATCCAGCAATTGATGGGGCTCTTAACTGATAAAAACGCTGTTGAAAGGATGTTAGCAGCGGTTTCAGTTGATGAGCTGTTAACGATTTTGCAAGACCTTGAAGCGTAATTTTGGGTAGAACGATGTTGTTAGTTGTCGATACATTAGGAGGAAAAATAATGAAGATTCTTGCAGTTTGTCAAAGCGGTTTAGGGACTAGTTTTATGGTGCAAATGAATATCCAAGCCATTTTAAAAGCAGAAAACGTAGATACCAGTGATATTCAAGTTGATCACTCTGATGTTGGCAGCGCTACCCCCGACGCTGCTGATTACTTCTTTGTGGAATCCACGTTGGCTGGGACAGTCAGCAGCCTACCGAAAGACCGGGTCGTGCCCTTAAAGTCCTTGATCGATAAGGAAGAAACTAAGCAACACGTGAATGAAATTCTCGATAAGGAAGGCATTGCCTACACGGCTGAGTAATCTGCCTATTTTAATGGAAGGAATCGTACTATGAAAGCTATCTTAAATTTATTTGTCAGTATTGCTTCTCAACCGGCTATTTTGGTTGCACTGATTGCGATGCTCGGCCTTTTTCTTCAACGAAAGAAAGCAACTGAAGTTATTCAGGGAACCATTAAAACGTTTGCCGGTTTCTTAGTCCTGACAGGTGGTGCCGGTATTTTAAGCAATTCACTGCTGCCGTTTGCCAAAATGTTTAAATTTGCTTTGCACGTACAAGGGGTCGTTCCGAGTAATGAAGCAGTGGTAGCGATGGCGCTGGTCAAGTATGGCAGTACCACCGCTTTGATTATGCTCGTGGGTATGGCTGTAAACGTTCTGTTGGCGAGGCTGACGGCGTTTAAGTACATTTTTCTAACGGGTCAGGCCATGCTTTATATGTCCTGTATGACGGCCGTTATTTTAGTGAGTGCGCGTTTGGGGACTGGCTTAACCACCATTCTTTTGGGCGGTGTTTTTGAAGGGACTTTACTAACGGTCACGCCAGCACTAACGCAACCGTTTATGCGGCGGATCACTGGCGGTGATGAAGTGGCCATGGGGCACACGGGTAACATTGGGTACGCCACGGCTGGTTTAATGGGTAAGTGGTTCGGTAATCCCCAAAAGAGTACGGAAGATCTGACAATTCCAAAGAGCCTCGGGTTTCTACGCGACTCGACCGTTTCAATCACTTTATTGATGGGTGTTGTTTACATTGCGTTAGCCATTATTGCCGGTCCTGGATTTGTCGAAAGAAATTTGAGTAACGGCGCCAACTACATTATCTATGCGCTAGTTCAAGCGGGGACGTTTGCCGCCGGCTTCGTCGTTGTTTTACAAGGGGTTCGGATGATCTTAGCTGAAATCGTGCCGGCTTTTCAAGGGATCGCTCAGAAGCTGGTTCCCGATTCGAAACCTGCTTTGGATGTCCCTATTATTTTCCCATATGCACCTAACGCTGTGTTACTAGGCTTTTTTGTGAGTTTCATTGTTGGGACGATTTCGATGTTTGTGATGATTGCACTTGGAACGACCGTGATCATTCCGGGGGTTGTGGGCCACTTCTTCTGCGGTGCTGCTGCCGGGATCTATGGTAATTCAACCGGTGGTCGTCGCGGGGCCGTTATTGGCGCTGCGGTCAATAGCTTGCTGGTCAGCTGGCTGCCGCTGTTCATACTGCCAGTTCTTGGTACACTGAAGTTGTCAGCGTCTACTTTTGCCGACACTGATTACTTAATTCCGGGAATTTTGTTAGGTAACCTGGGCAGTTTTGGCCAGGCTGGAATCATTACCGGGATCCTCGTGTTCGTCATCTGCGTTTTAATTGCCAGCCACGTTGTGACCGTTAGAAAGCGTTTAAAGCAAAACGCGGATGGTAACGGCAATTAAATGACGATTACAATGTAAAAACTGTACTGAAGAATAGGTCTAATCGGTGATTTTGAGGAATAGAGGTAGCTAATTTGTCGATAAAAATTAAGGGAATTGCAGCTAGTGATGGTATTGGTATTGCGAAGGCATATCTGTTGGTCACACCTGATTTAAGCTTTAGAAGGGTGACGATTACTGATCCGGATGCTGAAATTGACCGTTTGCATCAGGCACTTGATACCTCGGTTGATGATTTAAAGGTGATTAAGGCCCGGGCAGAAGGCCAATTAGATCCAGAAGTCCTGGCGATTTTTGATGTGCATATTGAACTGTTGACCGATCCGGAAATGATCAAGCAAATCGAACAGCTGATCAAAACGCAAAAAATGAATGCTGAACAGGGGCTAAAAGACGTTACGGACCGATTTATCAATACCTTAGAAGCGATGAAGGAAAACCGGTACATGCAGGAACGGGCAGCCGATGTGAGGGACATCACCAAGCGGGTATTGAGCCACTTGTTAGGTAAAAAGCTGCCGGACTTAGCGGGCGTCAACAAACCGGTGATCTTAGTTGCCCATGAAGTGACGCCTTCCGATACCTCTCAAATGAACAAGAAGTATATCAAAGGCATCGTGACCGACCTGGGCGGCCGAACTAGTCATTCAGCCATTATGTCCCGGACGCTTGAAATCCCTGCCGTAGTCGGGACTGGTGATGCGACTCAAAAGATTAAGCACGATGACACGCTTATTTTAGACGGATTAAGCGGTGTGGCGATTAGCAACCCCACTGAAACGGAAGTGCAGGATTACCAGCAGCAAGCTCAGCATTTTGAACAGTTACGCCAGGAATGGGCAAAACTGGTTAGCGCACCGTCCGTGTCGGCAGATGGTAAGAAGTTTGAGATTGCTTCGAATATTGGGACGCCGACAGATCTGGCGGATGTGTCTAAAGCGGGTGCCGATGCGGTGGGACTGTTCCGCTCCGAATTTCTGTACATGGACAGCAGCAGCCTGCCGACTGAAGAAGAACAGTATAAAGCGTACAAACGCGTCGTGAAGGTCATGAACGGGAAACCAGTGGTCATCCGAACGATGGATATTGGTGGCGATAAGTCCCTAAGTTACCTTCATCTGCCTAAAGAGTTAAACCCGTTTTTGGGTTACCGGGCCATTCGCATTTCGTTGCAACGGCAAGCCGTTTTTCGCACACAATTGCGGGCGCTGATCCGCGCGTCCAAGTTTGGCCAGTTACGCATCATGTTTCCCATGATTGCAACGCTGGAAGAATTTAGACAGTGCAAGGCGATTTTTATAGACGAAAAGAAAAAGCTGCAGGTTGATGACCCGGGGATCGGTGATGATATCAAACTGGGCATTATGGTTGAAGTCCCAGCTGCCGCGATCTTTGCTGAAGCCTTTGCCAAAGAAGTTGATTTCTTCAGTATTGGGACTAACGATTTAATTCAGTATACGTTTGCGGCTGACCGCGGCAATGAATGTGTTTCCTATCTCTACCAGCCTTACAATCCAGGGCTGCTGAAGCTGATCAAGCACGTCATTGACGCTGCCCATCAGGAAGGCAAGACGGCTGCCATGTGCGGTGAAATGGCCGGCGACGCGGTAGCGTTACCGTTATTGATGGGGATGGGCCTGGACGAATACTCAATGAGTTCCAGTTCGGTTCTGAGAACCCGCAGTACGATGAAATCGCTGGATACCACTAAGTGTGCCGAACTGGTTGAACACGTTTTAAATACGGCTTTAACCAATGATGATACGCAAAAGATGGTTAAGGAATTTCTTGGTAAGAGTGTGTGACAAGGCTCGGTAGATTCCAGAATTTAACCTAAATAGTGCCTGTTCCGGCGAACTTTGTCGGGACAGGCACTATTTAGGTTAAATGGCCGGAATCTGAGCTTGGGAGCACGATTAGGCTATGTCGACACATTGAGCTAAAGAAAACGGTTAGCTAATTTCAATCAAGAACTAATTGAAATACTTATCAATATAAATTGATATCACAACCACTTCCTTGACTGAGTTACCGTGTCTTCTCTTGAATTCGTTGGACTTCATTAAACTGGTGCATCATCCAATCTTTATAGTTCGTATTGGCTGGCTGCGATTCAGTGACCCGGACAATGGGAACGCCGCTGCTTTTGGCAAGGGTCAGCAAATTAGTTGTCATTTTGCTGATTTCTTGGGTATTGACCACGAAAAACGCAATCTTATGGTGACGGATATCTGCCTGCATCTGTTTGATATCTTTGGGTGAGGGATCGGTATCATTTTGAACGGCTTGCGCGTAATGATTGTTGTTTTGGCGATAGCCCATCTCAGTTAACGAATAATCAAAGACTGGTTCGCTGACGTTGACCCGGTCGTGATGACTATTTTGACGAAGCTGAGTAATTTTTTGATCTAATGGCTTTAATGACTGAATGTAGCGCTTGGCATTGCGCTTAAAGTAAGCCTTATTTGCGGGCTGGCGCTTAGCAAACTGGTTGGCGAGTTCATTGGCTAATTTAGGCATTGTTTTCATGCTGTACCAGATATGCTCGTTGTCACCGTTACGTTTGTGCATAATGCCTTGAGCGACCTCGATCTTGGTGGTGCCAGTATTGTCTGCCGATAGCCGGTTCATCCAGGTATCGTAGCCAAGACCGTTATAAATGAGTACATCAGCATTACTGACTTGCTTGGCTGTTTTTGTCGTTGGTTCGTATTCGTGGGGTTCCATGCTGGGCTTATCAATGATCGAGGTGACTGTGCCTTTGTTCCCAAGCACGGCTTTAGCAGTTTCGCCATAGAAGTCCAGTGACGCGACAACGTTGATTTTGCGAGAATGGTGTGGTGCGGTTGTTTTTGACGTACAGCCCACTAGCAGAAGCGCGATGGACGCCAGTGCGAGCAAAGTGCTGAGTGGTCGAAAGTAGCGCTTTAACATAATAAACAGGCAGCCTCCTAAAGTTAAATGATAATAGTTACTATTAATATAGAATACCACAACGCAACCAGAGATGGTATGAAACTCTGAAATAGGTGTCGGTAAAAGTCGCTCATACACGGGTAGACGTAGGATTACTTTCTATTAAAGGCGGTACTGCGAATCAGTCGACCGACGTTTTCTGCTAGACGGGACAGATTTTGAGGGCCATCAGCAATGGCTTGATCCAGCGTGGTGACACCTGGCACAATGGGAAAAATCGCGTCAATTGCATCTTCATCATAAAGACTGTCGATTCCCTTGCCAACGTTACCGGCCAAAACGATGACCGGTGCGTTGGGCGCGACCGACTTAGTTGCCTGAGCAACACCATAGGGCGTCTTGCCAAATTTAGTTTGAAAGTCAATGCCGCCTTCTCCGGTAAAGACGAAGTCAGCTCCTTTTGCCCGTTGCTTTAAGTGGGAGTATTCAACGACAATATCAATGCCCCTTTGCATTTGCGAGTGAGTGAAAGCCAGCAGGCCGGCACCCAGTCCGCCCGCGGCGCCAGCGCCAGCACGGTTAGCTAAATCCAGGTGCAAGTCGCGCTTGATCACGTCGGCGTAATGCTGCAGATTAGCGTCTAAGGTTTCGACCATTTCGGGAGTCGCGCCTTTTTGGGGGCCGAAGACGGCGGATGCACCGTTGGGGCCTACCAGTGGATTAGTGACATCGGAAGCAATCATGACCTTGGTATTGGCTACGGCGGGATCGATCTGTGAGGTATCGATCCGGTCTAATTGACCAAGCTGACCGCCGCCAAAACCTAATTCATGGTCCTTTTCATCGATTAATTTGACGCCTAACGCCTGTGCCATACCGGCGCCGCCATCGTTAGTGGCACTGCCGCCGATGCCTAAGATGATCGTTTCGACGCCCTGAGACATGGCGTCAAGCATCAGTTCGCCAGTGCCGTAGGTCGTGGTGACCAGCGGGTCGTGCGTCTGGTCGTTCACGAACTGGATGCCGCTGGCGGAAGCCATCTCGATCACAGCTGTTTGCTGGTTACCCAGAAGGCCGTACTGGGCCTGAACGGGCGTGCTTAACGGCCCCGTTACCCGTTTGGTCACCAGGCGGCCGTCAGTGGCGTCCACTAGTGATTGAACGGTACCTTCACCGCCATCGGCCATGGGCACGGTTTCGTAAACAGCTTCTGGGAAAATTTTCTTAAGCCCGGTATGCATGGCTTCTGCCGCTTCTTTGGCAGTCATGCCGCCCTTGAAAGAATCGGGTGCGATTACAAATTTCATTTTCATTCCTCCTAAAAGGGGTACGTGTAACCAACTATTATAGGCGTCCCTGCTTGAGCTGTTAAGACCATGAAAAAATAAACCCGCCTGCTTATCAGTCATGACTGATAAGCAGGCGGGTTTATAATGAGCCATTATGAAACTGATTAACCTAGAATCTTTAGACCAGTAGCTTTGATATCCGCCGCGAAGCCTTTGACGGTATTCATGGTGATATCGTCACCAGTTTGACCAGCCTTAGCAACTAATTTATCAATAATGGTCGGCGGCACGGTGATGATGTCAACCCCGTACTGTTCGGCTTGCATAATGCTGTAAACTTCACGGGTACTTGCCCACAGCAGTTCAACGTCGTTACGGGTGTTAGTTAATTCGACGCTCTCTTTAACAAACGGTATTGGATCAAGGCCGGCGTCAGCAACGCGCCCAACGAAGATCGACACGATACTTGGCGTGCCCGGTACGATGGCATCGATGCTTTCCTTAACTTGGCCAACGGTGGCAATTGCGGTGACGTTAACTTGCACACCTTCAGCTGTCAGGTCGTGGATCAAATCGGTTGTGGGTTCGCCCGCTGTGGTCCGAATGGGAATCTTAACGTAAACGTGGGGACCAAGGTCAGACAGCAGCTTTGCTTCTTTGAGCATGGTGTCGTAATCGTTACTGAAGACTTCAAACGAAATGGCTTCGTCAGGGAAAGTCGCAACGGCCTCTTTAGCGAAGGTGAGGTAATCGGTCACGCCAGCTTTTTTTAATAAGCTTGGATTGGTTGTAAATCCGGTCACGAAGTCGTTTTGATTAATGGCCTTCATGTCTTCCAGATCAGCACCGTCGGAATAAATTTTAGTTTTAAAGGTTAAATTCGTCATGTTATATTCTCCTCAAAGTTAAGCTTTGGCAGGTTTTTTACTGCACGTTTTTAAATAAGTGGCCGCTACGTTATCAGCGGTAAAGCCGAATTGCTTCATGATGGCATTCGGTTGACCAGATTCGCCGTAGTGGTTATCGATGCCAATTGTTTTACCTTGCAGGCCAACGTAGTGTTCCCAACCGTAAGAAGTGCCCATTTCAATGGCAACTCGGCGGGTTACATTGCTTGGCAGTACTTGTTCACGGTATGCTTCAGGCTGCGCGTCAAACAGTTCAAATGACGGCAGTGAGACGACTGATACGTCATGACCAGCCTCACGTAGCTGCTCCTGCGCGGCAAGCGCTAATTGAACTTCCGACCCGGTGGCAATTAAAATGCCTTCCGGTGTCGCGTTTTTGGCAGGTGAAAGAACGTATCCGCCGCGGCGCACGCCCTGATCAGCTAACTGATCGGTTTCTGGCAGGGTCGGCAAGTTTTGCCGGGTGAGGACCAGCATCGTTGGTGTTTGAGAAGCAGCCAGCGCAATTTTCCAGGCCGCAATTGCCTCGTTGATATCTGCTGGCCGGATCACGTTGACGTTTGGCATTGCATGAAAACTCATTAACTGTTCGATGGGTTCGTGGGTCGGCCCGTCTTCACCAACGGCAATTGAATCATGAGTGAAGACGAAAGTAGCCGGAATCTTTTGAATGGCCGCTAGCCGAATGGCTGGCCGCATGTAGTCTGAGAAGACAAAGAAGGTACTAGCGTACGCGTGAATACCGCCGTGTAATGTCATGCCGTTAACGGCTGCGGCTTCCGCAAATTCACGGACGCCGAACCAGACATTTTTACCTAACGGATCATTAGGTTCATAAGCCTCAGCGGTCTTGACGTTAGTTTTGTTTGAGGAGAACAAATCAGCACTGCCGCCCCAGAAACTAGGTAACTGCTCGGAAATAGCGGTGATGATTCGCTGACTGGTATTACGACCTGATTCCGATTCGCCAACGTGGCTTGCAGGAACCTTCAAATCTAGTGAAACGGGTTTAAAACTCTTTAACAGTTGAGCGGCCAGTTTCGGGTATTGGTCTAAATAGCGGTCAAATTGTTTCTGCCATTCTTCTTCTTCGGCGATGCCTCTTTGTTTAACGTTAGCGTCGAAGTTTTGGCGAACATCATCAGGAATGTCAAATGGCGTGTATTCCCAGCCGAGCTTTTGCCGGGTGGCGGCCATGTTATCGCCAAGCGGTTTGCCGTGGACGCCGTTAGTACCAGCATTTGGCGCACCAAAGCCGATCACGGTCTTCACGTCGATCAAAGTCGGCTGATCAGTGTTTTGCTTGGCAGCGTCGATTGCCGCACTGATTTCTGCCGGATCATTGCCATTGGCAACGTGCAGAACTTGCCAGTGATAAGCTTCAAAGCGTTTCGGTGTATCATCGGTGAACGCCATGTCGGTTGGCCCATCAAGAGAAACACTATTATCGTCATATAAAACAATGAGCTTACCCAGCTTGAGGTGTCCGGCAAGGCTAGCAGCTTCGTGGGAAATACCTTCCATTAAATCACCGTCACCAGCAATGGCGTAGGTATAGTGATCCATAATTTTAAAGCCGGGCTTGTTGTACTGAGCAGCCAGGTGGGTTTCAGCCATGGCCATACCAACAGCCATGCCTAAGCCTTGGCCGAGGGGACCAGTGGTGGCTTCAACGCCGTCAGTCACACCATACTCGGGGTGGCCCGGTGTTTTACTATTGAGTTGACGAAATTGTTTTAAGTCGTCGATCGTCAGGTTAAAGCCTGAAAGGTGTAATAAACTGTACAGCAGAGATGAACCGTGACCGGCGGATAGAATGAACCGGTCGCGATTGATCCAGTGCTGGTCAGTCGGGTTAATATTTAAATGTTTAGTCCATAGGGTATACGCCATTGGTGCGACACCAAGGGGTAATCCAGGATGGCCAGAATTGGCCTTTTCAATCATATCAACACTCAGAAAACGCAAGGCATTGATTGATCTTTGGTCTAGGTTATTATTTTGCAAGTTAATCACGCTCCTATGCCTAAGAAATATAAGATACCTGTCGGGATATGTCAACTTAGAAGTACTGAATGGTATAGTTGAAATATCTAACAATTTCACTGGGATTTTCATCAAAACCAATTTAATTGAAAGCCCGTTAAAACAGGCCTCTTTCATTATTCAAATCAATGATTATGGTGTTTATGAAAATCTCAGGGCATTAAGCGAAAATTAGAAATAGTTTTCATTGACGCGTTAATTCAAGGAAATAGGTTGAATTAATTTGATTGGGAAGTCTAATAAGCTTATTTTTCATGAAAGCAAGTTACATTGGGAAAGTCAGACTGAAATCTGGGAAGATTGTCTGCTGCTTTCATGAAAATTTCAGCTTATCAGTAATTATTAAAAGAACATTAAAGAAATTATTTGAAAAGTTTAATTAGTAGTACCATGAGTTGTCGGATTAAAAAAGGAATTTTGCCTTTTTTTGGCGGGTACATGGAAAAACATGCTATACTCAGTGCATATTAACTAGGGGCGCAAATTGCTGAGACGGTCGTTGAGCCGAACCCTTTGAACCTGTGAGCCAACCCTCGCGAAGGAAAGTTAACGTGTATTTTTGCGATCAAACTGCCGACCGGGGTTTCTCTGGCCGGCTTTTTTAATTCGGCAATTTTCGTCGCTTCAAGGAGGAAAATACTTTGACAACTTTTACTGATCAGATCCACCAAGCAGCTGCGCCATTTTGGCAGAAAAGTTTTGAACACCCCTTTATTCATGAATTACAGGCGGGCACTCTGCCAAAAGACGTGTTTCGTTACTATCTCATTCAGGACCGTTATTACTTGAGTGAATTTGGTAAATTACACGAATTGATTGCTGAGCAGGTTGACGATGCCCACGGCAAACAATTTTTACTCGACGGCGCACAAGGGTTAAAGGACGGTGAAATTGCTGTTCGTGAGGGCTTCTTTGAACAGTTGGGAATCACACCGGACGAAGTTGCCAGTACGCCGATTGCCCCCACGGCCTATAACTACGTTAACCACATGTATGCGGAACTTTATCGGGGGACGCCTCAGCAGGCCATTGCTGGGTTGCTGCCATGCTATTGGCTTTACAACCAGATCGGCCAGCACTTAGTTGCGCAGGGATCACCGGTAAAGCTGTATCAGCGCTGGATCGAAACTTACGACAGTGATGACTACACCGATAGTGTGGATCAAATGATTACGCTGACGAATCAGTCTGCTGATCAAGCTGATGCTGCGCTTAAAGGTAAAATGAAAACCGCGTTTGTTCGCAGCAGTGCCTATGAACTAGCCTTTTGGCAAATGGCGTTGGATCAGCAAAAGTGGCAAGTAACCGCTTAAATTTTCTCATCTTCCTTTAATCTGGTATAATGCTAAGCAAACATAAGGGAAGATGACTACATATGAAGATTCGAGAAATTAAACCAGCAGATGATGGGCAAATGGCGAAAATTCTGCGGGTGTCTTTAGAACAGCTGCATTTGAACTTGCCGGGGACGGCTTACTTTGATCCATTCGTTGATCATTTAAGCGAATGGTATCAGCAGACGGCTGCTGCTAAGTACTTCGTGGCAGTGACAGCCGCTGACCAAATTGTTGGCGGCTGCGGGGTAGGACCAATTGCACCGGAACAGGGCATTGGTGAGTTGCAGAAACTCTACGTTGATCCGAATTATCGGCGTCACGGGGTGGCAACCAAACTGCTGCCAGTGTGTTTTTCATACGCGAAAGCCCACTATCAGTCCCTTTATTTGGAAACCTTTGCTTCGATGACGGCGGCTAATCAGCTGTATGATCGGGTTGGCTTTAAACAGTTGACCCAGCCACTTTCACAATCTGAACACGGTGCCTGTGACACGTGGTATTTAAAGCCGCTTTAATCGTGAAAAAAGGTTAAAAATTTGCCAGGAGTTGGAAGATTTCGTGCAGTCCGTTTCATTTTCCGTTATTATGGGAAGTATGAAAACTATCAGAAGCGGGGTAATCGAATGATCAAGATGGTAGCGGTTGATATGGATGGTACTTTTTTAAATGATAAGCGCCAGTACGATAAGGCAATGTTTTTGTCGCTTTTTAAGCAGATGAAAACCCGCCATATCCGTTTTGTTGCTGCCAGCGGTTCGCAGTATCAGCGGTTACGGCACGAATTTGCAGAGGTGGCTGATCAGATGGACTACATTTCACAAAACGGTGCGATCGTTCATAGTGGCAACCAGCTTCAGCATATCGAAGCCATCAGCGACGAAGAGGTTCACAATGTGATTCAGTTGTTGCGGCAAACGTTTAAACCTGGGTTGATCAATCAAGAAGTTGTTTCCGGACTGCATGGCACTTACGTTAACCGCGATATGGATCCGGAAGTGCTCAAAATTGTGAAGTATTATTATCGGCCCGTGATCAGCGTTGATAATTTAGCCACCATTGCGGCCAAAAAGGTAAAGGATCAATTTACTAAGCTCGCGATTAGTTTCACGCCCGGAATTAACTTCGACCGGGCCTCAGCCAAACTGGCGAAGGTTTTACCGGATAAGTTGACCAATGAGACCTCCGGCTTTAACACGGATTTGGTGGGATCAGCCAACGCAACGAAGCGTTCCGGTATCCGAATTTTACAGGATCACTACCAAATTGCCGATGATGAACTGATGACTTTTGGGGATAACGAAAATGATTTAAGTATGCTGACCATGACCCCAAACAGTTTTGCCATGAAAAATGCGGGGGATAAAATCCGTCAGGCAGCCAGCCATGTTACGCAACTCGATAATAACCATAATGGTGTTTTGGAAACTTTGAAGATGGCTTTATAGTACTATAGTACAAATAATAAAAGCAGTTTGCTCACCCGTCATTTTGACTAGTGAGCAAACTGCTTTTTTGAATGCTATTCAAAAGAAATAGCCATTGGAATGGCACCTACTAAAGATTCGTGAACGGTGCATTTCTTAACCACTTCGTTTAAGAAAGCTTGGTGATCTGCCGGCGTCAGATTGGTTTCTGCAGTGACTTTAATATCAATGTGAGTTACTTTGGAACTGCCGTCGTCAAGGGAAGTTGTTTCACCAGAAACGTCGACTTTAAACTTCTTAACGGTTAAGTTTTCCCGCGAATTTTCAATTTCACGTGCCGTCACGCTCATACAGCTGCCCACAGCGCCGAGCAGGTATTGGACGGGATTAGGGGCGGCATCAGTGCCCTTGGCCACTAACGGCTCGTCAGCTAGGTAGGTGTGCCCGCCAGTTTGATTCATGACTTGATCACCAGCTGGTCTTAAGGTTGAATGTACGATATATTTTCCCATTTAAAAGGACCTCCCGATATTATTTGACCTCATTGTAGCACAGGCGTAACGCCAAGCGCTGCTGGCAAGACTTTGGCTATACCTGGCCATTAGAAAACGGGCTCCCCTAAGCAGGAAAGCCCGTTTTTGATTATTCTGTATTTAATGAAGTTTAGCCAACCACACGTACTTGGATCGATTGACGGCCAAACTGCATTGCTTCTGAGTTAGTCATAGAAATATCTAACTGGTTCGGATTGCTGTAAGCAAACGTACCAGTATCGTTCACAACCCGGTTTTCGGTATGACCGTCTTGGAACTTGATTTCAAGTTGAGTACCTTTAGGGTAACGGCTTAAAGCAGCAGCAACACCAGTGCCAGTAGGAATTGAAGTTCCTTGGCCACCGGCAGCGACTTCTGGATCGTAAGCCGTCGCAACCATGGTTGTCCAGCCGCTAGTAGCGGTTTTAGTTGTTGTTTGTTTAGACTTATTGGTCTTGGTGCTGCTGTTTGAAGAACTTTCCGTTAACGGCTTAATTCTAGGACTCTTATCTGCCTTTGCACCGGCAGGAATCGTTAACTTTTGGTTTGGTAAAATAACAGCCTTAGCAGAACTGAGGGAGTTAGCATTGATAACTGCCTTAGTAGTAGTATCGTTGTTCTTTGCAATGCTCCAAAGGCTATCGCCTGATTTAACAGTATATTCTTTAGCGGAAGCAGAGATAGTAGCAAAACCGAGTCCGATTAAAGTGCCGAACATGACTAAACTACGTGAAACTAATGATTTTGGTAACATAAAATGTATAACCAACCTTTCGATATTATGCCTTAGGGCATAGGAATTAAATTAATGTGACTATAAGATAAACATTATTTATCTCCGCCACGAGTAATACTATAACATGCTAAATCAGGTTTTCAGTAACAGACTCACTACATTAAATTCGGAATTAGTCATCTTTTTGAAATTTTGTCATATTCATGTAATGATTTGAAATATGAAAGCGCCACGTAACAGAACTATTACGATAAATTAATAAGAAAATTAAAAAATGAGGAAATCCAACAGGGCTATTTTAAGTATAAATGTGGAAAATTAGTGAAATAAGACTAAAAAGCGCCGGTTCTTTGAAGTTTTCAAAAAATCGGCGTTTTGACTTATATCTTATTTGCAATGTTAAAGGAATGTTACAAAAGTGCTGCCGCGGCGGTTTCATCAATTGAAATCCCGTTATACAGAAAGGCATTTCGGCTAAAAAGCACGTACTCCGGTGCATGAGTTTTTTTCCACGATTGTAGTTGGTTGATTGGAATCGGCAATGGGATAGTCGAGTGATCGCGGTTTAGATTAAGAACAAAAAATAACTGGTGCGAAGAGTAAGTGAGGTTTGCAGCCACTAAGTCTAAGTAGGCTTGTCCTATTATTGCGGCCAAACCAGTTAAAACGACCTGTTTCAACTCGTTCAGCTGCGCGCTAAACAAGGAAGACTGTGCTTGCGAGAGCGGACTGATCAAGATGGCGTCACGTGTTGCTATGTATAATTGGCGAAATTCGGCGACCTTTTCCACCATATCAACCTCCATTTTCTGTCAATATATCAAAAAAACCACAAAAGTATTTTACTTTTGCTTAAAGAGAGTTTAGAATGGTCGTTGTAGATAAGAATAATTCTAATGTAGAAAGAGGGTTGATACTCATGAAGAAGAAGCAAACTTTGGCACAACGGATCAACATTATGCGTGCTTCCGTGATGGGTGCTAACGACGGTATCTTATCAGTTGCCGGTATTGTTATTGGTGTTGCGGGTGCTACGACCAACAGCTTTGCTATCTTTATTTCTGGAATTTCAGGAATGCTGGCCGGTACGGTATCCATGGCAATGGGTGAATATGTTTCAGTCAATACGCAAAAGGATGCGCAGCGGCGAGCAATCATGAACCAGAAAGAAGCACTTGCCAATCATTATGATGATGAGTTCAACTTCGTGAAGCAAAAGTATGTCGGTGACGGCATTGATCCACAATTAGCTGAACAGGCCACTAACGAAATGATGGATCAGGATTCACTAGTCACAACGGTTCGTGAACGCTACGGGTTTGATGTTGGTGAATATACTAGTCCGTACGCCGCAGCGATTGCTTCAATGATTTCGTTTCCTATCGGCTCCATTCTACCACTATTGGCCATTACTTTGCTGCCCATTTCAATCAGAATTGTGGGGACTTTTGTGGCGGTGGTAATCGCTTTAGCCATTACTGGCTTCAGTGCAGCTACCCTAGGAAACGCCAGACGTGGTAACGGGGTCTTTAGAAACATTGTGTCCGGCATGCTGACAATGATCGTGACATTTGCAATTGGGACATTGATTGGTCATGTATAGGGGGACTCTAGATGAGTGAGATAGTTGTCAAACAAAAGAAGAAAAAATACACCCAAACGATGGAGGAAAAACTAAACACGTTGCGTGCGGGTGTGCTGGGTTCTAACGATGGTATTTTAACCGTTGTTGGGGTGCTGTTCAGTGTGGCTGTGGCAACGCCTAACCAGTTTACGATCTTTATCGCGGGTCTGTCTGATTTACTTGCCTGTGCGTTTTCAATGGCGTCTGGCGAATACGCTTCAGTTAGTACCCAAAAAGATACTGAGCAATCGACGGTTCGAACTGAACAGCGGTTGCTAGAAACCGATTATCAAAGTGAACTTCAAGCGGTTATTAACCACTATACCGACTTGGGAGTGACCGAAAAAACGGCGACAAAAATCGCCAATGAATTAATGGCTAAAAAGCCACTGGAAACAGTGGTCAACGTCAAATATGATTTAAAACTGAACCACTATATGAATCCGTGGTACGCGGCATTTTCATCGTTATTCTCAGCGTCCGCAGGCGGTGTTTTCCCGTTGCTGGCAATGACTTTGTCACCGGTTTCTATCCAGTGGCCAGTGACGATTCTTGCAGTCTGTGTTTCAGTTGGAATTACGGGTTTTCTCAGCGCTAAGCTAGGCAATGGTTTAGTTAAAACTGCCGTTATTCGTAACATTATTGTGGGGATCATTACCATGATTATTCACTACAGTGTTGGTTTACTATTGAAATAATTGATTTTCAATTTATATAAGAGTGCCGTATTTTCGCTATAGAAAATGCGACAGTCTTTTTTTTTACAGCAAAATAAAAGCCGATTTTTGTCGGTTTTTAACTTCTGTTTGATGTAAAAGTGTCGGTAAGGCTGCTATGACACGTGTCATTGATTCTTTATGTATTTGTCAGAAATGCAACATCTTTTCACTTTGTAATATTAGTGTTTTTTTATTGTACCGAAAATTCGCTTCGGGTAATATAAAAGCGGTCTATACTGATTGTGCGATTAATCTGGAGGTGCTGGGATTGAAAAAAATTAGTCAGGTAATGAAAATCAGGCCATCGATGATCACAGTGATTCTATGTGCCCTGATCGTAGGCTGGCTCATTTTTTTGAAACCCATTCATGGTTATTCGGATAACGGGGACTTTCAATCCTTAATGGCGACTAATGACTTGTACCGTACACACCAAATACCAGCTGGTTATGTGAGTCCTCATTTTGGTTTGATGCAGTATTATAATCCACTTTATTTGAAACAGATAACGGCTCAAACAGCGGTGATTCACATCGCAGTGGGATTAAACCGGTTATTTTATAGTCGCAGTGTTTTTGACATTCGTTTTCTGGGTGCTGTCTATTACGTCCTTTACCTGGGCGGCGTGGCAGTTTTGGCAAGGGGGCTTGTAGGTGGTGAAAGGCGGTTACGCCATTACTTGATGGCTGCAGCGGTGACCTTATTTGTAGCAGACTCGTCTTTTACGCTGTACTTTAATTCGTTTTACCCGCAAGCACTGACGTTTATTTTAATGCTGTACCTGGCTGGTTTTGCACTATTAATCATGCGCGGCAAAACTTTAAATAAATGGCTGACTGCAGGTCTTTTTCTCAGCGCAATCCTGTTACTGCTCGTCCATGAGTCGACTAGTTTGCTGATTTTGGGTATTTTGATAGTTAGTATTGGTATTTTCAGACTGCCGGACTGCCAGTGGCGTCATGGCTCAGCAGTCATCATCTGTTTATTACTTTTTACCTGCTGGGTTTCAGCAAATCATATAACACGGGAAGCTAGGGAAATGAACAAGTACCAGGCGATGACGCAGGGAAAATTGCTAGCAGCTGCGAAACCAGCAGAGATTGCGAAAACCAGTCATATTGATGGTCAGTTTTCCCTGATGAAGGGCGAGTCCTACTATCCAACAGCTTATACGGCATTAGCACCAGATTCCGACTACACCAGGAAAAATTTCACTCAGCAGTACAATTTGCCATGGCTGATACATGACTATCTCACCCATCCGCATCAGTTCGGTTTATTACTTGATAAAGCGGCTAAAAATACGATGGTCCTAAGGCCTAGATTAACTGGTACACAAGAAAAGAGAACCGGGAGCAAACCATTTCAGCAAACTCATTATTTTTCACTTTTTAGTTATCTGGCTGGTGCTTACTATCCTAAGACCTACGGCTTCAATTGCCTGTTAGCGGTGGCCGTTTTGATCATTTACGGTAGCGGACTGATGCGGGGATCGAAGAAGGAGCAGCAACTATTGAAAGCACATCTCTGGTTAGTTTCAGGATTATTATCAGTTGTGGTACTTGTACCGCCCGCCACGATCATGCTTTACGGTACCGCCAATTTTGTGATTCACATGCTGCCAGTTGCGGTTTGTTTATCGCTGACCGGTTTCATATTACTAAGCGATGTTGTACAGCATCAACTTTGGGGGAATTCTAATGCGACTTAAAAACAGCTTTCTCTGTTTATTAATAGTGGTGGTGATGGCCCTGGTTCTTGGAAAAACAACGGTTCAAGCAGAGACGGTTGATCAGCGGCCGGTGATGCTTGTTTATGATTCGAAAAACATCGCCAATCATGGGGATCTAAATCTGGATCGGTGCCAAAGGCTGCTCGCTAGCTTAGGGTTACCGGTTGAAACGATCCCATTGAGTCACTATCAAGCAAATACATTGAAGGATGGTCAGTATCAAGGCGTTATTACCATGGTCAACTGGGGGCAGTCTAGAAATCGCAATCAAGCATTTGAGCGAGACCGAACTGCCTTTAAGGGGATCAAGCTGCATATTGGTCCCGGACTGCAGGCGGACGAACGTCAGGGACTGGGCGGTACTTTTAAAACGTTAGTTCATCAGCAGTTAAGCGGCCATCAGGGACGTGCAGTACAACCTCTTTCGACAAATCAGCTGCTGCTCGTAAACGTTAAGCATGCGGCCAACGCACTTTCAGTTGGGTGGCTGACGAGTCAAAACCACCCTGGAACAACGTATTCGTTCGGCGTGAAGGTCGCTAACAACGGCTTTTTACCAGAGCTGAGTTCAGATGGTTTAGCCATCACTTTGGCGGGCCAATTAATCACCAAACTGTTTAAAGTTCCCACCCGATTGCAGTCCCCCCTGCTGACCATTACCGGGATCACGCCGTATACGAAAAGCCGTGATTTGTCTCGACTTATCAAGCAGCTTTCTTCGCGGGGAACCCCATTTGCATTAAGCATTACCAGTGTTGACCGCAATACTGATTTAAAGGCCTTTCATCGGTATACAGAGGTGTTAAGACTAGCGGAAAAGGCGGGGGGCCTTATCTTTTTAAGGCCGCCAATTGAAACGGGAACTCAGCGGTTAAACGAAAAGAAACTCAGGTCGGTTTTTCAAACGGAACTGACTAGCTTAGGGGCTGATCGAGTCATTCCAGCAGGCATCAGTGCGCCTGGCTACTGGAACCGCTCGGAGCGAAGACAAAAAGCCGTTTTGAGTCGGGCGTCGCACGTTATTTTGCTGCCGGATCAGTCCCAGAGACTTGAAGAACTACCAGTTGAACCAGAACCAGCGGTCACTAACAGTCATCGGTTTAAGGCAGGGTTAATCGGGATACCTTTAGCGTCATTAGATACGGTAGCCTACCGGTCAAAGATCAAGTTTGTGCAACCAACGGCGCTGCTGGTCAAAATGCCTGAAAGCCGGACAAAGGTTGATCAATTGGTCCAGCATTTGCAGGACAGCAAGCTGCAGTGGTTTGATCCGGTCCGCAACCATTTAAAAACCACGGTGAAAGTGGGGTCGGTATTGTACGGGTACCATTCGGGCCAGTACTTTCTTAACCACGAGCCGATCACTGACCTGGATGCGAGCAGAAAAGCGAGTTCAAGAAATGATGACCGAATCACACAGACATCATGGTTGAATCGTGTGATTCAGTGGCAGTCTCGAATGCTGTTATGGCTGCTCAGCTTTTTGGGGCTGATCCTAGCAATTTTATTACTTATTGGTTGGCGAGTTTATCAGCGTAAATTCATGCGTTCTGACGTGAAAAAGGGAGGAATAAACCATTTTAAATAGTCTGTTATTTATTGTCATTATCGCCATTTGGGGGATCTTAATCGTTAATTTAATCCTGACGATTGCCGGTTATTGCTACTATTTAAATTGGCAGCGGACACCAGCACCACGTTTATCAGCGGAAGTGCCATTCGTTTCAATTCTGGTACCGGCTCACAACGAAGGAAAAGTGTTGCAAAAAACGGTGTCGGCTTTGCTAGAGTTTGACTACCCGGCACAACGGTATGAATTGATCGTCATCAATGATTATTCCAGTGACAATTCGGCTGCAGTACTAACACGAATGCAGGCAGCGTATCAAGATCGAAACTTTCAGGTGATCAATACGGATGCTCAGACTGGCGGTAAGGGGAAATCAAACGCCTTAAACATTGGTTTGAAACGGGCCAAGGGAACCGTTATTTCGGTTTATGACGCCGACAACACCCCGGAGGCTGGTGCACTTCGCTACCTGGTTGCAACCCTAATACAGGACGCTGCTTTAGGTGCGGTCATTGGCAAGTTTCGGACACGGAACCGAACTGCGACCATGCTGACCCGGTTTATTAACATCGAGACGTTAGCGTATCAGTGGATGGTACAAGCTGGCCGTCAGCAGCTGCTGAAACTTTGTACGATCCCCGGGACAAATTACGTCATTCGCCGGAGTGTCTTGGATCAAATAGGCGGCTGGGATGTAAACGCCTTAGCCGAGGATACCGAGATTAGTTTCCAAGTTTATCGTCTAGGCAAACGCATTGCCTTTCAACCGTGGGCGGTGACTTGGGAGCAGGAACCGCAGACCTTAGACGTTTGGTTTCATCAACGTGCCCGGTGGGTGAAGGGCAATATTTACGTTATCTTGAAAAACGTTAATTTACTCTTTCATACTGATGCTAAGGTGATCTGGTTTGATTTGCTGTACTTGGTGAGTACTTATTTTCTGCTCATGTTCTCACTGGTCTTCTCCGATATTGTTTTTGTCTTATCTGTGGCGGACGCCGTGCATATTACGCTTCAAGAAGATAGCGGTGCCATCTGGCTGGCAGCCATTTTGATGTTTATCCTGAGCACGTTTATGGCCGTTACGACGGAAAAGGGAGAAATGACGCTTGCTAATCTGGGAATCGTTAGTTTGATGTACTTTATTTATAGTCAAATGTGGCTGGCAGTTGCAATCTATGGAATGGTGGGGTATACACGTGAACAAATTTTTCATCAACAAGCCCAGTGGTATAAAACAAAACGCTATTAGCGTCAGTTTAACTTTTCTGGCCGTTATATTTCTGCTTTTTAGCAGCGGAGAAAAAACGGCTGCTAAACAATACACGCAGCCCTTTCAAAATAACACGGTGTCGTTAGCCGGTCAGGCAGTGCAAACGAATATGTATTTTGTAAAAATGGGTTATTGGCATGTTAAGCGGGCCACGCTAAATTTGAATTTCCAAGTTTCACAGTTAACTGACCGGCAGAGTTCGGACATTACCGTAACGGTGAACGGTGTGACCTTCTATTCCTTCCGTCCGGCTAAAACTAGAGGCTTGCAGTCAAAACAGATTCGAATTCCCACTCGTTTGATCAAGTCGCAAAATAATCTGCAGGTGCAAGGACAGTTATTGAATCGCAAAACAGGGGCCACTCAAACACCCGCAAATTGGCTGACTGTGAACCAAACGAGTAACGTTAACTTTGATTACCGTATTGAAGCGCCGTCAAACCAGATCAACGCTTTTTATGCGCATATGACCGGCGCGGATACCATTGCCGAAAACCAGTCGGTGGTTGAAACACCGTTACGCGCGACGGATGCGGAATTGACAGCAAGTCTGCGGGCATTGACCGGAATGACACGGTTTGTCACGGCTGAAGACCGCGAGTTGCCGATCAAGCCCCTTAACCAGGGTCGGCACGCGGCTTTTAGGATGATGATTGCCCAATTTGATCATTTACCGCCAGACATACAAGCCAAGCTGCCAAGGCAAAAATTAACTGATCATGCCGTGATTCATGTGATCAGGAGGAAACATCAGTCCATCCTGGTGGTTACTTCTCAATCCAATAAGTTACTAAAAAAAGCGGCACAGTTTGTAGCGAACCAAGAATTGATGAGGGAAACGGATCGTCCAATAAAATGGATCAGTGTACAAACCGACACGTTTACTTCGACATTGCAGTTTCAGGGTCGTCAACCGCTGATGGAAAAAGACGAACACGTTCAGGGTCCTGGTCACCACGTCAAGACGTTCTTTGTTCAGTTACCTAATGACCACATGAATGCGGCAGGTTCAACGGTTGATTTGCGGATGCGGTACGCCAAAAACTTGAATTTTAAGCGCTCGCTGGTGACCATCAAAATTAACCATCAGGCCATTGGCAGTCAGCGTCTTAGCAGCCGTCGCGCGGATGATGATACCCTACGAGTTAAGCTACCGGCTAAGCTGCCGTTGGATAGTACGTTTACCGTTCAGGCCGACTTTGATTTGGTGCTGTCGGGAAGGGGAAGTCAGTCTTCTGATCAGAGTACTTGGGCGTCCGTACTGTCGGATTCTTACGCAATGATTCGATCAAGGCAGTCCGGAGATCTCTTGTTTGATAATTATCCGGGTGTTTTTATGAAGGATCAAGCTGTGCAGCAGTTAGCACTGGTGCGACCTAATCATCTGACGGAAAACGATTTCGCCACGATGACCAACCTGTTTGGACTGATTGGCAACTACGCCAAACAAAATACTGGCGAATTTAACGTTTATCATGATCAGCCCAGCACTGCCGTTTTAGCGCAAAGTAACGTGATGGTTTTCGGAACGCCGGCTAACACACCGTTAGTTAAAGCGTTGAATCGTGACTTGTATTTTAAATATAACCCGGATTTTACCGGGTTTAAGAGTAATGAAAAGTTAAGTTTAGAAGATCAGTATGCTAAGCGAATCGGTACGGCGCAACTGTTACGCTCGCCGTTCAACCGTTACCGCAGCCTTTTAGTTGTGACGGGAGCACACGATGATAGTGTGTACCGAGCATCAACGCAGCTGAACCGGCAAGTGAAATTGGAACAGTATTCTCACGCTGATGCCATCGTTGTGGATGAAAATAATCAGCATTATAGTTACCGTTTCAAAAAGCAAAAACTGTTGAAGAAGGCATCGCTAAAAAGTAAATTTCAGCAGTACGGCCAGTTCTGGACATATATGGGATTGGCTGTAGTCGCCATTGCCTTTTTCGGATTTGTGGCAATTTCCATTTTGTGGCATAACGGTTTACTCAAGCGGAGGGGTGATGACGATGAAAAGTAAAGATCGTGGCTGGTTAAGTTTACTTGCAGACATCGGTCTGGTGATGTTTCTCACCTTCGTCAGTTTTCTAGCGCTATTGGTGGGATTATCATCAAACTTGACGTGGAATATGATTTATTTGGCGGTTACCGTAGTGGTGATGACCGTCACGTACTTTTACGGTCTCATTCCCGGTATGCTGAGTAATCTTCTGTTTGTTTTTGGGCAAATGATTTTGGCACTATACATCAACGTTTATTTGAAGCAGAACGTCCCACTGAAAATGGCTTTTTGGCTCATATTACCAGGGCTGCTTAGCGGGGCACTGGCAATGATGATGAGTCAGCAGCAGCGGTTACAGTCAGATAATCACAAACTGCGGCGACAATTGATTGAGCAAGGCGTAGTTGATATTGAAACTAACTTGCGAAGTTTGGTCGCTTTTACAACGGATGCGCAAGTTTACATTGAAAACCATCGGCGGTTTGGGCTGCCTGTGACGATGGTGACGTTTAAAGTTCGCTATTATCGAGAAATACGGCGGCTGCTCAGTGACGCGCAGAACCAAAGTTTGCTGCGGACCATCTCTAACGTTTTAGCAGTGGTGGCAGCTGATAATCAGCTCGCTTATTTCTGGGGTTCTAAAGACCCAACTTGGGGAATGATAGGCCATTTGGATCAAAAACAGGCACAGCGGCTTGTTGAACAACTTCAACAGCATTTTACCAAGGCAATCGATAGTCATCAGGAGCTGCATCGGTTTGATATTTCCCTTACTGCGGGGATTGCTTGTTGGGATGCCACCATGAATAGTCCTTATGATTTAATGCGGCAGGGTATGCGAGAGCTTGAGTACGATGTCTAAACGGGCAGATAACGCAAAAAATCACGCTCAGAAATTAGCTGTCCTGAACGTGATTTTAAATCGGTAACTTATGCTTTTTGATCTGGATTTTCGTAGCCCGGAGCCGTAAAAAGCGGTTTAGTCCTGCCCGCTGCGGCCTCCTGGTCAACTGCCAGCTGTGCAACTTGGTTGAGATAGTTAAACGGATAATCAAAGTTGGGCTGAAACAGCATATCGACAAATGCCAAATCGTCAATCGTGTTATTATTTTGGATGGCGAGTGATACGGCATTGGCTGACTGCGTAATGTCGTGTTTACTCAGTAACTGGGCGCCTAAGACACGCCGGTTTTTCTTATCATAAACGAGTACGATGGTGAGTTTGTCGGTGGACGGCATATAGTCCGGTCGCCAAGTACCCTCGAAGGTAACGCTGGCGGCATCGATACCACGCTTTAGCGCGTGTGTCAGGGTGAGGCCGGTAGTTGCTAGTGCGTAGTCGTAAAGTTTTAGTGCAGAAGTTGCCTGTGTCCCGTTGTACGGGTGGGTATGATCAAAAATATTATGCGCTACCAGCATCCCTTGCCGAATAGCAACACTTGCTAAAGGCGTGTAAGCGGGTGTGCCGGTCGGGTTGAAGCGGACCATGCAGCAATCGCCCGCCGCGTAAATATCAGGATTGGAAGTTTGCAGAAAACGGTTTGTCAAAAATGAGCCGTGCCGTTCAGTGTCAACTTGACCTGATAAAAGCGACGTGTTAGGTGTGAAACCGGTACTGACAATTGCCATATCAGCTTTAAAATCGCCATGAGTTGTTTCTAGTGTAATTTGATCGCTGTCATCGTTTCCCGTGAACGCACTGACTTCCGTTTCTAGGTGTACGTCGACGTTGTGCTTTTGTAACTGCTGCACGGCCCAACTGGACATGTCATTATCAACGTAGTTATTTAAGACCTGTGAACGTGCTTGGAAAATACTAACGTGATGTCCGGTACCAGAAAGGGCTTCGGCAAATTCAACACCAGCATAACCGGCACCAACGATAGCAACGTTATGGTGTTCTTTGGAAGCTTTGTAAATTGCCTGAGCTTGCTGGTAGTTTTTACACAGCAGTACTTTGGTGTTATCGATACCATAGAGGGGTGGTACCATAACGGATGAACCGGTCGTCATAATTAATTTGTCGTAAGCATCGTTAAAAACTTCTCCAGTCTCCATATTGGCTACTTGAATGGTGTGCGTTGCAGCATCGACTTTAAGGACGTCGTGTTTGTCACGCACCGTAGCCCCCATATCCCTTAACTCTTGAGGCGAGGAATAGAACATATCTTCCAGCCGTTTCACCTTACCCTCTAGATAGAGTGAAATCCCACAAGATAAAAAGGAGAAGTTGTCAGTTCGCTCGTAAATTGTTAAGTCGGTGTCTGGGTGGTTTTTTAAGATTTCAGTTGCTGCAATTGTACCAGCGTGTGTGCAACCAATAATAATGACTTTCATGCTTACAAACCCTCATTTCGTGAACAAATTAATGAATACCGTCAGAATTTCAATGAATCAGTAAAAAAGTATTTTATAAATGATATAATCAGATTTGAAAAATAATTTTAAGGGAGGACGCTATCGTGTACAGGTACTTTATCCAACCACAATTGAATAAATTTACTAACTCGCTGGTTGGATACGAAATGTTAATTCGCAAGTACGGCGATAAAAAATGGCACCTCCCGCAAAACTTTGATGCAATACCAGTGGATGAACAAATCAGCTTGTTGAAAAAGACTGCACACCGGATTGGCTTAAAGGTTGGTTCCATTTCGTTTAACTTAAACCGAAGACAATTTATTGATCCGCATATGGCGGAAGCATTGATTGACGTTCAGCGCGAAATTTTCCCAGTTAAATTGATTATAGAGGTTACTGAGGAAGAAAGCGACCAACTTGTCTCCGAAGATAAGTTCCTGACGAGCACCAAACACTATGCTGAAAATGGTGTCCAAATTAGTTTGGATGACGTTGGCAGTGGTCATAACACTTATGAAAACGTCAAGTCATTGCTGCCATACGCGGATGAAATCAAGTTTGCCATGCAGAACTTTCGCAATGATAATAAGGAGTTTAAAATTGTTGAACAACTCCAATTCTGGAAAGAAATAGCAAACCGCTACCATATTAGATTAGTCGTTGAGGGAACCGAAACAGCCGAAGAGGACCAGTTGTTGGATGATCTTAATTTACCTTACCGACAAGGTTACTTTTATGGTAAACCCCATCTTGTCAAATTGGAATAGGTTACTGATTTAAATCGGTAGCAACGTTGATAAAACAGTCATTAGTGGCATTATGCTAATGACTGTTTTACGTATAAATTAAAATGATTTATTAATTTATTAATAAATTGGTAAAAACTAGTTGATTTATCAACCAAATGAATCCAGAAGTGGTATAATTACAATGTACATATTAATTGATACGCCGTAGCGCTATCAAATATAGTAAAGGAGGCCTGAAGTCATATGAAAATATCTAAGCCCATTAGTCGTATGAACCAAGGCAAAGTGTGTCCATTTGAGTATAAAAGTGAGAAATACTGGCTGTATGTAGGCCTGACCACTGTAACAATGATGACGGGATTCGTTGTTAACACGACACTTGCTAGTGCTCAAACAACATCAGCTGAACACGTTTCAACAGTGCGAACAGCCCCCAAAAGTATCACGGAGAACCCCTCAACAAGTGATGCAACTAAGGTACAGAACAGTAAAAGTGTTGCATCAGACAGTTCAAGTTCTGCGACTACGACGTCTGCTTCTCAGGATAACGCTGGTGTTAGTCAAACGAATAATCTCCAAGGGTCTTCTTCGAGTAATACGACCAGCACGATGCCTGAAAATAAAGCTGGGGCGACTGATGTTGAGGTCGAACAAGACGTGGCAACTGCTGATTCTGAAAGGGCAGCGAGTGACGCTAAAACGAGTCAACCTACTCAAACTAACACTTCCAATGAAATTAATCATGATGACTATTTAAAAAATCTGGGAGTTGATGTTGATAAACTCAATTCAAACAGCGTTTTGAAAATCGCTTCTTTATTTCACATTTTCGCTAAGCAGGCGAGTTTAAACGCTGATACCAATGGTAATTTAGCCGTTGAGATTTTGAAAAACGCTAATGATTTCGGTACTCGTGGTACTTCGGACAATTTAACTGAAGGTGATATTGATTATATTCAACAATTAGAGTCGAATTTGATCAGTAATGCCTTTAGAAATCCCACATTTAATCATGTTGTGCTTGGAAAAGGTGTTCAGGTATCCACGGATGCGAACAATAAAGTTACGATTAATGGTGTCCGAATCGATAATTTAAAGCCGGAAGAAGTTTCCCAAGATGCTAATGGAGAAACGTACATTGATTTTGATCAAGTCTTTGCAGATCTCATTAAAGAATCAACTGATTTTTCCAGTCAAACAGATTCTGACGGTGTTAAAAAAGATTTTTCAGACCAAAATCAGCGGTATGTTGATGTCACCAACGCAACTTCATCTGATGGCATCGTTTATGTCAACGTGCCGGTAAGCAATCTGAGTGCACCGCAGGCGATCACGATTAAGGGCCTAGATAAAGATAGCCCAACAATTGTGATCAATGTCACTGATATTCCTGCAGAAGGTGTCCAAAATATTTCGACCCAGGTTCGGTTAGCTTATGGTACTGATCAGAAAATCGTAAGTAATGGTGAATCACACAATGAGCCCAATCACGTTTTGTGGAACCTGGGCACAGGAAATCAAACGTTTAATTTTAATAGCGGTCAATTTCTGGGCAGCATTCTTGCACCTAACGCCACTATTAATGCAGGTGTTAATATCGATGGCAACATTGTGGCCAATACAGTTAATATCAGCGGCGGGGAATCTCACCGATGGGACCTTCAACCACGAACGGTAACGGACAATCCACAAGGCGAAGTGCCGGATGGTATCCGGGCCTACTTCAAATCAGAAGTACCGACGGACAACGTTCCGCACACGTACGTCCAAGGCGAAGTGCCGGATGGCATTCGAGCCTATTTCAAATCAGAAGTCCCAACGGGCGATGTTCCGCATACGTATGTGCAAGGCGAAGTGCCGGATGGCATTCGAGCCTATTTCAAATCAGAAGTCCCAACGGGCGATGTTCCGCATACGTATGTGCAAGGTGAAGTGCCAGATGGTATCCAAGTTTACTTCAAAGCGGGTTCACCAACCGACAGCGTTCCGCACACGTACGTCCAGGGTGAGGTACCGGATGGTATTCGAGCTTACTTCAAAGCGGGTTCACCAACCGACAGCGTTCCGCACACGTACGTACAAGGCGAAGTACCGGATGGCATTCGAGCTTACTTCAAAGCGGGTTCACCAACCGACAGCGTTCCGCACACGTACGTCCAAGGCGAAGTACCAGATGGTATCCGAGCTTACTTCAAATCAGAAGTCCCAACGGAAGACGTACCGCATACCACAATTCCAGCTGTACCGACTCAGCCAACGACACCATCAACGCCGCAGCCTGCACAGCCGACGACGCCATCAACACCCCAACCTGCACAGCCGTTACAGCCAACAACGCCTTTACAACCGGAATCAGGCAAGGTAGTGACTACCGGTACTGATGAGAATCGAGCTTCGCGGATAGTAAAAGCACACGCACAACCTAGAATTGAGAATTTAGTTTCAGAGGATGGCGAAGCTGTGCCACGGGCTGTCGTTGAACCAGAGAAGAATGCTTCAAGCGATAGTCATCTGGTTTCAAAGGGGACTGCTATTAGACAATCAAAGCCGTCTAATACTCAGGCTTACACGCCGCAATTAAGCGAAGTTTCGGAAAAGCCGGTTTCAATCATAGGTTATGCTTTACTGGTTTTGGGCAGCTTAGTGAAGTGGTTGACCTTTAGGAAAAAACGAGAAAATTAAGGAAAATCGATCAGTACTTTGATTCCCCCAAACAACGACTACTGGTTGTTTTTATCAAAGTATTCGGTTCCTCTCCGAACCCATAAAAATAACCGCTAAGATTAAAATTCAATCTTAGCGGTTATTTTTGGTTTAATGTGAGATTAAATGGGTTTAACTTTTCCATGGAACTTAACGAAGTACAAAATCGTCATGATGGCTAAGAAAATAACACCGATCAGAATAGAAATCCGGGTTTCAGGGTTAAAGAACATGAACACTAGTGTGACAAATAAGAAAGCCAGTGTTAAGTAGTTTGACCATGGCGACAGCGGCATTTTGAACGGATGGTTAACCATGGAGTCTTGATGCTGTTTTCTGAATTCAATTTGACTGATCAGAATAACGATCCAAGGAATCATCCCGGGCAAAACACTAGAACTGTAAACCATCACGAAAATGTTGCTGGCATCTTTAAAGAAGTATGGCGAAACGAAGTCTAAAACAACTCCCAAGAAGATACCCAATGAAATTGCGATTACGGAATAGAAAGGAACCCCATGCTTGTTTAACTTCAAAAAGCTCTTTGGCAGCTGGCCGTTATTAGCTAGGGTGTATGACATCCGACTGGCACTATAGATCCCAGAGTTAGAACCTGATAATGCGGCGGTGATCACAACGAAGTTAATGATTGAAGCCGCTGAAGTAATCCCGACTTTTGCGAACGTTTCAACGAAGGGTGACCCCACGTTATTCAGTTCGTTCCAAGGATAAATACTTAAAATAACAAAAATAGCACCAATATAGAAAATCAGAATTCTAAAGACGGTGGACCGGATAGCCTTCACCAAGGTATGCTGCGGGTTTTCAGCTTCACCAGCCGTGACCCCGATCAGTTCAATCCCTTGATATGAAGCTAAAACAATCGATAGCGCAAAGACAAAGCCCTTAAAGCCGCCAGTAAAGAAACCGTGAGTCCAAATATTTGAAATGCCAATTGGATGGAAGTGGTTGCCAATACCAAAAACAATCAAACCAAGACCAACGATGATCATCAAGACGATAGTGACAACCTTGATTAAAGCAAACCAAAATTCAAGTTCGCCAAACATCTTGACGGAGACTAAGTTAGCTAAACACAGGAAAGTAATGGCGACGATCCCGGGAATCCAAGCGGGTAATCCGGGCCACCAAAATTTAAAGTAACCGCCAATAGCAATCATTTCACTCATACCAACAATTACGAATTGGAAAATATTGCTCCAAGCAGTTAAGTAGCCAGCTAGGGGACTGATATATTCGGTTGCAAACTTTGAGAACGAACCAGTATCTGGATCAACGTAAAGCATTTCCCCTAAAGCCCGCATGATCAGATATAGGAACATCCCGGCAATAGCGTAAGCAATCAATACAGACGGCCCGGTCCACTTGATAGTCGATGTGGCACCCATGAACAGCCCGACGCCAATGGTTCCGCCGAGCGCAATCATTTGCATCTGACGCGCACTCAATTTTCGTTTCATAATCTCTTATCCCTTTCACATAAAATGAGACACTCCGAGAGGTCAAGTCAACTATGACAACATCAAGTAATCTCTGTATTTAATGTCATCATATCGTGGATGATGTGAGCATGTTTCATCAATGTTTATTAGTTTTATATGAGAATAATGTTACACGAAACTCCGAATAAGTGCAAATAAAATCTCGTAATATGAATATATTTACGTTCAATCAGCGTTAGTTACGGCAACTTAGTTCAGGCATGCACATATATATTCAGTCATATCAAAAGAATGAAAAGTTGTAGAATGGTAAGGAAGACTAATAAGGAGGACCAACAGCACGCTATGATTGCACAACATCAGCTATGGCAGGGACTGAACTGGCTTTCGGTCGATCAGCCAGACAGCCGCGACTTTAATCAGTTGCGAGACACCTATCAAATTAAGAAAAAATATATTGGCTATATGAGAGATATTCGTGAACGAGCCCGTTTTGATTACGATACCGAAACCGGCTGCAGTTTATTGATTTTCCGATCTGTGAATCAGGGCGAAGAGGGACTTGATAGTACTGAGTATTTAGAGACAGTGCCGTTTTGCATCATTATCAAGGGAACGAATTTGATTACGGTGACCCACCCCAGAAACACCTACATCACGAATCTGCTAAAAGACGTGATCAAAGTCACCCAGTCCCTGTCTCAGCCGGCTGATAGTCTGATGACGTTGGTCTTCAAACTCATTTTTCGATTGAACGAAGATTATCTGGATCGAATCGATGAGATGAACAAGGCGCGTGAGTCATTGGAGAGCGTCCAGAAACGGCCGAATAATAAACAGATTAAACAGCTGTCTAATTTGGATAAACGGCTGGTTTATTTAAAAACTGCGGCGAATAATAACGTGATTGCCATTCGTCAGGTACAGGTCCTGTCGGATGCCGATGATGACCCGCTGACCTTATCGACCACTGAACTGCAGCATCTCAAAGACTTGCGCGTCGAAGTGGAACAGAGCCGTGAAATGGCCAATATTGCGGCTGAAATCGTGGAGCAGGTCGTGAGTTCCTATAGTAATATCCTGGATAATAGTATTAACAACACCATGAGACTGTTAACGGTCTGGTCGCTAGCCTTGGCGATCCCGCCAATTGTTTCCGGCTTCTGGGGGATGAACATGCCTTTACCGCTAGCGAAGGCACCTTGGGGATGGCTGCTTTCCATCGTGATTTCCGTCGTACCGATCGGGTTGTTGCTGTGGTATCTGAAAAAGCATCACGATATTTAGGCAAATTAAGCTTGACGAATGAGAAAATGGGGTATATATTAAAAGCACATTAATAAATGATGAGAAAAAGCAAATGCGATGATAAGGAGAGTAGCCATTAGTGACGGCTAAGTGAGCCCCGTAAAGTGCGAAGGGGTGTTTGAGCTAACGGTGAAAGTAGCCTTTGAGCAATGGATGCGATAGTTGAGTGTTCATGGTGTATCCGCCTTACTGGATCAGCGTATCGTCCCGGGACCGTACGTGAGAGGTGTTGACCTGCAAAGGTGACACGAATTAAGGTGGTACAGCGCATAAGCGCCCTTGATCGAGTGATGAACTTGATCAAGGGCGCTTTTTTCTTATTAAATTAAATCAAAATTGGAGTGTGATTTTAATGGAATTTGCAATGATCGGTGCAGGAGCAATGGGGTTACGTTATGGGATTTTGCTGCAGGAGGCCGGTAACGACGTCACGTTTATCGATACCTGGCAGCCGCACATTGATAAGATCCGTGAACAGGGCGGCGTATACGTTTCCCGTGATCATCAGGACCGCCACCTGGTTCCCATTAAACTAGAAACGCCTGAGACGTATCAGGGTGATCCGGATATGCTGATTTTCTTCACCAAGCAAATGCAGCTCGCCGATTTTCTAAAGCGCTGTGAACACTTCTTTAACGACCGTCAATACGCCTTTACCTGCATGAACGGCATGGGGCACATTGAAAAGCTGCAGCAGTACTTTGCGGATGACAAGATCATTGCCGGGACTGCCCTGATTGCCACCGTTTTAAACGGCCCTGGCGACGTTGATTTCATGGGTAAGCGTGGCGCCGGCAAGATGAACATGGCTAACTTGACGGAGAAACCCGACGAGATGACTCATAGGCTATTTGATGAGCTTCAAAAAGCGCAGATGAACCCAACCTTGACCACTAACTTTAAAGGCACCCTGATGACAAAGGTCATTTTTAACTCAGTGATCAATACGCTGTGCACGATGTTTGAAATCCCGATGGGAGAACTGGGCAACTTTGAAAAAGCATACGACCTCGGTCGCCAGCTCATCGATGAAGCTTACGATATTTGCGAACGTGCCGGTATTACGCTGGTTTCTACCCGTGAAGAAGAAATGCATGCCTTAGACATTAATACGCGGATCGATATGCCGCTGCATTACCCCTCCATGTATCAGGATATGATCCACGACCGGCCGACTGAGGTTGATTATATTAATGGTTATATTGCTGACCTCGGCCGTGAGTATCACTATGAAGCTAAAACCCACATTTTCCTCACTAATCTCGTTCACTTAGCGGAATACCACCGGGCAAACGAAAAGCAGGCTAGAGAAGCTGAGGCAGCACACGCTAAGACGGCTCAGAGCGCGTAAATCCCAAGCGGATGAATCGTATAACTGTCAGCCATCCGCGAAAGGGTCTCAAACAAAATGGCTCTCTGCTTAAGCGTGCCGGAAATTTCGATATAAAAGGAGTAGATGCCAATCTTTTGACGGGTAGGCATCGACATGATCGTTACCAGGTTTAAATGCGTTTTAGCAAAGTAGGATAGGATCTGGTAAAGAACGCCGACTTCCTCAGTTGGCGGTGTGATAAAAAGTGCGGATTTAAATGAAACAGTTTCATCTTCAACCGGTTGTGCAGGTACCTTCAACGCAGCCGGTTGTTTTTTGAAGATGATGAACCGTGTATTGTTATCGGTTTGATCCGCAACGTTTGGCAGCTTAAACGGAAAATCTGCCACGTCGAGTTGAGACTGCGGCATGATCGCGGCATCACCAGCCTGACCATCCCGCAGTTTTTCAACGGAAATCATGTTACTGGACGTGGTTATGATCTCTGCGTTGGGGAGTTGCGCCAATAAGTTTTGGCACTGCCCTTCAGTTTTGAATTGAACGAAGATTCGCTTAATGTCATCTAAACGACTAACTTTACCAGCTAAGCCAAAGTTAACGGGGACGGTGACTTCACCGATTTCCGTAATGTCCGCAACTTGCAGTCGTTGCAGCGTTGCCAAAACAAAACCGTCCAACTGGTTTTCTATAGGCAGCAAGCCAATACCATCAGGCGTGACGGCTTCGTAAACCTGATCAAAGGTGTTGCGGTAATCGATGTCGATATTGTCAATTGGGTGTAAGGTAAGGTATTTTCGGGCAGCGGCGTCAGCAAACGTGCCGGCAGGACCGAGTACAGAAAACGTCATTTTGAAACCTCCAAGGTCTTTTGATATGAGTATAGCTTAAACTGAGCGTGAAATGAATAAAGGTTGTGTGCAATTTAATTGCGATTTGACCTCAATCGTGGCAGAATGGTAGCAACGTAAAAGGGGGAAATGATATGACCACTCTTCAAATGAGTCAAGAGGTTCAAACACGATTGCAAAACCACCTGACGAATGGTAACGAACAGCTGATTTTAGACTTTGACGATGGTGTCGGGGCCTATTCGAAAGTCGGTGTCTGCTCACTGGACGTTAGCTTCCGTTTTCTAGTAGTTGACCAACAAGCCGTTGACGCGATTTATGATGAAACGCTGGCTAGTCCGTTAGGTCCTGTCTTGATTAAAGGGTACGCGGATAATTTTGTCAACGAAGCCCCTGAACTTAATCTGAATAAGTTTGGGCTGATCACTTTAAAAACAGCTGCCGGTGTCGTTGATACTAACGTGGAGATTTTAGATCATCCAGAAACGGTTGCTGCAGCCAGAGAATAAAAGCCTGATCAAGAATCAGTAAAAGGAGTCTATTCTGATTAGGAAAATTAGGCAACTTCTTGACTAATTAATAAACGCCACCTCAATATTGAGGTGGCGTTTATTAATATTAAATTTTGGGATTCAATGAGTGGGTTAAGTTAGACGTTTAGTACTTTATCCAAGAAGCTTTGCAGCCGCGGGTCCTTCGGGTGGTTGAAGATTTCATCTGGGGTACCCTGTTCTTGAATATTGCCGTCTTCAACGAAGACAACACGGTCGGCCACTTCTTTAGCGAAGCCCATTTCGTGGGTGACAACGATCATGGTCATCCCCTGTTTTGCCAGTTGTTTCATAACTGCTAGGACATCGCCGACCATTTCGGGATCAAGTGCTGACGTTGGTTCGTCAAACAGCATGACATCCGGGTTCATGGCTAGGGCACGGGCGATGGCGACACGTTGCTGCTGCCCGCCTGAAAGCGATTGAACGGTGGCGTTATATTTAGATTCCAGACCAACCTGTGCCAGTAATTTCTTAGCTTGTGCAGCAGCTTTTTCTTTGGATGCCTTCTTTAATTCAACGGGAGCCAGCATGATGTTTTCACTGACGGATAAGTTACTGAAGAGGTTGAAGTGTTGGAAGACCATGCCAATGTTTTCACGGATCTTATTGATATTAGCTTTCGGATCTGCAATGTCCATGTCGTCAATGACAATGGAACCGCTGGTGGGCGCTTCTAACCGGTTTAGGTTGCGCAGAAAAGTACTTTTCCCAGAACCAGATGGTCCGATAACGACCACCACTTCGTTATCGTGAACTTCCAGGTTGATACCCTTTAGAACCTGGTTATCGCCGAAAGTCTTAATTAAATTGTGTACTTTTACTTTGATTTTTTCGTTCATAACCGCACTCTCCTTTGAACCCAGTTAGATAGCCACGTTAACAGGGTAATGACGATCAGGTAAATAATGGCGACGATCGTCCAAACTTTGAACCCTTCCAAGTTGCGGGCGATGATAATCTTCCCGGTTTGGGTCAGCTCAATGATCCCGATAATCGATAGGATCGAGGTATCTTTTAAGGTAATGATGAATTGGTTGATAAATGATGGAATCATGATTCGGATTCCCTGAGGAAGGATGACACGCCGCATGGCTTTGCCAAATGGCAGGCCCAAGCTGCGGGCCGCTTCCATCTGGCCATCATCGACCGCGTTGATACCGCCTTTAACAAAGGCGGCAATGTAGGCACCTTCGTTAAACATCAGGGTAATGATCCCGGCGATAAAGGCGGGGATCTTCTGGCCAGTCAGGCTCGGAATCCCAGTGTAAATGAATAGGGCGAGCACTAGCAGCGGTAAGCCACGGAAAATGTAAATTAAAGTCGTGGATAGGCCGTTGAAAAACTTGTTCGGCACGACGCCTAGCAGCCCAACAATGACCCCAAACAGGGTGGCGAAGAAAATGGCGACAACGGTCAGCCAAACTGTTTGCTTGAATCCGCTTATCAAAGCCCCCTTGTTTTGTTTGATCAGTCCCATAAAGGTTCGGTCAGAAGTGGTATCAGAACTGCCCTTTGCACCGAGATAGCGTCTGGTGATTCGGGCATATTCACCGTTAGCCTTTAAGTCGGCGAGTCCGTTATTGAACATCCGCAGGAGCTTCTTATTGTGGCCCTTTTTAACACCAAAACCATAGGGACCGTTCAAAGTTGGCTTTGTGTAGATTTTAAGTTTGGTTCCTTGCCGAACGGCGTATTTCATTACTGGAGAATCTTCAAAACAGGCAGCCGAGTTGCCGGTTAAGACATCCTGATACATATCGTTGGATTCATCAAACGTGACAATTCTGAAGCCGTACTTTTTATGAATACTTTGTGCGTATTGAGCGCCTGAAGTACCGGTTTTAACGGCAACCCGCTTACCACGCAACTGACTGAGCTTAGTGATCTTGCCGTTGGGCTTGGCTGCCATCACCACACCTGACATGAAGTAGGGCTTTGAAAAGTCGAAAGTCGCTTCACGTTCCTTGGTGATCGACATGCCGGCAATGACACCATCTGATTGGCCAGATTGAACGCTTTGCACGGCGGAGTTAAAGCTGGTTGGCTTCATATTGACTTTAAACCCCTGATCTTTTGCAATGGCATGCATTAAATCAATATCGATCCCAACATATTTGTTTTTATTGTTGGCAAACTCAAATGGCGGGAAAGTAGAATCAGTCGCTATTTGATAAGTTGCCTCCGCTTTTGCCGGTGCGGCACCTAAACCTAGTGTCACAAGCAGTGCGAACAAAGCGGCCAAACCACTTATAATCCTGATAAAGTGACGTTTCATGTTATTCCTCCTCGGTATATGTAATAAAGCCTAACATCAGTTAATGAGAATATAATAACAGTAAAATAATAGAATGTTAAGGCTATTTCAGAAAATAAATTGAAAAATCTGAAAAATAATTCATTTTTTGGAATGTTGCCGGCCAGTTAACTATTAACATAGAGCACCACATTAGCGTCTTCGTTGATAAAGCAACGTTAAAGTTCTTATGCATTATCCTTATAAATATACGTATAAAATTGATTTGGTTAGTTGAGCATTAAAATTATTATGAGGAATACTTCTCATTTTTATAATTATTATCTAATGTTAAGCCGACAAAATCTCGAAGAGCTCGCTATAATAAGTTATTATTTCTCACATGAAAGGCTAAATTACCTGGGTTAACTGTATTTGCAACCGTATCTTAATTGTGTTTTAATTAAATTCTAATGGGGCTTTGGTGCCCTTTAAGGTGTTGATCCATAACACGGATAATACATAGGTTATTTTTGAGGAGGAATTTGGTTTGAAGTTTGAAGAATCTAAAGTGTTGCAGCATTTACCAAAGCAGTTTTTCGCTAGTTTAGTAGCTAAAGTTAACGCTAAAGCAGCGTCTGGTGCAGACGTGATCAATTTAGGTCAGGGTAATCCCGACCAGCCAACGCCTGATTTTATTGTGAAGGCCATGCAGCAAGCAACCGCTGATCCAACCGACCATAAGTACTCACAGTTTCGCGGCATGCCGCGGTTAAAGCAGGCAGCCGCTGATTTCTACAAACGTGAATACGGCGTGACACTTGATCCGGAAAAGGAAGTGGCGATTCTTGGCGGGTCTAAGATTGGTCTGGTGGAGCTGCCGTTTGCGTTATTAAACCCTGGCGATACCATGTTGCTGCCGGATCCGGGTTATCCGGATTACCTTTCAGGTGTCGCTTTAGCGCAAGTTAAACTGGAGCTTATGTCACTGTCATCAGCTAACCAGTATTTACCCGACTATCAGCAGTTAGACCCGAAAGTGGTTGAACGGGCCAAGTTAATGTACCTTAACTACCCGCATAATCCGACTGGCGCGGTGGCAACACCAAAATTCTATGAGGAGACGGTTCAGTTTGCTAAAGAACATCACATTGGCGTGGTTCAGGACTTTGCTTACGGTGCCATTGGGTTTAATGGCAAACGCCCGGTCAGCTTCATGCAAACGCCTGGTGCAAAGGACGTTGGCATCGAAACTTACACCTTGTCAAAATCGTATAACATGGCCGGCTGGCGGATCGGCTTTGCCGTGGGTAATGCCGATATGATTGAAGCAATCAACTTGATTCAAGATCACCTCTTCGTGTCAGTTTTTCCCGCGATTCAGGATGCCGCGGTTGCGGCACTGAACAGTGACCAGTCATCCGTTAAATCACTGGTGGCACTGTATCAAAAGCGACGCGATGATTTTTACGCTGCTGCTCGTAAGATCGGTTGGGAACCGTATCCTTCAGGCGGGGCGTTCTACGCCTGGATGCCCGTTCCCAAGGGGTATACCAGTGAGCAATTTGCCGACGTTTTGTTAGATAAGGCGGCGGTCGCCGTTGCACCTGGTAATGGTTTTGGCAAGAGCGGCGAGGGTTACGTCAGGGTTGGCCTGCTGATTGATGAACCCAGGTTCACGGAAGCTTGTGAGCGGATTGGGAAGTTGGGGCTGTTTTGAGAGAGTGTAAGACGAGGCGTTTTGCCCCAGAATATAAGGGAAAGAAGCGGTGTTCCAGGTGGTTTTCCTGGAACACCGCTTCTTTCCCTTATATGGCAGGGGCGTGCCGAGTCGCACAGGTTTAGGCTAGCTGAAATTAACACAAAAAAATACGGTGTCTCCTGGCCGTTAGTTTAACCAGGAAGACACCGTATTAAGTGAATCTAAATTAGTTGCTAGGATTCTTCTAATATAGTAGTAGCTTTTTTCAAAATTTTAACGTTCGACGTGTAGCAGTACGGCTCCCATACCCTTGTCAAACGTGGCTTTCCAGTCACCTTCAGTCAGGGATTCAGGGAGTAGGAAGGTACCGCTTGAAACCCGCTGGCCTGCCTTTAGCGGCATACCTTGTTCGTCTAGTTTTTGGACTAGCCACTGCAGCGAGTTAAGCGGGTTGCCAAGGACTTCAGAAGCTTGGCCATCCTTTAGCTTTTTGCCGTCGTGGAAGAGTTCGCAGGAGACATTAGCGAGATCCTCCGGCTTCTCAAATAGCCGGTCCGCATCGTTTTCTTCACCGTAGACCACGTAACCGCCAACGGCTGCATCGGCCATGACCATGTATTTGGAGAGGCTTGGGAACCAGTCGCTGAACCGTGAGTCAGGGACTTCAACGGCCGGTGCCACGGTGGTTTTATGGAAAAGGTCTTCTAGTGAATCGTTGGCTGAAAGGTCTTCTTTAGCGGTGAACATCATTTCAACTTCGGCTAGTGGATCCATGACGTCACTAGCCTTAACGTTGTGCGGTGATTTAACAAAGTGGCTCTTAACTTGAGCACCGTATAGCGGGCAGTCGGATTCGAACATATCCTGGGTCTGTTTGCTGGTCAGGGATACTTTGTAGCCGCCAACGGCTTCGTTCTTATCCGCTGTTAGCTGACGCTGAACGCGGTAAGCTGCGTCTTCACTGTCTGCTAGACCGGTATAATCAGCTTCTTTAAGTGGTTTGCGTGTCTTGTATGCGGTGTAAAGATCCTGTGCTAACTTAGCTTCTTTTTCTGATAATGTTTGTTTGCTTAATACTTGTTCACTCATGGGCGAGACCTCCAAAATTATGTTTAATATGTGATCGATTGAAACTATGTGCTGAAACAATATGTGTTGATAATATGTGTGCTGACACGATATGTGATGGACCTATGTGAAACTGATAGAGTACGTTATGTGTTAAGAAAGCTAGTAAAACGTATGTGTGACCCGCCCAGGATCGGTGGGTTCAATGAGAAATTGCACTTCATTTGCGCTTGAAAATCTGATAATATGTGTAATCTGAATGTCGCTATCATCTGAGCTCTTAATGCCAACTTCCAATTGTCCTCACCACCTTTAATTTTGTATTTTAAATTCAGGGAACGAAAAAGCGTCCTTGACCGCAATCTGCTTGCGATTAAGGACGCTTTCACGTGGTACCACCTTAGTTTATAATCTCATTACTGAAATTACCTCTCACGTACGGCATAAATGCGATACGCTTGGCACGATAATGGGTGCACCCCAATGTGTTCTACTACGGTCTAGCCGGTTCGGCACACAGCTCAGAGATGATCATCGCGTCCACCCGTCATTGCCTTTCACCTGCCGGCAACTCTCTATATCCGAAGTGGAGTTGATGTTTCTCGTCAACGCTTTTCATCTGAATTTAATGATTGACATTAATCTACACCCTGTATTGGGGATTGTCAACACTAAAATGTGAAAAACATTAAAATAATTTCTAGAAGTACACGATTCTCTAATGTGTTAAAAGCAAACCTGATGAAAAGATTCACTAAAGTGATGGATGAACACATCTGGAACAGTATGGTATACTTTGGACACATTCAGAATAATTACTGTAAATAAATTAATTGACGATTAAAGCGGGGGTAAAACTGTGAAACTATCAAAATTTCTATTTGGCACTACAATTGGGTTAGCTGCCGGTTTACTAGCCCTGTACTATAAACGAGATAATACCGTTCAAGCGCCGGCCAAAAGACCGAATACGAGGGTTTTTGAGGATTTTTCTGCAATCGATTTAAGTGAGTTTACCGATCATTTAACCTTAGCAGCAGCTGATAAAACAGCTTTAGTACTGGAACAAAATGATAATGAATATGTGGGTGAAGGCAGCTTGACCACGCCGGTTTTTGACTTGCCGCAGTTTAAAAACTTAGTCGCTTCGTGGAACGCGTTAACACCCAAAAAGACTAGCGTTCAAGTAGAAGCGCGGATAAATCAGGATGGCCGCTGGTCTGCTTGGCATAGTTGGGGGCGCTGGTCAACTAAAGCCTTGAGCGCCAGTGTGAAACAGGATAAAGAAGATCCCCTTGCCGGTATTGATACGGATACGCTAACGGTTAAAGCTGGTGCGGGAACCCAGGCACAGCTGCGGGTCCATCTGTATACTGGAGACCCACAGCAGACACCAGTGCTTAAACTAGTTGCGGCTAGTGTGAAGCCGATTCACCATGATTTGATGGTGGACAAGCACGCCGTTTCGGTTGATCGCGTTATTGCGACCCCAGCGTACTCTCAGGAGATCCGTGATCCTAAACTGGCACCGGGGATTTGCAGCCCGACTACCGTCTCCATGGCAGTTAACCGGCAAAATGCCGATATTCTACCCGAAGAATTGGCATTGCATAATTTTGATAAAACTTACAATGGTTTTGGTAACTGGTCGTTTAGTATGGCTGCGGCCGGCAGCATGGGCTACCGTGCTTATATTGCCTATACCAGTCTGGATGGTCTTCGGCGGCAAATCTTAGCCGGTTATCCAGTGGGCGTGAGTGTTCAATATACCAACGATCCGGATAATGGTGAGCTGCCCTACGTTGAAAATGCAATGGGGGACACGACTGGTCATTTGTTACTCGTGACCGGTTTTACCAACTTGAACGGGGTCGACTATGTCGCGGTCAATGATTCTTACGCGGACAATAATGAAGATGCTAAACGGCTCTACCGGCTTGATCAGTTCAGCGAAGCATGGCATTCTCGAATGGCTTATATGATTGGCGGTAACTATCACGGTTATGAGCGGCTGATGCAGCCTAGCCGGGAGACGGTATCACTGATCGCAAATGATGAGCGAACCGCTTTTACGGTGCAGTTGGCAGATGAAACCATCGCGATGACGCCTGACATGATCAAGCAGACCGATACTTTTGACCAACGGACAGCGACGATTGCCTATACCTTGGACGACGGCGGTCAGTTTGAAACTACTGCTCAAAAGCATTTTGACTATGCTGATGTCGACGAAGAGGGTCGAATCAAGCTTGACTTGGCTGAAATTAAGCAAGTGCATCCTGATGCAACCACGCTGACGGTTTACGTGATCAGAATGGTGGCACCCACGCTTGTGGGTACCATTTCGTTGACAGATCATAATGACTGATTTTAAGGCTGCAATGGCAGGTAATTATACAGTTGCCGACCGGCCAAATGATGTTAGAATTCGTTATATCATTATCCATGCCACTGAGTTAAGCTATCATGATACCATTGCGCGGTTTCAAACGCCGAACCAAGTCAGTGCTCACGTTGTTATTCGCCAGCGTGATGGGTATCGGACGGCAATGGTGGCACCTCAAAACGTTGCCTGGCATGCCGGCAACTGGGACATGAACTGCCGGTCACTGGGTATTGAGCAGGAAGCTTATGTTGAGCAACCGGCTAGCTTTACCCAACCGATGCTGTACACACTAGCCGCCCAGATTCTAGAGTGGTCAACTCAGTATCATATTCCGCTAGATCGGGCTCATTTGCTGGGTCACGACAATGTGGCTGCCCCGACTCAAGCCGCTGAACCGGCGATGCATCGGGATCCTGGCTGGTATTTTGACTGGGAGGCTTTGTTTCGGCAGCTGGGGGTTGTTTCCAAGCCTAAGCTGCCGGTAAACATTGGCCACGCGGTGGAAATTACCAGGCCTTACGCGGATCTATTTCAGCGACCGACGTTTCAGAGCGGTTTGATTGGCAAACAGTCAGAGCCGCTCTCGCATCGTGTTAGCTACGGTCAGGCGTTTGTTTGTGCAGCTAAGGATGGAGACTGGATCGCCATTAATTTTAGCGGGCAGCTCGGCTGGCTCAAGGAAGACCAAGTAACCGGTGTTCAACGGCCAAGCTTAAAGGTAGCACATCAAATCGGCTTATACGGATCAACCCAACCCGGTGCACCTGCGATTGACATTTTACAACCGGGAGAACAATACGTGATCTCGGATGAACTGGCTGGCCTGCAGACTAGTGATGTATCAGGCGAGTTAACCGTCCAAAAGACCGGTGATTTATTTTGGCAGATCTGGTATGGACATCGAATTGGGTATGTGAAAAAGTGATGAATGATTAACAAACGTGCTGAAAATGACGATATGTCGTTTCTCAGCACGTTTTTGTTTGGCAGCAAGGTAAGCTGAGCGATCGAATTTGACATACAGTATATATGCAGTTTAAAATTACGAAAAGATCGAATAAAGGCTGATAGCAGGCCATTTAAACCGATTTGAGATATTTTCATAAATATAAAAATAGTAACACCGAAAAATTTTCATAGTTTCCCCATAGTTTGTTAACTTTACTCAGGTAAACTAAGATTATAAAAAAAGAGCGAATGTATATGATATACAATCAAGCGCTCCAAGAAATGAGGGAAATCCTATGGCATCGCAGTCTCACAAAATCAATGGTGTTTCACTTACTGCTTTAGTGATAACGACCGCGATTGGTTCCGGCATTTTTGCCTTGAGCAGTGATCTGGCAATTGCTGCTGCTCCGGGGGCTGCACTAATTTCCTGGGCGATCGTTGGTTTCGGTATTTTAATGTTAGCGGCCTGTTTAAATAATTTACTGAATAAGCGTTCTGATTTAGAGGGTATTTTTGCTTATGGCAAAGCGGGGTTCGGTCCCTTTGTCGGTTTCATCAGCGGCTGGGGCTACTGGATGTCGGCTTGGTTAGGCAACGTGGCTTTTGCCACCGTCTTTATGAGTACGCTAGGGTATTTTTTTCCAATTTTTCAGCGGGGGAACAGTCCGCTGTCAATTTTGGTAGCAAGCGTCATTGCCTGGTTACTGACACTGTTAGTTAACCACGGGGTGGAAAGTGCCACGTTAATGAATACCATCATTACCGTCTGTAAATTGATCCCCATCTTTACGTTTATTGTCGTGGCCATTGTGTTATTTAACGGGCATATTTTTACCACTCAATTTTGGGGTAACTTTAGGGGTATCCTGACGCTGGGTGCCATTGCACCGCAGATCAAAAGTAGTTTAATGATCATGATGTTCGTGTTTGTTGGGATCGAAGGGGCCACAATAATGGCTTCGCGGGCTAAAAGCCGTAAAATCGCGGGGCGTGCCACGCTGATCGGTGTTAGCTGCCTGCTTTTCATTTATGCGCTGGCATCGATCTTACCTTACGGGTACCTGTCTCGTGCTGAGCTGGTCCAGATGAAACAGCCCGCGATGGTCTTTATTTTTGAGAAAATGGTGGGTCAGTGGGGCGGCAGCTTTATTAGTATTGGTATTTTGGTCTCCATCTTAGGCGCCTGGCTGTCTTGGACCATGTTGCCGGCGGAAACGCTCGGGATGATGGCTGAACAGGGATTGATCCCTAAAGGTTTTGCTAAAAAGAACAAGCACGGTGCGCCGACCCTTGCCTTGATTACGACCGCTAGTATGGTGCAAGTCTTCATGATCGTTCTGGTTTTTGCGGAGAGGGCTTATGAATTTGCGTACAGTCTGTGTACGGCTTCAATTGTGGTTTGCTACGCCATTGTTGCGGCTTACCAAATCAAATACTCATGGCAAAATCGCGGCCAGAAGGGGAACCGGCTGCAGCTGCTGATCGGTGTGGCGGCCCTGATGTTCCAACTAGTAGTGATTACCTTGTCGGGTCTGCAGTACTTGTTTATCTGTTTGGTGGTTTACGTACCGGGTATTATTCTGTACGCCTTAACGTTGAAGCAAAATACCGGCCAGTATTTGAACCGGCTAGAGTGGTCAGCTTCAGTGTTAATTGTGAGTGGTGCGGTGATCACCGTGGCATTGATGATCATGGGTCGAATCAATCTGTAAGTTTAGTTCACCTGTTAACGCTAGTTAGTCCAAAATCTATAAATAATAGATAAATAGTTTGGCTATCCTAAATTTAGGCTTGTCTTCCGGCCCACGAATGTTATAGTTATTCTTGGGAAAAGGAATCAAATGTGTAATTAATTAGGAGGATTTTATGCTTACAGAAGACGATTTTGACGCAGAAGTAATGACTTACAAACGGTTGCTGTTAGCCGTGGATGATGACGATGATGAGTCGTCACGTAAGGCGTTCAACTATGCTTGCACGTTGGCTCGGACATTCGAAATACCGCTGGGTATTGTATCGGTGATGGAAACTGGTGACATGAATATTTTCCAAACGCTATCACCGGATGTGATCAAATCGCGCAGAGATGATATCTATCATGACTTGAATACTTATGTCAGCAAGGCTAAGGCGTTTGGCGTAAAAGAAGTTAAACCACTGATTGGTGAGGGTAAACCGGAACGGGTCATTTTGGAAGAAATCATTCCGGATTTCAAACCCGACCTAGTATTATTGGGTTCGCATAAGCGCCGGGGCAATTTGAGAATTGGCCACGTTGCGGGTGAAATCATGAGAGAAGCTAAGGTGTCGGTGATTATTGTAAAGTAAAGAGTGCGGAACAACGCGGTTAAAGACCGGAGTATAAGGACGCCCCACCATAAATCCCGGGTTTGGATTTATGGTGGGGCGTCCTTATACATAGGTCTTTGCGTTGAGGAGCACGTTTCGGCTAGGTAAAAGCAAAGAGGCGTCAATCCCGGGTTTGGATTTATGGGGCGCCCTTATACATAGGTCTTTGCGTTGAGGAGCACGTTTCGGCTAGGTAAAAGCAAAGAGGCATCCCGGGTTTGAATTTATGGTGGGACACTCTTATACATAGGTCTTTGCGTTGAGGAGCACGTTTCAGCTAGGTAAAAGCAACGTGCGAAAATCTCATACGAACAAAACAGCCGCGCTCCCAATAAGGGAACGCGGCTGTTTACATTCATTTAAGTTCAGTATTTTCAATTTGTTCCAATAGTTTCTGATTGTTATTCATCCGGGCAAAAGCTTTAGCATCGTTGATCATTTCCATGATAGCATCACTACTTTTACCTTCTGCAATGGCGTTTTGAGCACGGCGGAAGCAGATGCGGGCTGAATAATAAGTGACGTGATTGTTGGCACAGATCTCATAACCGTACTGTAAAAGTGAGTCACTGGTTTTATAGTCTTTAACCTGGGCAAAGTACTCCGCGGTGTAGAAGACCATATTGAGAGCCCGCCAGATTGCCTTGTTGTCGGTTAATGGTAAGGTGTGTAAACCGTCAAAGACTTTCTGGAAGAAAAATTCACTCTTTTGATTTTCGTTGTTATGACCGTAGGCAATTCCGCTGCCAGTGTAAGCCAGCTGCGTAAAAATGGTGCTGTGGGTGTCATCTAGGTCATTAAGAATTAAGTTAAAGTAGTACAAGGTATCAGCAATCGGTTTTTCCAGTAACGCTGACAAATAACCTTTAACAAAGTAATACTGCATTTGACCGTGAACGGAAAGGTTATCAAAATCAACCTGATCGAGGTCATTGTTGGCACTGTCGTACTCGCTGGTGATCAGTTTGTATTCAGCACGATCCAAGAGCTGATTAGCTTTTGATTGAGCGGGTGGATTAACCGGAAAGACATCGTCAAGAGTCAAATTTAAACGGGCACAAAGCTGCGTCAAAATGCGAATCGCAGGTGCCTTGCCAGAATTTTCAAATTTACTTAGCGTCGCTTGCGTACAGATACCATCACAGAGTTCTGCCTGTGACAATCCCATCGCCTTACGGGCTTTGATAAAACGTTCAATATTCATGATCGATCATCCCGTATCTAGTATTTGAATATATTATACCAGATATTTTATATAGCGCTAATGCCTGACTGCGACATAATCTAATTGGTTAGTGATACGCCACCATTTAAAGTGTTTAATTAACTGAAATAGCGAAGATAAAATCGAAGCTGGTCATTAATTAAAATTAAAAGAGATGTTATCAGCAAACGTTACGAATAATTTAATGAAAGAGGGCCAGTGCAAGAGCACTGACCCTTATTTTGGGTTGGAACTATTCAAAACTCAATGCATATAAGGCCTTAAAATGCTATTAATATACATAAATAAGCTTATTTTTGATAAATTCAGTAAAAAATATTGCATTTTTTGAATGATGAGCCTATAGTAGAACGCATACGAAACAAGATTAAAAATTTGTGAGGTGAAACCAATGGACGTTGCGATAGTAGGCGTTACCGGCTACAGCGGGACAGTACTTTATACGTTACTCGCTAAGCACCCGGCAATCGACCAAATTAATTTATATGGACATCAAGATGAAGGGAAAGATGGTGAGGTCCGCTATCTCGATCAATTGATTCCAGGTTTTCACGGACAGCACATCAAGATTCAAAAATTTGATCCGCAGCAAATTATGGCAAATAACACAGCAGTCTTTTTTGCAACTTCCGCTGGGGTTTCTAGTCAATTAGCTGGTGACTTTATTGATGCTGATTTTCCGGTTATCGATTTATCGGGGGATTATCGATTACCAGATCCAGCAGAGTACGAGAAGTGGTACCACAAGCCGGCAGCACCAGCTGAGCACTTGCAAAAAGCAACGTACAGCCTAGCTGATTTCTATCAGCCGGGAACGTCTTACATTGCTAACCCGGGCTGCTACGCGACGGCGACGCTGCTCGGATTAGCACCCATGGTTCAAGACGACTTGATTGATCCCGATACCATCGTGGTTGACGCGAAGTCCGGGACTTCAGGTGCGGGTAAAAAGTTGACCGGAATCACCCACTTCACGGAAGCCAGTGATAACCTCCAACTTTATGGGCTAAACACCCACAAACATATCCCAGAGATCGTGGCGCAGCTGAAAAAGTGGAACAATGTAGTCAATGCCATTCAATTCAGTACCACTTTATTACCGCTGACGACGGGTTTAATGGCCAGTATTTATGCCAAAGTTAAGCCAGGTGTTGACCAAGCGCAATTAATGGCTGCCTTCAATCAGGATTATGCCGATTCTACTTTCGTCAACGTATTGGACGGAACGACACCAGATTTGAAAGAAGTTGTTGGCACTAACAACTGCGACATTGGCGTTGTGTACAACCCCGTCACTCAAACTGTGATGGTGATCAGTGTCATCGATAATTTGATGAAGGGTGCAGCCGGTCAGGCCGTCCAAAACTTTAACCACTTGATGGGTCAGGCTGAAACGACTGGGTTACCGACATTACCAGCATTTGTATAACTGAATTGCTAAATGAGAAGGAAGAATTTGTATGATAAAAATGAATGATGTTAAATTAACAAATTTTCAGTGGCCTACGGGCTATTACAATGACGGCATCGAAGTGGGTATTGGAACGACTGATAAGTTAGATTTTGGCTACTTGGTTTCAGAAGTGCCAGCGAGCGCAGCGGGGACGTATACCACCAATAAATTTCAGGCGGCGCCAACGAAGCTGACCAAAAACACGATCAATCAAGATCACGTGCTTCAGGCAGTGGTCTTAAACAGTGCCTGTGCCAATTCGTGTACGGGTAAGCAGGGTGAAAAAAACGCGCTGACTGAACAGCAGCTGATGAGTCAAAAACTAGGGATTGATACAAACTTAGTCGGTGTTGCTTCTACGGGATTGATTGGCTCGCAGCTGCCAATGGATAAGGTGACTGACGGGATCAACCAATTAAGTCCCCACCAAGATGACAACGTGACCAAGGCGGTCCTGACGACGGATAAGAAGTCCAAACAGGCTTGTGTTCAGATCGAAATGGGCGGCAAAAAGGTAACAATCACTGGGTTTGCTAAAGGCTCGGGCATGATTCACCCTAAGATGGCCACCATGTTAGGGTTTATCACAACGGATGCTGGAATTGACGGCGAACTGCTGCAGGAAACGCTCAGTCACAACGTTGATACTACCTTTAACCAAATTACCGTTGACGGCGATACTTCAACCAATGACATGGTCGTGGTGATGGCTAACGGGATGGCCGGTGCACCCAAGCTAACCAGTACCGATGATGCTGACTTTGGCATTTTCCAAGCTGGCTTGCACCTGGTCCTTCAGGAACTGGCTAAGCAGATCGCAGCTGATGGTGAAGGCGCAACTAAGCTGGTTGAATGCAACGTCAACGGCGCGTTCAACGACCTTGAAGGCCAAGAAGTTGCCAAGGCAATCGTTGGGTCAAACCTAGTTAAGGCGGCCATCTTCGGGCAGGATCCTAACTGGGGCCGGATCATTTCAACGATTGGGATGACTAACGCCCACGTTGATATTGATCACGTTGATATTGAAGTCAACGGCATCAAGATGGTTCAAGATAGTTTAGGGTTATCCTTTGATGAGAAGGCCGCAAGTGATAGTATGGGGTCAAGTAAAATTGAGATTGACGTCAACTTGCACGTTGGATCGGCTTCAGGTCAAGCCTGGGGCTGTGATCTGACCTATAACTACGTCAAAATTAATGCCAGCTATCATACTTAAAAAGGAGCGTAAATCGTGAATCTTATCATTGTAAAAATCGGCGGCAACGCCATTTCAAAACTGAACAGCGAGTTCTTCGAACAGTTGCGTCAATGGCATCAAGCCGGTAAAAAAGTGTTATTGATTCACGGTGGCGGTCCGCAGATTTCTCAGCTGTCAGCCAAGATGCATATTCCAACGCATAAGAAAAACGGTATTCGAGTGACGGATGAACAAACCTTAGCCCTTACCAAAATGGTGCTGCTGGGAAATACCCAGCCGGCGTTATTAATGCGGTTGGCACATGAGGGTTTGGTTGCAATTGGGCTGAACGCGTCTGATCAGCAGATGCTGATTGGCACGTACGTGGATCGTGCAACGTACGGTGCCGTTGGTTGTATTACCGGTGTGAATGAACTGGCCTTATCGAAGCTCTTAAACGGTCAGATCGGTGTTTTGGCACCACTGGCACTGACACCGGATGGCGACTGGCTGAACGTTAATGCCGATACTGCGGCAGCGGACGTTGCGCGGGTGCTGAAAGCCAGCCAGCTATATTTGCTGACGGACGTTCCTGGCGTTCTAAAGGATGGCAAAGTGATCTCTGCGATGATCCCGCAGGATTTGCCGCACTTAATAGAAGAAAAGGTCATTACGGATGGGATGCAGCCAAAGCTGTCGGCGGCAGTGAGAGCGGTCCACGCTGGTGTTCAAGCGGTACGCATCACTGACCAGTTGACCCATCCAGGAACAACTTTAAAAATGGAGGCAAACGATTGAAATGAGTATGACACACGTATTTCCAACTTATGACCGGTTTGATTTTGAACCGATTTCTGGCAATGGTGTCGTTGTGACAGACGATCAAGGTCAGGACTACTTAGACTTTACCTCGGGTATCGGGGTTTGCAATTTTGGCTACCAAAACGCTAAGATTCAAAATGCCGTGAGTGTTCAGATGACCAAAATATGGCACATTTCCAACTTGTATCAAAACCACCTGCAGGAAGCAGTTGCTGAACTGTTAGTTGGCGACGAGGATAAATTAGTTTTCTTTGCCAATTCCGGAACTGAGGCTAACGAAGCGGCTCTGAAGCTGGCACGTAAAGCCACAGGCAAATCAAAGGTCTTGTCGTTTAACCACTCATTTCACGGCCGGACGTACGGTTCGATGTCTTTGACTGGCAATGACCATATTAAAGAAGGGTTTGCACCGTTAGTTCCAGACATTAGTTTTGCGGACTACAACGACGAAGCAGCTTTAGATGCCATTACGGATGACCTTGCGGCTGTTATCCTTGAAGTGATTCAGGGTGAAGGCGGCGTGATCGTGGGTGACCAAGACTGGCTGCACGCGGTTCAGGATAAGTGTCAGGCGACGCATACGCTGCTCATCGTGGATGAAGTTCAAACGGGGATCGGCCGGACGGGCTATAAATTTGCTTATCAGGGTGTCGGCTTGGATCCTGACATCGTAACGTCGGCCAAGGCTTTAGCGAATGGACTTCCGGTTGGTGCTATGATTGGGAAAGCCAACTTAGGACCGGCTTTTGGCCCAGGTTCTCACGGGTCGACCTTTGCTGGTAATCCATTAACGATGGCAGCTGCCCAAGCTGTCTTGACACAATTGACGCCAGCGTTTCTAGACGATGTTCAGGAGAAGGCTGCAGCGGTCTGGGAGCAGTTAGATCACTTTGAAGATTTAAAAGTGGTTAAGTCAGTTAGTGGTCGCGGCCTAATGATCGGGATTCACTTAACGGATGATCTGCCCGTCAACAACGTGATCAAGACGCTGCACCAGAAGGGATTGTTGACTCTTCCCGCGGTTGGTAATACGTTGCGGCTGTTACCACCACTAGTAATGAGTAAATCGGATTTATTAAGTGGTATTCAGACCATTTATCAGACGTTAGATGAAAATTAGAGCAAAAAAATGCGAGGGTGCGACACAACTCGGTAGATTCCAGAATATAATGCCAAAATGCACCATCCCAATGGTTTTTATTGGGATGGTGCATTTTGGCATTATATGGCCGGAATCTGAGTTGTGGAGCAGGCTAAGGCTATATTCCAGTATTGAACCAGCATACATTTTAAGCTGTGCTTTAGTTAAGAAATTAACTGGAATTCTTATCGATATAGACTTAAGTCACAGCCCCGTATTTTTTTTACTAGAATTTAGTTAAAGGTCAGCTTGTCGGTACCGTGACCAAAAACTTCTGCTTCTTTAAAGGTGACAGCGTAAACGTTCATGTTGTCGCGAGCCTGTTGATCAAACATTTTGAAGCTGGCGTATTTCTTATCCATTGCCTCAAAGAGTTCACTGCGACGGTCGTTGACCATCTTCGTATCAGCACCAGTGACACGGACGGTGCTGGCATCTTGTGGTGACATTGGGGTAGTTGTAAAAGAAATCTTGCCGTTGGCAGCTAGTTCCTTAACTTTGTCCGTATTCTTAGATGTTGCAAAGTACACGGTGTTTTCTGATTCATTTGGAAAATAAAGAAAGTTCACGGTCCGCACGTTTGGGGTGTGACCAGCTAGTGATTCGGTTGCTACAGCCAGGTTAGTCGCGTTCTCCAGAACGTTAGTATAGGTTTCTTTTGTGGTCATGATAATTCCTCCTAGAAGTTTGCTGTTTCTATTATAGCGCTTTCGTTAAAATCAATCAGTTTTAAATTGACAAGCTTGCGGGATTCCTGTACACTATCTTTGAAATCATATTATATGTCATATAATATTGTGGGAGGTAAACGATGTGGCCATTCAAGTGAGTTCCGAACTATTAGATGGCAGCGTGCTGGCGATCTTAGCACAGCAGGATTATTACGGTTATGCACTAACGCAGCGGGTTCAGCAAGCCATCAAAGTTTCCGAGTCGACGATGTATCCGGTTTTGCGTCGGCTGAAGAAAAACGGCTGGTTAACAACTTATGATGAACCATATCAGGGGCGTAATCGTCGTTACTATCAGATTACAGCAGACGGCAAAGAACGGTTGGCAACCATTCAAGGCGAGTGGAAAAACTTCAAGTTAGGCATTGATTCAATGTTAGGGGATGAAATCAATCATGGATAAATACATCGAGGAGTTTAAAGGTTATCTGAATCAGTTGAGTGATGCTGAGCTGGAGGAAGTTGTGAGCTTCTATTCTGAATACTTAGCGGACGGTGGCTTTGAGAGTTATGAGGCTAGCGTTGAAGAATTAGGTTCACCGCGTCAGCTGGCGCGTAAAGTATTAGCTGATTATTCAATTCGGCTATTGGATGCACCGGAAAAGGAAGGGCAGACCATGCGTAGCCGGGCAGCGCAATCGAAAACGCAGGTCAAAACGATTTGGCTGATTGTCTTAGCCATCCTATCCACACCACTGACGATCCCGTTAGCAATTGGCGTTTTGGCAACCTTGTTTGGCTTATTAGTGGGGGCCGCAGCGATTGTTTTTGCTCTCGTAGTCACGATTCTCTCCCTTGCGGTTGCTGGTATCTTTGTGTTTGGTGTTGGTGTTGGCATTATGGCGCAGTCGATGTCGACTGGCTTGGTATACGTTGGCGCTGGGTTGTGCGTGATCGGACTTTTCGTTGCCCTTATTCCAGCGTTTAAGTGGCTGATTAGTGGTGCCATTCACGTGACGTTATCGGCCAGTCGCTGGTTATACGGTAAACTAAAGTCTAAGAATCAAGCGGAAAAGGAGCGTGACCACAAATGAAAAAGACGTTTATTACGGGGATCATTATCTTGATCATTGGCGGTATCATGCTGGCTATTGGTATTGGACAGGGGGGGATCAAGTCTATCTACTGGGACAATGGCCTTAAAACCGACCAAAGCACTTCGTATTCACGGAAAATCAAAAACGTTGATACCATTAATATTGAGGGTTCCAACTACGGTCCAATTGCCATCCACCGGGGCAACGTTGCTAAAGTCGCGGTGCATGCACAAAAGAGTAATCAAATTAAAACGCATCTTTCTGGTCATGCACTCACCATTTCCGGCCACTCCAGGACCCACTTCATGTTTGGTGATTTTAGTATTGATAACGGTTCGCAAACAATCGACGTTACGGTGCCAAAGAAAACCCAAATCAAAACCATTGATAATCGTGGCGAAATGAGTTTGCACGTCACTGATTTAACCGTTAAAAACTTGAGCAGTAACGGTTATGGTAATTTGAATCTTGAAAATACGACGGTCACCAAGGAGATGAACATGCCGCATCAGAATTATGGTGATATTACAATGAATGGTGTCACTTTCGACCGCGGATTAAATATTGATTCATCGGGTGACATCACGATTCGCAATAGTCATTTTGATAAGGCTGATAGCCGCCTCCATTCAGATGATGGTGAGGTTTATCTCAGCAATAATCACTGGCAGAACCTCAGTGTCACGAGTTCCGACGGTGATTTATATCTGGAGGATCAGTCGGTGAAGGATACGTTGACGGCGAATACCGCTGACGGTGATATTACCGCTCGGATTATTCCTCGAGCTGGCATCGTCATTCACGCGAATAGTTCTGATGGTGATACCAGCATTTATGGTAAGAACCGGCATCGTTACGGTAAAGTTAAAACTAATGGGCAGTCGTTTGAGCTTAATTCTTCGGCTGGCGATGTAACAGTCACTCGTTAAACAAAAAAGGATTTTCCAGTCATCTGGAAAATCCTTTTTTGAAAACCTTAATCCTGTTCAACAATCTTAACATCCGTCCGGTCTTCCTTAACGACCAGGTAGAGGATCTCGGTCTGCTGGTCATCCACAAAGCCTAAATTAATGGCGGGGTAGCCGTCGATCTTGCTGATCCCTTGAAAACGATCGACCATTGACCGCTTCAAGAGTTCCATCGTTTCTCGGTGTGCTGCCGCCTTTTTCTCGGCGGCGCCTAGGGTGAATCCTTGTTGAATGTAATTGTTGATCATGAAAACTCGAATTAACGTCTCATATGAATATTTTCGGTTTTGACCATTCACTTTCTCACTGCTAATATAGCCCTTTTGTTCCCAGTATCTTAGTTGGCTCTGCGATACACCAGTTGCCGCAGAGACGTCGCCGATACCCAAATGCCAGTTAACTTTCTTCGAGAAAGTCGCAAACGCATCGTGTTCCTCAGTGTTCAAATTTATTCCTCTTCTCATCAAATACTTATTGTAACGGTTTTCTTTCCTATAAGAATAGGATTCGAGTTGTTATATTTAATAACGTGCCTATCCGATTTCATAATGACTAGTATATATAATCAAATAAATTTGTCAAGATAGTTGACAAATACCTTTCAAGTTATTATAGTAGTGGACAGTCGTTTAAAAAGCAAGTTATAGAAAAGAAGGTTTTAATTAGTGGGTAACGCAGTAGATACAAAGGGGAAATCCTATAACAGAGGGTTATTGATCATTATCTTACTGGTCGGTACATTCTGTACGGTCCTCAACCAAACTATTTTATCAACAGCATTTCCAACCTTAATGAACGCGTTCAACGTTTCAACGTCAACCGTTCAGTGGTTAACTACCGGCTTTATGCTGGTCAACGGGATCATGATCCCAATCAGTGCTTGGCTAAGTACACGTTTTAATACCAAGTGGCTGTACATTGTCGCAATGACGGTTTTCTTTGCTGGAACCTTCGTTGCTTATACAGCACCAACCTCTAACTTTGGTATCCTGTTAGCGGGTCGTATCCTTCAAGGCCTTGGTGTTGGTGTCACTATGCCGCTTTTGCAAACCATTATGTTGTCAGTTTTCCCACCGGAACGTCGTGGGACTGCCATGGGGCTTGCCGGAATCGTTATCGGTGTGGCACCTGCCATTGGTCCTACCCTTTCAGGATGGGTCATTGATAACTTCTCTTGGCGTGATTTATTCGGTATGACGCTGCCAATTCTTGCGCTAGTCATTATTGCCAGCTTTTTCTGGATGCATCCCGTTTTGGAGACCAAAAAGGAAGGCATCGATGTCCTTTCAGTTATCCTGTCAACGATTGGGTTCGGTAGTGTTCTCTACGGCTTCTCAACGGTCGGTGATGATGGCTGGGGCAGCACTAAAGTCATCAGTTTCTTGATCGTCGGTGCGATTGTCGTTGGTTTGTTCATCTGGCGTCAACTCAAGATGGACGATCCTTTCTTGGAAATGCGGGTTTACCGTTCCAAACCGTTCACGATTTCAGCTATTTTGAGTTCAATCTCAATGATGGCCATGGTGGGTGTTGAAATGGTGATTCCAATGTACCTGCAAATCGTTAAAGGGATGTCAGCATTCCATTCCGGATTAACCCTGTTATTTGGTGCGGTGATGATGGCCTTCATGAGTCCAATTACTGGACGAGCCGTTGACCGTTATGGTGCCAAGCGTTTGTCTATCATGGGAATGGTGCTCTTAACGTTGGGTTCAATTCCATTCATCTTCATTACTAAAAACACACCAACAGCTTACATCGTGATTCTTTATGCCGTGCGGATGTTCGGTATTTCGATGGCCATGATGCCTGCTACTACTGTTGGGATGAACGCTTTACCCGTTAACTTGATTGGCCATGGGACTGCCGTGAACAACACGCAGCGTCAAATTGCCAGTTCAGTGGGTACCGCCATTCTGATCAGTATTTTGAGTAACGTGACTAAGGATGGAATGCCAGCAAAGCACTTATTGAAGACTGATCCATTGTCATACAAGGACCACGCCATCAACGCTACTTTGAGTGGCTATCACGCTGCCTTCATCGTGGCTGCCATCTTCTGTGCCATGGCTGTGATCACCGCACTCTTCATGAAGAACCGTGGAGAAGCAAGTGATTACACTGCAAAAAACGGGGGTGAAAGCAAATGATCTTAATTTTACTAGGCGTATTTGCCGTATTAGCGTTTGTTTTCTTCATCTATATTGAAAACAACGCTGTCAGTATCACGTTAACGATTCTGTCCCTACTGGGATTAGTCGTCTCAAGTGTCTATGCCGTTAAAAACTGGCAACATCATTATGGCTTGGAACAGTACACAACAAGTACGACTAAGACAATCTATTCCGTTAGTCCTAACAAGCAAATGTCGATGATCCTTTACCAGCCAATTGGCTCGAAGAACAATCATCAAGTTTATATTTACAAGAATAGTGAAGCTGCTAAGAAGCCGGTGCATACGCAGGCTAATAGCGATACTAAAAACAAGTTGAGCAGAGTCAATGGCACAACGCAAATGACCACTACTGTCACCCGTTGGCGTTACAAGAATAACGCTGCCAAATTCTGGTTTGCTTTCACTGGTGAAAATCACAAGTTCGTTAAACGGACCAACAAGATTGAAGTCAACAAGAACTGGCTTGTCTTGTCAGTTGCCCAATCTAAGGCGCTTCAAAAACAAATGAAGAACAAGGCCTATCAAGCACAGTTGAAGCAGCAGGGTAAGGCCTTCGTGATGAAGGGCATGCAAGCTGCGATGATGAAGAACCCAACTATGTCTAAAGCTGACCAGGCAAAACTGCAGAAGCAATTGACAGCTGAGTTCCAAGCACAAGCAATGAAGAAATTAATTGCTCAGGTTCAAAAGTAATCAAAGCCTGATATATAAACTGTTTAAACGCTAATTAAACCAAAGGGACCACTCTTCCAGTGAGGAGGGTGGTCCTTTTAGTTGTCATATTTTTTGGGAACTATACCCTTTAAAAATGAATTTTCGTATGTAACCATAAACTCCTACAATAGTGGCATTCTTGCGAAATTGTTCTTATTTTTTTAAACGCCAATTGAAAAATCCTGTAATAATTCTAATTTTTGAGGCTTTTTTAGCCGGTCAGATTTGCTAATGTAAGGGTGTGCAAAGCACAACGTTGTACTTGCTTAATTTCTTTAAAGTTTTTGGAATTTATGGAGGAGGAATTATTATGGGAAGAGGTTCAAAGAATCTATCAAAGGGGAACCGGAAGTTAGCACTCATGCATGAATCTGAGTCGCTGCACTACCGGATGTATAAAGCAGGTCGAACCTGGCTTTTTGCAGGAATCGCGACCTTCTCATTAGGTGCTGTATTACTTGGCTCACAAGTGACAGCATCAGCTGCGGAGGATCCAACACAGACGACTGCACCAGCAACAACACCAGAGGCTGGTACGGGTGCAGGTCAAGCAACAGATACTAATGCAGGCGCTGCGGCACAGCAACAGCCGGCAGCAACGCAAGAGCAACCAGCTGCTGATACTAATGCAGCAAATCAAAGTAATAATATCAATGCTGCGACAGCAACAACTGATCAGCCAGGCGATATTTCAAAACCCACAACAACTACGAAACAGGTCGATCCAAAGGTTCAAGGGACTACCACTGGACAGGTAGAAGCGCCTCAAGGTACAACCCCAACTACTGATACAAATAAAGCACTTATTGACACGACTTTATTTGGCAATGGTAATACAGCTACAGGTGAGAATAGCGCAACTGCAAAACTCGGTGACACGACGAGTGCAGGTACGAAGATTGACAGTGCCAATGCCGGTCAAGATCGTGGCGCAAATAAATACTCGACAGTCGGTGGCTCTGATGCTGCACCCGATTTACAAGGTGGCGCATCAAGTTGGGCAAACATTGATGGTACTCAAAAATCAACGGTTGTAGGGGATGGAACTGCTAAGTTAAATGACGGTCTTGATATGTCATTTAACAGTGCCTACCCTAGTCAAGGCGATACCGGTCAGTTCCAAACTGATGAAACTACAACTACTACAGATCAATTAAATGACCAAAATGCCATTAGTTCAGATCCAACCAATGCAGCGACTCGATATGGTGTGTTTTATGCACAAGGTCAAAACAAAGGTCTTAGTGTTTCTGCGATTGGTAATAGCACAAACGGTGCATCGATTGGTATTCCAGCTAACCTAGCAGGCACAGTTAAAGTTGGTACTTGGATGGTGGTAGAACAAACTCCTGTTGGGATCCTTATCGAAAATGTTGATCCTGATCATCCAGAAGACATTACCAAAGGTACGCATGAACAATTCCGAATTGTCGATGCCAATTTAGGTAAATCTGATGATTATAAGCCAGGGACTATGATACCTAACTCGAAGCTTGGGGGGTATGCAGTGGTTACCACTACTTTGAATGGTGATGCTATTGCACCTATTGTCGAAGCTGTAACGCAAGCAATTAGTACACTAAGTACGGCTGCTGGTGATGTTGGTAGCGCGCTGATTTCTGGTGTAGATCAAGTAGTAACTGGTGTGTCAGGTGCTATTGGCGGAATCGCCGGAAACATTTTAGGTGGTTTGACAGGTGATGATTTAAACATTCAGGGATTCACTGATGCATACCACGCAGAGGCCAACCAAATTCAAAATGAGATTAAACAACTGAATCTTTATGGCGAAACATTAATGGAACATGGGATTGAAATGACGACACTTGAGGAAGTAAAAACTTCCACAGTAAGCTATACGGATCCCGTGACTGGAAAAACAGTTCAAACGCCTGTATATTCCGTTAATACTAATAGTGGTGTTGCAACGGCGATAGCAAATATGATCAACTCTTATATTAACGGTTGGTCTGATGGAATTAAGAAAGCTGTTCTTGGCATGCTTGCTGGGAATCAAGTATTCCACTATAACAAGGGCGTCGATGCTGATAGCACAGCACAATATGATGGTAAAACACCTATTCAAGTTCTAGAAGATGGAAATGATAGCGGGCTAGTAGCGACAGTCATTAATGCACTTAGTGGTGCAGCCAAAATGGCTGGCGACGCAATTTCTGGAGGCGTTGACAAAGCTTCAGCAGCTGCAACAAAGATTATTGGTGATGCTGTTAAAGTTGGTATTGATGGCCAGATTGGTGGTAGTGTTTCTGCTGCCTTCCCACTCACTTGGAAAGATCCAGTTCTCCAAGACAAAGATGGTAAGAATATTCTTCCAGGACAATTTGTTGGTGAAACATTCCAGACTAACGCAGTTGCTTATAACACAAGCACCGACAGCAGTACAACTGTGGCCTATCAGAATGTTGACAAATCACAATTGAGTTCACAATTAGATGCAATTGCTAACGGAACTGTTAAAAATGTTGATCCAGCAGCAGTTACAAAAGCTAAGAACTTCCTTGCGAACCCTAACGCATCACAATATGATGTTGACCAAGCTTTCAAGGCTTTAGGTGGTACCATAGAGACTACTGCTCAAACTGGAATTGGTAATGCAATTCTTAAAGACCATCAAGGGACTGAAGCAGGTCAAACATTTGATGAAATTCTTAAGGATAACTTGTCAGACTTGCTGAAGGTTGATTATAATTCTGCCGCAACTGAAGCCGACAAAGCTGCTTTTGCTGCAGCGACATCTGCGCTTAAGGATACTGACTATGTGATTGCACCTTCTGCAGATGGTGCAACTTCAACAACCTACACATTAAAAGACACCGTCGTTACTTCAATTAACGAAGCATTGGCAAAGAGCGGCAATTTGAAATTTGTTGCTCCTAAACCAGGAACTCTAACACTGTTCGATGCGAAGAATCCTGGTGGTGGAGACAATCCTGGCAACCCTGAACAAACTGGCGATTCAACCTATACCGTTGACGCCATTGATGAAGCTGGTAAAGTATTACCAGGTTCAATCCACACTGATCAAAAGGGTAATGCTGGTGATCCAATCGATGCCACTGTACTTGGTGCCACTTATAAAGATGCAAATGGTAAGACATGGTACAAGCCAGCTGCTGATTCATTAGCCAGCTACTATATTAAAGATGGTGCGACAATTCATGTTCTGTACACTGACAAAGATCCAGAAAACACCGATGGGAACGGTGGCAACGGCGGCGACAACGGTGGAAACGTAGACAACCCAACTGGCAAAGTTTCAATTGTTTACGTTGGTGATGGCCTCTGGAAAGTTGACGATGGTAATGGTCACTCATTCACCTTCGACCCAAGCAAGTTCGGCAATGGCAGTGGTCAACCAATCGTTATCAACATTGGTGGTAACACTAATACCAATACCAACAACAATGGTGGCAGTGGTTCTAACGGTACTGGCACAACTGGAAACGGTTCAACTGGTACTGATGGAACTGGTGCTAATGGTGGTACTAGCTTGATCATCTTGCCAGGTCAAAATGGTGACCAAGGCATTAAAGCTAACAAGAACCCAGATGGCTCAATCACCTTCGTCTTCCCTAACGGAGACACTCAAACTGTTCAACCAGGTGACAATGGTGACCACACCAACCCTGCAGGTGGTAACTTCAAGGTAAACTCTGATGGTACGATTACCTTCACTGATCCTTCAGGCAACAGTTTCACGGTTGATCCTAACAACAAGGGCACTGGTTCAACTCAACCAGGTTCAGTTGTTACGAACATTACTTTACCAGGTAAAGATGGTGAAGATGGTCAAAACACGCCTGACCAAACCTTCTTCGTTGAAAAGACACCAGAAGGCAATGTCATTCTTCACTTACCAGGTGGCGGCACTGCAACGCTTGCACCAGGTGAAACTATTAACTTACCTGGCGGCGGATCTGCAGTATTGAATCCAGATGGTACGATTACCTTCACTGATCCGAACGGTGGCACTTATACCATTAACCCTGATAATGGTAACAAGACGCCAAACGGTCAAATCAACATCAACCCAGGTAATGGTTCGAGCCTGCCATCTATCAATGGTGACGGTAACATTATCATCATCAACCCAGGCGATGGCACAGTTAACTACGGTACAGGTGGCAACGGTGAGGGTACTAACAACCCTAATGGCGGTTCTACCAGCACGACAACCACGACCATCAACATCCCAGGCGGCGACGGTATCAAAGCTACTAAGAACCCAGATGGCTCAATCACATTTGTCTTCCCTAATGGCGATACTCAAACTGTCCAACCAGGCGGATCAACCACACCAAATAAGGATGGTTCATTCACTGTAAATCCTGATGGTACGATTACCTTCACTGATCCAAACGGTAATAGTTATACCCTCGATCCAAACAAGGGTGGTCAAGCTACTCAACCGATCGTCATTAACATCCCAACTCCTGGCGGTGGTGCTTCAGCTACCAAGAACTCTGATGGCTCATTTACCTTCAACTTCCCTGGCGGCGGTTCAGAAACGGTCCAACCAGGCGGTTCAACTAAGCCTGCAAGCGATGGCAGCTACTTCACTGTAAATCCTGATGGTACAATTACCTTCAACGATGGCAAGGGTGGCACATTCGTCCTTGATCCAAACAGCGGCAAGGGTGCTACAACCGAACCAGGCAGCAAAGAAACCGTTGTTATCATTCCTGGTAAAGACGGACAGAACTACGTTGTCGATGTTGAAAAGACACCTGAAGGCAACACGATTATTCATTTGCCAAACGGTTCAACTATCCCTGTTAAACCAGGCGATACCGGTACATTACCAGATGGTACTAAGTACGTTGTCAACGATAACGGTACTGTCACCTTTACGACTCCAGGTGGCGATACTCAGACGATTGATCCTAACAAGGGTACTGGTAATGTCACTATCACCACTAATACTACCAACAATGGTGGCGGTACTGGTAACACTAACAACACGTCTAACGGTGGCGTTGACACTGATGGTGACGGTCTTCCAGATAGTACGGAAACTGTTTTAGGCATTAACCCAGAGAACAAGGATACTGATGGCGACGGCGATACAGATCTGCAAGAACTGCTGAACAGCACCGACCCTAAGGATCCTAACTCAAACCTGAACTCATTAGAGAACGGTGGTAAGGGTGGCAACACTGGTAACGGTGGTTCGACCACGACAACCACGATTACAACCATCTCGAATGTTCCAGGCCAAGGCGGCGATGTCAAAGTTATTAAGAACCCAGATGGCTCAATCACATTTGTCTTCCCTAACGGCGGCACTCAAACCGTTCAACCTGGTGGTTCAACCACGCCTGATGCTAACGGTGGCTCATTCACTGTCAACCCAGACGGTACGATTACCTTTAACGATGGTAAAGGTGGTCAGTACACCATTGATCCAAACAAGGGCGGTGCAGCTACTCAACCAATCGTGATCAACATCCCAACTCCAGATGGCGGTGCTTCAGCTACCAAGAACCCTGATGGCTCATTTACCTTCAACTTCCCTGGTGGCGGTTCAGAAACTGTCCAACCTGGTGGCTCAACTAAGCCTGCAAGCGACGGCAGCTTCTTCACTGTAAATCCTGATGGTACGATTACCTTTAACGATGGCAAGGGTGGCACATTCATCCTCGATCCAAACAGCGGCAAAGGTAACACGACTGAACCAGGCAGCAAGGAAACCGTTGTTATTCTTCCTGGTAAAGACGGACAGAACTACGTTGTCGATGTTGAAAAGACACCAGAAGGCAACACAATCATCCACTTACCAAACGGTTCAACTATTCCAGTTAAACCAGGAGATACCGGTACATTACCAGATGGTACTAAGTACGTTGTTAATGATAATGGTTCTGTAACGTTCACCACTCCAAATGGTGGTACTCAAACGATCGATCCTAACAAGGGTACAAGCAACATCACTAGCACAACCACCAACACCACTAACAACAATGGTGGCGGCGAAGGTACTGACAGCAACAATACCAACAGCAATAACACCAACAGTGGTAATATTACTTACAACTACTACGGTGAAGGCGCAAATGGTCCTGCAAGTGCTCAAATCACATTGCCTGCTGGCAAAGATGGTAAGTCTTACACGATCACTTACACCAAGAACCCTGATGGTACGTTCAGTATCACAATGCCAGGTGGCGACGCTACTAACGTTAAACCAGGTGACAAGGGCTCATTACCAAACGGTGGCTCTTACGTTGTTCTCCCTGATGGGTCATTGAGCATCACTAACCCAGATGGTTCTACAACAGTTGTCAACCCAGGTAACGGCAATGGTAATGGTGCTCCACTTAACGGTGGTGCTGGTAACGTTACTGTTAACGTCACTGTTAACGGCGGTGCTGGCGGAGCTACAGTTAACACCCCAGCTGGCAACTACACTGTCAGTGTCAACGGTGATGGCACTTACACCATTACTGCACCAAACGGCGAAACGGTTCCTAACCTTAAACCAGGTGCTACTGGTACCTTACCTGGCAACGGTGGTAGCTACGAAGTCGGCAACGGCCAAATCACTATCACTGAACCAGGTGGCGCAAAGCTGACCTTCAACGTTAATACCAATGGTGGTAATACTAACCCTGGCGGCGACACCAACACTAACCCAGGCGGAACTACTGATCCAAATGGCAATGGTGGCACTGGTACTACTGGTCCAGAAGGTAACGGTGGTACTGGTACCACAACACCAGGTGGCAACGGCAGCACGCCTACCGGGCCTACCACCACTACACCAACAGGTGACGCAGGTACTGCCGTAACAACTCCAAGTAACGGTAATACCGGCAACACTGGCAATGGCGGCACTGGTATCAGCACCACTACTGGTGAAGGTACGGCTACGGGTGCTAACGGCACTGGCGCTGATCAAGGCGGCATTGTAACTGGCGGAGACGCTGGAACAGCTACCGGAACTCAGGCTGGCACTGCTAACCAAGGCGGTGCAATTGCTCAAGACACTTCTGCAGGTACTGCAACAACTGCTGCAGGTGCAGCAGCTTCTGGTGAAGTCAACGGTAACAAGCAAGCAGCTGACAAGAGTGCACTACCTCAAACTGATGAAAAACCAGCTGAAGGCATTGCAGCACTTGGTTTATTAGGCGGACTTGTTTCACTGCTTGGCTTAGCCGGAGCAAAGAGACGTCGTAAAGATATTTAGAATCAAAAGTAGTTATCCCCGTTTAAATTTCTCCCTCATTATTTAAACGTCGAAGCCCCGCATGCGAACGTCGCGCATGCGGGGCTTTCGTATACCTTAAGTTAGGCCGTTTAACGCAAATAACGCCTCTTTCGGCAGTGTTTGCCGGAAGAGGCGTTATTTGCAATTCTGGAATCTACCGAATTCTGTCGATAGCGCCCAGTGCGTCAAGCTGAATGCTTAAGCGACACAGCAACTTCTTTCATTGCAGCAATACTTTTACTGATAACGATCACAAGGTCGTCAGTCGGGAAGGGCGTTTGACTGGTTAGCCAGTCGGTAACTGTGCCGATTAAACCACAGGATGCGAAGCCAACGGCTGCCCGATACTTTGTGTTAGAGGTGTCGATGTTTTCGGCGTCTAACACGTAGTACACGAAAAGTGCGTTCATTCGCTTGAGCGTCTTAACGTCCCTGCCAAAATTAGTTAGTGCTTCAAATAGCTGCTGATTTTCAACGATGGATGTGACGATTTGCGCTGCTAGTGGCGTAAAATTGTTGCCTCCATCACGCGGATAGTAGGTTTGAAATATCCCCGTAAGCTGATTAACGGTATCAGCCACCACTGAATCATAGAGATCGTAGACGTCCTTATAATGGATGTAAAAAGTACCTCGACCAATATCGCTAGCCCTAGCAAGCTCCGCGACAGTAATCTTATCAATTGGTTTATCATGCAATAGTCTAATAAGCATCTTTTTCAATTGACGCTGGGTCTTTACTGTTCGACGATCTGGTTGATCACTCTGCTTAGAAACCACTTTGTTGCCCCCTCTAAGTCGAGCTATCACCCGATTACCCCCTCTACAATTACTGGACAATATAAGCTGCATTGTCGATTAATGAACCTATCACATAAAACTGGGTATTGTACAGTAACTATACCTTTATTATATTAGAGTTAATAATAAAAACAACTAAAATACATGATTTATGAAAGCGTTTTTATTATTGTGCGACACAATCGGTAAAGTGTTTTGAAGTTTGGTATAGGTAACTGGGGGAGTTATCTATTTTTGGGGATAAGCATGGGGGAAACTTATTATGAAGTATTTAGCTTTTTTGGAGAAGGACGAACGGATTAAGCTTTCTGTCTTGGCCTTACTAGCTGAAACTGGGCAGCACGTTGTTCAGGTGAAGCAAATACTAGACCAATTATCAATTACACGGTATAAATTCAATCAGTTGATTGCCGAGTTGATCGAGGATTTACAGCAAATTAAGCAATGTCAGTATCAGCTGACGGTAAAAAGCGGTGCTGTGATTTCTGAACACATTGATTATTCAATTTATCAGCAAATGCAACTCTTTTACTTAAGACAGTCACCGCGCTTTCAAATTTTTGAGTACGAATACCTCAATCAGCAAACGGAGTCCCGGCAGAAGTTTTTACGCGACCATTTCATGAGCCAGTCGAAATACTATACGCTCAGGGGTCAAGTTGAAAACCTGCTTGATAATAAAGCGTTGATGCAAAAGCGGTCAGAGGGGGGCAACTTGCATCCTGAGCTGGTTGAGCGGGCCAAAATTACCAACGTTTACTGTCACTTTTTTAACGGGATTGACGATCCGTTTCCCGAATTAAAGGAACAAACATCGCGCTTCTGTACTTTTTTGTGCATGACCTTAGGAATCTCACTGACACCCAGTGAGCGGTTCAAATTAAGGATTTTTTTCCAGGTTCAAGTTAAACGGCTGACTGGCCGCCACTACATGAACATACGTAACATTGCGACTTTGAAACGTGACGTTCGGTTACCGTTTTTGAAAAATTATTATCTTAAAAACGTGTGGCACAGCGATCAAGCTGATATTGATTCTGAAATGAGCTACCTGCTGTTATTCCTAAAAAGTCAGCGCATTATGGATTCGGTACCGGTTAAACTATGTAAACAGATTCAGCAGCAGTTTAATCGTGGCAGTCAACGGTTTGAACAGGTTTTAGCCGAAACCAATGTTGTGGAACAGAAAAAGTTTTCAGCTGCCGTGAAGCATCAAACTGCTGAGCGGCTGTCAGAGTTAACAATCTGGTTGATGGTTTTTGACTATTTTGAGTTAACGGAGACCAATTCTACGGATCAGCCCCATATGTCAATGAACTTTCCAGCACTTACGGTACTGGGAAAACAGTTAGTTGATGCAGCTGTAAAGACGTTTGACCTGCAACTTCCGTCAGAGGTGCAATCGAGATTGCTGAAGTGCTACGTCAAAATTTTGATTGATGGGATTCCTAGTGATCTGGTAAGGGATAACGTGACAATTTGCGTAGACTTTGTTCAAAGCATCGTGCCGATGGACTACTTTGCCCAATTATTGACGACTAACCTGGGCGCCGGCATCGTTTTAACCAACCAGCTAAGCAGTGATGTGGATATTTTCCTCTCAGATATTTTTATCTCGAGCATCCATGATATCCCGCAGGTAACGTGGCTTGACCCGTTAAAAACATCGAACTGGGAACAGCTGCGGCAGACGATTGCGGAGGTCAAACAAGCTAAATTGGAGAAATTTATGGCAGCGAGTTAGACGAGTAATTTAGGAACGTCCTCACCTTCAAGGGTAGTGGGGACGCTTTTTTAAAAGTGTTGCAAAACCGGACAAGTCGTGAAAACGCTTGACTTATTTCAGTAAACTAGCTTTAATTAGTGTTAGAGATTTCGAATTTAATAAACATTGTGGTCTGGGGTGCTAGTGATAGCTGAGAAATACCCAAATAACCTGATGCAGTTAATACTGCCGTAGGGAGCGCCATGTTAGTCGTAGAAGACTACCAGTCCATTTGAATGAATTCAAGTGGGCTTTTTTGATTGCTTAGCGACCAGTCACAGTGTTGGCTTGGAGGATAACATGCAGACATCAATAATTAAGAATGGTTTGATCGTCACGCCAACGGGTGTGGTGAAGGCGGACTTAGCAATTAAAGCGGGCAAAATTGCAGCGATTGGTGACTTATCAGGCAGTGCTGAAGAGGTGATTGATGCCAAGGGACAGCTAGTCTTGCCGGGCATGGTGGATGCCCACGTTCATATCAATGAACCGGGACGCGGCAACTGGGAAGATTACCATACCGGCAGTCAGGCGTTAGCTGCCGGCGGGACCACCAGTATGGTTGTGATGCCGTTAAACGCGCTGCCGGCGCGGACGACTGCCGCTGAATTTAATCGTCACCGCGCAATTGCCGAGGGTCGGTCATACATTGATTTTGCACTGTACGGCGGTCTAGTACCCGGCAACCAGCCAGCAATTGCACCAATGGCGCAGGCTGGTGCGGCGGGCTTCAAAGCCTTCATGGCGACTACTGGCAGTGATGAACCAGGCGATTTTCATAACGTGGACGACTACGATTTGTACCGCGGGATGCAAGCCATCGCTAAAACCGGCCTGCGCTTGTCGCTTCACGCCGAGAACGCGGTGCTGACTGACCGGCTGGCGGAAGATGAAATTGCGCATCAGCATACGGATGTTCAGGCTTATATTGATTCAAGACCGCCGATGGTTGAAGTAGAAGCGGTTAGAAGAGCCCTTTATCTGGCAAAGCAGACGGGCTGCAAACTGCATTTCGTCCACCTTTCAACTGGTGAAGCCGTTCGGGAAGTTCATCGGGCCCAGTTAGCGGGACAGGATGTGACCTGTGAAACCTGCTTGCATTATTTAACGTTGAATACGGTAGATTTTAAGCAAATCGGCCCGTTGGCAAAATGTTCGCCGGTGTTGCGGACGCCTGAAGTTCAGGCTGATTTATGGCGGGAAGTGCAGGCGGGTCACGTTAACGCGGTGACTTCTGACCATTCACCAGCACCCGCGGAAATGAAGGCCAACCCCAGCAACAATATATTTGAGGTGTGGGGCGGTATCAGCGGCGCACAGAATAATCTCGATATCTTTTACGACGTTGCCGTTAAGTCGGGTCGATTGAACTTACAGCAGTTTGTGCAGTTGACGGCAGCGGGGCCCGCTCAGTTATTTGGCTTGAAAAATAAGGGGCAGCTCCGCGTTGGTGCGGATGCAGATATCGCTCTTTTGGATCCTGACCAAAGCTATACGTTACAAGCGTCAGATCTGTTTTATAAAAATCCCATTTCAGCTTATGTCGGTCGGAAGATCAACTGCCGGGTGACGCGAACAATTTTACGGGGCAAGACGATCTTCGAATTAGGACGAGGATTTGACGAGCAGCCCACCGGTCGGTTTCTTCGCAATCAGCAAGTGACGGAGGCCGACAAATGACACCACCAGCAGCAGTTCAGCCCACCAGTCAGACGATTGCTGAAGATTTAAAACCGATGGCCGCTGATCAGCGCAGTATGGGTGTTTTAGCTTATATGGCGATGTGGTTAGGCGACGGCTTTAACATTGGCAACATCACTTTAGGATCGTCAATCGTAGTTGCCGGCGTGGTAACCATTAATCTGCTTCAGACTGTGGTGGCCGCCGGCATTGCAATCGTGATCATTAGCCTGATTTTTACCCTAAACGACCGCTTCGGTTACCGCACTGGCGCGCCATATGTGATTCAGCTGCGGTTATCTTTCGGCGTAAAGGGCGCCAAGCTGGCCGGCCTCTTACGCGGCCTGCCGGCAATCGTGTGGTTCGGTTTTCAATCGTGGACTGGTGCCCTGGCGCTAAATCAGATCGGGATGAGCTTGTTTGGTATGCCGGGATCGCATACCTTCGCTTGTTTTTTAATCCTGCAGACCATTCAAGTTGTGATGGCGTTGTGGGGCTTTCGGTCGATCAAACTCGTGACTGGGTGTATTGCCGCGGTGGTGATGATGGCAATGCTGGGTATTTTTATCCTTTTAGTGACTCAGCATCAAACCGTGATCCAGCAACGTTTGATTCAACCGTCTGGTACGTGGGGACTGCCGTTTTACGGGTTTATCGTTGCCTTTTTAGGTAATTACACGGCAATCTTTGAATCAGCGGCTGACTACTCCCGTGAACTGAAACCCGGTCTTGACGGGCATCGACGCGGGCTGCTCTATCTCATACCGATTGGGCTGGCATATGGGCTGACCATTGTAACGGGTGCAATGCTGGCAGTCGTTACCGGGATCGCCAGTCCAGTCACGGCGATGGCGCATTTGCTTAATAACAGCGGCATGACGGTCATGATTTCCGCTTTTATCGTGTTGGGAACGATTACCACTAATACGGTCGCTAACATCATGCCGCCGACCTACATGCTGACCGCACTGCTGAAAATGCCCCAGCAATTGGCGACTACCATCGTTGGTATTTTAGCGGTGCTGACCTGTCCCTGGCTTTTAGTTCAGGATAGTTCGGCTCAGGGATTAGCAGTATTCATTCATCTATACTCGATCTTTCTGGGACCAATGACGGCTATTATTCTGATTGAGTACTACCTGCATCGCCATCAGCACGTGAACATCACGGAGCTGTACGATGACCAGCACCAGCCGCAATTCACTTGGCGGGCGCCGCTAGCACTCCTGATTGGCGCGGGTTTTGCAGCCCTAATCGTTAATCTGTCATGGTTTGTGGGCTTCTTGACTGGCGGGCTAGTGTATTGGCAGCTGGGTACGGGCAACCGTGGTGAAACGGCTGCAAAACGATAAAAAAAGCAGGTTGCCACTGATCAAATGGCAACCTGCTTTTATTAGGCTATTTGGAAACGATAGTTAATTTACTGCGAACTATTCCGCACTGTGCTGCTTGCCAGTATATTGAGCAACGTCGATTCGGATGACGCCGACGTATGCCAATGAATCTTGACCAATTTCACCGGGTATTTCCTGACCATTTTCGTGTTTCAAAACTAAGCGTAAAGCATGTTCTTTTTCCTTCAAATCAGAAACTAAAGTGGCTTTGCCAGTGCCTAAAACGCTACGGTAGAAATAACTAAAGTTGCTTAATGGTTCGCCTGCTTTTGGTTTGTCGAGGCCGCAGTCGTTAACTATGCTAAAGGACACTTCAGGATTAGCAGCGATGAGGCCACGCTTCTTCCCCTTAGGGGCGCCGTGGATGTAAAGCTTCAGCTGATTGTCAGTAAATTCGTAACCGTAGTTGGTTGGGACCACATAAGGAGCTGGAAAATCTAAAACACCTAGATTGATAACATGGGCTTTTTCGATAATATCCCGTATCGTAGCATCGTCGGTTATTTCACGATCAGTTCTTCTCATAATTAGCCTTCATTCATTATTATTAAATATTATTATAGGCTGACGACTGTATGAAGTCTAGGCTAAAAAGCAGTGGGTTGTATCCGCTAATTTAGAAAAAGGTTAGTGGTTGACATTTTTCTCTAATGAGTTTATCATCAAAGTCACAATATGAAAAATAGATTAGAAGATGAGTAGTACTTCTGACTTTGAAAAGAGAGCCGCGGTTGGTGAGAAGCGGTAAAGGATGAGTGTGAAGATGGTCTTCGATTAAGCAGGGTATTCGAGCGGAAGTAAGAATATCATGGGTGTGCCCATTACAGCACGGCGGTATCGAAAGGTACCCAGTGAGGAAGCCGGTGTGAGTCGGCTTCAAATTAAGGTGGTAACACGGAATTCGTCCTTATCTTCGCGAGAGCGGGGGTGGGGGCGTTTTTTTGAAGGTGCGGAGCCTAGCGGTTAGAGACTGGAGCCTAAGGGGCTTTTAACGTAAACCCTGGGTTTGGGTTTATGTTGAAAGTCCCTTAGGTGCAAGTCTCTGCTAGGCGTAGCCCGATTACGCTACATAACCCAAAACCACTTAACCAGAACCATCCATATCCAGAAGGGAGAGACGCCAACAGTGACCAGAATCAACGATTTACATTGCAAAAGAGTTTCACCTGTAAGCGGGGTACTTGGTGACGGTATTGATGGTCAGGTCATGTGGCTGTCAATCAGCGACTAATCCGGTTCAGGTTTAATGATGATCAAACAAAAAGGAGACTTTAAATTATGACAACAACAATTATTGGCTATCCACGTATCGGCAGTCACCGTGAATTAAAGTTTGCCGTTCAAAAGTATTTTAAAAACAAAATTAGTGCGCGAGAATTAGCACAAACAGCAGCTGAATTGCGCAAGCAAAACTGGGACACTATCAGCGGCGCCGGAATTGACCAGTTAGTATCAAACGATTTTTCATACTACGACACAACGTTAGATACGGCCAACCTCTTAAACATCGTGCCCAAACGGTACAAGGAACTGAACCTCTCACCCTTAGACGAGTACTTTGCCCAGGCGCGTGGTTATCAAGGTGACAAGGGTGACGTCACCGCACTGAGCATGAAAAAGTGGTTTAACACGAACTACCACTATTTAGTACCCGAATTTGAAGACGATACAGCCATTAAGCTGGTTGGCTCCAAGATCTTTGATGAATACCAAGAAGCTAAGGATCAAGGTTACCAAACCCGTCCCGTCATTCTTGGACCATACAGTTTATTACGTTTGAGTGCTTTTGAAGGTCAAAAACAGGCTACCGACTATACCGCAGCACTGGTTAATGCTTACGAAGCTATCTTTGAAAAGTTAGCTGACTTAGGTGCTGACTGGATTCAATTAGACGAACCGCAATTGGTCAAAGATCAAAGCGAAGCCGACCTGGAACTCTTCACGGATCTCTATAAGCCATTATTAAGCAATAAGCATGGTTTGAAGATCTTATTACAGACCTACTTTGGCGACGTGCGTGACAGTTACGACCTGTTAACGTCACTTGATTTTGATGGCTTGGGCTTAGACTTCCATGAAGGCGACGAAACGCTGAACTTGATCCAATCAAAGGGCTTCCCTGCTGACAAGCTTTTGTTCGCTGGAATTATCAATGGCAAGAACATCTGGAAAGCTAACTACGATCAAAAACTGGACATCCTGCACAAGCTGCCTAAAGACAACGTTGTTTTAAGCACTTCTTGTTCACTGCTGCATGTCCCATACACCCTGGAAAATGAACCTGACTTGGATGAAAAGTACAAGAAGTACCTGTCATTTGCTAAGGAAAAATTAACTGAACTGACCGACCTTGACCACGTTTTAGCGGGTTCGGGTGATGCAGCATTGAAGGCCAATGAAGCCTTATTTGCTAAGCCGCGTTACGAAGAAAACCAAGCAATTATCGATAAAGTTGCTTCATTAAAAGACAGTGACTTCCACCGTCAACCATCATTTGAAGAACGGGCTGCCATTCAAAAGAAGGAGTTCAACTTACCTGAATTGCCAACTACGACGATTGGGTCGTTTCCACAAACCCGTGAGGTTCGTCGTAACCGTGCTAAATACAAGCGCGGTGAGATCACCAAGGAGCAGTACGACCAGTTCAACCGCGATAAGATCAAGGAATGCGTTGAATTCCAAGAAAAGATCGGTTTGGACGTCCTGGTTCATGGTGAATACGAACGTAACGACATGGTTGAATACTTCGGTGAAAAACTGGATGGTTTCCTGTTTACCAGCAACGCTTGGGTTCAATCATACGGTACCCGTTGTGTTAAGCCGCCAGTTATTTGGGGTGATGTTAACCGTAACGCGCCAATCACGGTTGCTGAATCAGTTTACGCACAAAGCTTAACTGATAAACCAATGAAGGGGATGCTCACAGGTCCCGTTACCATTTTGAACTGGTCATTCCCTCGTGAAGACATCTCTAAGAAGGAAAGTACCTTACAGATTGCCTTGGCGATTCAAGCAGAAGCGCTTGATCTGGAAAAGAATGGCATCAAGATCATTCAAATTGATGAGCCAGCTTTACGGGAAAAATTACCATTACGCAAGTCAGACTGGTACACGCGTTACCTTGACTGGGCCATTCCAGCCTTCCGTCTGGTCGGCAGTAAAGTCCAACCAACAACGCAGATTCACACCCACATGTGCTACAGTGAATTCGGCGATATTATTGATGCTATCGATGCGATGGATGCGGATGTCATTTCCTTTGAAGCGTCACGTGCGGACTTAACGTTACTGGATACGCTCCAGAAGTCACACTTCAAGACGCACGTCGGTCCTGGTGTTTACGATATTCACTCACCACGGATTCCGTCTGAAAACGAAGTTGCTGGCACCATTCACAAAATTTTAAAGAAAGTACCATTGCAGAATGTCTGGATCAACCCAGATTGTGGACTGAAGACACGGGGAACAACAGAAACCACAGCTAGTCTGGAAAACGTCGTTGCTGCAACGAAACAAGTTCGCAAGGAACTAACGCATGAAGGTCGTTGATTGTTTCAAAGAGCGACCCGTGATCTCGTTCGAAATATTTCCTCCGCGACCAAGTGCCAGCGAAAAGGCAATTGAGCGGTTCTATGATAACCTTGATGTGTTAGCAAGCTTAAAGCCCGCCTACATTAGTGTGACTTACGGTGCGGGTGGCAGTGGCAAGAACTCTGGAACGCTGGACCTTTGCCGTTATATCAAGAAAACCTATGGCATTGAGGCGGTACCGCATATTCCGGGGATCCACTTTACTAAAGCCGCTGTGAAAGCGTATTTGGCAGAACTGAAGGCAGCCGATATTGACAACATCTTGGCCCTAAGGGGAGATTTACCGCAGGATGGCGTGATTAAGGGAGACTTTCAGTATGCCAGTGATTTAGTCAGTGAAATTAAGCGCGATGGTGACTTTAACGTTCTGGGGGCCTGTTATCCGGATGTTCACCCAGAAGCTAAAGATAGCGTAGAAGATATTAAAAATTTGAAGTGCAAAGTCGATGCTGGGGTCTCTCAGTTGATTACCCAACTATTCTTTGAAAATGAACATTACTATCGCTTTTTAGAACGCTGCGAATTGGCAGACATTAACGTTCCGGTGCAAGCTGGGATTATGTCAGTGGTTAATGAACGTCAAATCAAGCGGATGGCAACGATGAACGGTGTCGGTCTGCCGCAGAAGTTCCTGAAGATGATGAATCATTATCAGGATAATCCGGTGGCAATGAGGGATGCTGGCACAGCGTACGCAATTGACCAAATCGTGGACTTATTGTCGGAGGGTGTTGATGGTGTCCACCTGTATACCATGGATAATCCGGTCGTAACGAAACGAATTTGTGGGGCGATTGAGACGTTGATTTAAGCAAGGTGCGAAGTGAGGCGGTTAGAGAGCGGAGTGTAAGGGGCTTTGGTAAAAATCCCGAACTTGGATTTATACCAAAGTCACTCACATGCAGCTCTCTGCCGAGCGGAACCTGATTAAGAGCAAGGTGCGAAGTGAGGCGGTTAGAGAGCGGAGTGTAAGGGGCTTTGGTAAAAATCCCGAACTTGGATTTATACCAAAGTCACTTACATGCAGCTTTCTGCCGAGCGGAACCTGATTAAGAAAGATACGAAACACTGCCTAGCGCTCAAACTAAGTCGCAGCATAAACACAAAAAGGTACCGTCATCCAGAGAGGTGGCGGTGCCTTTTTGTCACTGTAAAAGCAGCCAAAAGGGTCATTTGGGGGAAAGAGCTACAGCACGAATTCTCTATTGGTTAATTGATAAGCACTTGTTTTGTTGTATAATATTGGTACGTATAAATTATGTAAGGAGCACACTTATGAGCGATAATATTGAATTTGACCATATGATTAATGGTGAGCTGTATCACCAGACACCTGAATTGCTGGAAATTCGGATGAAGACCCGGGACCTCTTGTATGAATATAACCACTTGAACTACCGTGACTTGCCTAACCGTAACCGGATTTTAAAGGAAATGTTTGGGAAAGTCGGTAAAAAGTATTTCATTGAATTACCGTTTCACACTGATTACGGGTTCAACGTCAAGCTTGGTGAAAACTTTTTCGCCAACAACGGTCTGACGCTGCTTGATCCAGCACCGATTGAAATTGGCGACAACGTCTTAATTGCCCCCAACGTCGGAATTTACACGGCTGGTCACGCTTTAGATCCCGCCTTACGGGTTCAGGCGCATGCTGAGTACGCGATTCCGGTTAAAATTGGCAATAACGTTTGGATCGGGGCGGGTGTGACCGTTTGTCCAGGAGTCACCATTGGTGATAACAGCGTGATTGGCGCGGGGGCCGTGGTCACTAAGTCAATCCCAAGTGATTCACTGGCATATGGCAATCCAGCACACGTCGCCCGTAAGCTCAACGAACATGATAGAGAGTACTACTTCAAGCAGCGGAAGGTGAATCAGGAATACCTTGATAAGCTTTCAGATGATGAGTCATTTAATCAATAACCGATTTAAGAAGCACTGTCACCCACATGGAGATAGTGTTTTTTTAGGCGATAAAGGTTGCCGACCACGAATGAACGGTGTACACTGTTATAAGTGGTCAACCACATATTAACTAGTTAACATCAAAGGAGACAATTAAATGTCAAAAGTATTAGTCATTAAAGCACACCCGTTCAACGGTGACAAATCACGGACGATCAAGACGTTAGACACTTTTCTAGAAATCTATAAAGCAAAGAATCCAGACGATGAAATCGAAACCTTAGATCTTTTTGCCACTAACTTCCCAGAACTCGATGGCGGCATGATGGCCGCTTGGGGGCAGTTAGCTAATGGAATGGCCTTCACTGACTTACCGGCTGACGTCCAAAAGGCCATGGGTCAGTATAACGAGGCCTTGGCACAATTCAAGGCTGCTGATAAGCTGATCGTTGCTAACCCAATGTGGAATTTAAGCATTCCCGCCCAATTAAAGAGCTGGATCGATGCCATCACTGTGGTTGGTGAAACTTTCAAGTACACCGCAACGGGTCATGTGGCACTAATTCCAGGTAAGCCATTCGTTCACATCCAAGCGGCTGGTGGCAAGTACGAAGGTAAAGACTTGGGTACTCAGTACGTACAGGCCGCACTTGAATACTTAGGTGCTAAGCGCTTTGCTAAAATCGGCGTTGAAGGTATGGATCACTTCCCAGACCAAGCTGATCAAATCGTTGCTGCAGCTCAAAAAAAAGCCAAAGAAGTTGCTTTAAAGTTCTAAAGGCTGTGACACAACTCGATAGATTCCAGAATATAACACCAAAAAGTACGATTCCGATGTTTTTTATCGGAATCGTACTTTTTGGTGTTATATGGCCGGAATCTGAGTTGTGGAGCAGGCTAAGGCTATCTTCCAGTAGTGAACTAAAGTACACTTTAAGCTGTGTTTTAGTCAAAAAATTAACGGGCATCCTTATTGATATAGACTCAAGTCACAAATTTTTTAACTTACATTGCTTTTAAATTCGCACAGATCTTATCTGCGACCTTAACAAAAATAGCCTGTTCTTCAGCAGTCAGGCCTTCAATTGACTGCCTTTCAGCAGCGTCACAAATTGCTTCAACTTGTTTGGCCAATTTTAAGCCAGCCGGGGTGAGCTGCACCAGCGTCACCCGTTTGTCTTTCTCTGATTTACCGGTTTCAGCCAAGCCAGAGTTCACCAGGCGCCGAACTGATTTGGCAACGGTTGAATGATCAACCTGCATGGTTTCGGCCAAGGCGTTTTGGGCTTGCTGACCACTATGGGCAAGGGTGATCAGAATGGTATCTTGCCCAGGATACAAGCCTAAAGCGCGGATATCTTTATCAATGAGTGATTCATGCGCATTCACGATGCGCAATGCTGCAGCACCAACTGGATAGTCATCAAAAACAAGCATAGTTATTCTTCCCCTCATGTCCCTGTTGCCGACCACCAAAGTGTATCAAAATAATCAATTAATTTCAATTACTGGTTATTCTCTTGTGACTGGTTTGTGGCGCAACCTGAACTTTTGATAATGATTAAACCAACGTAAAAAGCGCTGAGAATGCATCACTCAGCGCTTTTATCCATTCTGTTCCTAGAAATTTATTCTTCAAACTTACCAGTATCTTCATTTAATAAACTGCTGATATCATGAATTTGATCATAACGATACGTACTGTCGTAATCGTGGGTGTCCTTATCGTAGGCTTTTACCTGCAGAACGTCCTTGTGTGGCCAGCTGACTACGTAGGTGTAATCATCGTAATCGAAGCCGTACTGATCGGCAATGGCATCAATACCAGCTTGTTCGTCGCCGTGATACTCTTCTTCAAAGTGGCCGTAGTTGCTGTCACTTGGTGTTGAATCATTAGAATCACTGGAATCCTTGCTGCTGTTGCTGTCGTCGTTAGTATCGGCGTCTTGCGTTGAAGCGGTACTGTCAGTCGAATCCGGTGTCGACAAGTCGACCTTGATGTTCTTGGACTGGGTGGAAACTAAGTTCTTAGTGACGGATTTACCGTCAGTCGCAGAGCCCGTACTGCCCAGTTTGAACGTGTAGCGGCCAGGGAAAAGCGGACCCGCTTTATAGGAATAATGATCGTTGCTGGCCGTGGCCACGTTGAGACCGTTCAGACTGATTGACGCCTGGTCGACGTTTGTTTGTACGGTCGGATACATGGCCACTACCTGTAATTTATAAGCTGGGAAGAACAGCAGGTGGCGTCCCTTCGTGACCAACTTGAAAGTCCCGTCGCTAGTTTGGTCGTTGTCCATTAGGCTGGTTTTCATATCGGCAAGGTAACGCTTGTCTGAATTTAAGTAGTTCATAAATGGCTTGATGCTCTTGGAGTTGATCTCTAAGCTGGGATCAGTTGACGTCATGTATTTAACCGTGGTATCAGTATCGTTGTCGTGCATGGCAGTAATCATGTCATTGACCTGCTGCGACTTGCTGTACTTGCCGGCACCATAAAAGTAAGTGCCCGCTAGGATTAAAATGACTAAAATGATCAAACTGATCCAAAGCTTCTTTTTACGGGACCCTTTTTTAAGCTTCCTGTTCCGCTTAGGGATCTTTTTAGTCACGGTGGAAGCTGATTTAAGTGGTTCGGCCGGTTTTGAAGCGGGCTGATAAGTGGCATTTGTTTCATGATTAATGTCGTTGTTATTCGTTGATTCTGTTGCACTGGTGGTTTCGGGCTTTAGACGGTAACCGCAGTTTTGACAAAAAACATCATCGGGACTCACTTTGGCCCCGCAATTTGGACATGTTGACATTTAACTCACCCCTGAGATTTAAATTGATTAAAGATGTAACGATAGGCATTGGGCAGCGCACGATTCCAGTAAGGCCAATTATGGTTGCCGAAGTGGTCAACTTGATAGGTCGGTTTGATTTTGTGCTGTCTCAGCTGCTTAGTAAACAGGTTAACGTCCGCGATTGGGACGGTAGTATCCAGCGCGGTGGTTTCAATGTAAAAGTGTGCTGGTGATTTTGCCCGTGCTAAATAGCTGGTTAAGTAACGGCTGGGCTGAGCGCGTTCAAACGCCTTTTGACTGAAGGCACCTTGAATTTTAAAGGCGTCCACCTGCGGATTGGTCTGAACGGTTGGCGGCACCTTCTGCCAAATGGCTGGTGATATGAGCGCGTCAACGGAGAACAGCTGCGGATGGCGGAAAGTTAATCGTGCCGCGCCATAGCCGCCCATTGAAATACCGCCAACTGCACGTTGATTTTGACCAGCAAGCGAATAGGTTTTGGTCGTTTGAGGAATTAAATCATCCACGATCGCGTTCTCCATTTTTTCCTTAGTGGTATTTAAGTAGAAAGAATTACCGCCGTCTGGAAAAATAGCGACTACTGGCAAATGGTCCTGTGTGACTAATTGATCCAGGTATGTTTTGGAATGTGCCTGTTCAGTTAAGTTAGTTTCGTCCCCGTATAACCCATGCAGCATATAAATGACTGGAAAACGGGTTCCCTGTTCTTTCAGCCGCTGGAAGTTTCGTGGCAGATATACGCGATACCGCCAGTTGCGATGCAGCTGCGGGCTAAAAAAGCTTCGTGACACCACACGGCTGGGGGCTGGTGGTGCTGTGACTGGTTTTTTAGTTGACGTTTGACTAGTTTTATCAGCTGGTTTAAGTGGTCGTTGCTGTTTTGGATGCGACTGGACAGTTTGTTTTTTCGGTGGGTTCAACGAATGAACCAGACCGCCAAGAATTACCCCAACAATTGCAATGGCGATGATGACGATTGCCCAGAGCCGTTTTTTCATGACGAAGCCCCCTCATAACTTGTCAAGAATGAAAAATTAATATTAGGATAATCTTACATAAATACGGAGAACCTGACAAGCTTAGCACTGGTTAAAGAAAGTAGACAAATGTCTAACAACTGATTGGTAACGCTTTATTTTCGGTGGCGTTTCACCAGAAAAATACCAACAAAGAAAATTTTCTGATTAGAATAAGGGGCAGCACCGTGACTCAAAATCATAACAATGTATTATTTCAAAATTAATTTAAAAGTAATAATTGTCATTTAAATCAAACTGCAAACAGGATGCACAACGATGGTAACGTTACCAGGCCCATAATTCTGAGTAACAAGCTGTAATATAGGTAGTTTGGGGTATTGGCAAACGTGCATTTTATGGTATAAGTGGTATGATATTCCAAAAATAAGATTTTATTAATTAGTTGATAATTAAGCATAGATGACAGCGCTAGCTGAACATCATTCGTGGCCATTTTTTCAGTAAAAAACGGGTGATGAAGCATCCTTTAATACTAGCGCTTATTTGACGATCAACTAATTCGTCTAAGAACAGATAAATACAGTTATTACAGGTTTTAAAAGCAGTGATGTCCCAAGCACTCATTGACCTGTAATTGTTAGTTTTATTGGTCAACGAGCGGAGGTACAAACAATAGATGACTAACCGGCAAGTAAAATTATTCAATGAAGCACGTACGGCGCGCAAGGAACACAAAAAGATGTACAAGAGTGGCGGTGTCTGGACATTTGCAACGATAATTCTAGTCTCAGGTGCTTTATGGGCTGCACCGGCTGTTACGGCTAAGGCGGATGCCGCGACAACTCAAAATTCTGCGGTTGAAAAGCCAGTGGACAATAGTGCTGGCGGCCAAGCGAGTGCCAGTAACACCAGCGATGGCAATTCCCAAAACAGTGCAACGGATGGTACTTTAAATCAGCCGGTAACGGATGTTGCTCAGAGCAGTTCAACTTCTGATGTGGCAGTTCCAAAAGCTTCTATTAATACTACTAATACAACTAATACTGCTAATAGTGCCAGCGTTAATCCTGGAAATACGGCTAACGGGTCGACCGCTAGCAGTCAAATTACCACTGCCAATTTAAACCAAACGAATCCAGCTAACTTAAACGCCGATGGCAGCATTTCGGCCACGGATAAAACCAATGTCTCGCTGACTAGCCCTAGTGACGTTCAGGCTAATTTTAAAGCAGAACAGAGCGTTAAATCGCACACCACGAACCAAATAACGACAACTGATGTGACCAACACCATGACAAATGGGGGTGTCACGTTAGTCCCTAAAAATCAGTCTTACACCGCCGGAACACTGGTCTTTAAAAACCAGATCGATACCAGTAAGCCATTTACGATCAACGCGACCTTTACGACCGAAAATGAATCACAGGATGGCAGCAGCAGTGACGGTGGGGGATTAGGCTTTATTTTACAGCCGGTTGATCCGCAGAGCGCAGGTGTTGGGACCGGTAGTGACCCTACAGCCGATATTGGCATTGCCGGTCAGCCGAATACGACCTTTATTGGCCGCGATGGCTATAAATCACCCGACAGCAAGTACGGCGATACGCAGTGGAATCAGTTAGCCGTGCGTCAAACTGATAGTACGGGGCAATTGACTGCTAATACCCCGACTTGGATGTCAGCTGCACACTCACCATTAGGATGGGGCTGGTTCGGGGAACAAGTCGCCAAGACCGAGTATGTCACTTTAGATTGGGCGCCACAGACCGGCGTTAGCAATCACCAGGTATCAGGAGTTTTAACGTATAGCAGTTTTGCCGATCCGGATAGGAAAAACCTGATTCAGTCGCTGGCAGCTGGTGCTGGTAGTTCCAATTGGCTGGGCAGTTTTTTATTCGGCAGCAAACCGCAAGTGACTCTTAATCAATCCGTTTCAATTGCGGCATTTGGCGCGGTCGGCTCGGTCGGTACCGGCAGTAATGAAAGAACGGTGATCATTGAGAACGCAACGGGTCAAAGCGCCTTTACCGCAACGGTTAACACGGTGCCGATCCAAATCAACTACCTCAGTCAAGAGGGGACCACGGTGCTGCACGCGCCAGATGTCACCAACGTGAACGTTGGGGATACCCTCAGTATTGACAAAATGACAAATTTAAAGACTAATACGTTCGCGCCGCGAGTGATCGACGGCTACCAGTTTGTGGAAGCAGTAACCAGTGAGGGGACTAATTCACTTTCAGTTTCGAACAACGTCTTGAACGCGGCCACTCAAAATAATCAGATCAATAACATCAACGTTTACTATACGAATCAAGTCCATTACACCATTCAGCCAGTGGACGCGCAGGGACAAGCAATCCCTGGCTTAGCACCGCAGCAAATGACGTCGACGATTGGCGCGCAAGTTAAGCCGCCGTTGGAGACCAACTACACAGCGACTAGTACAAGTATCATTGCACCTGGCAGCGATGGCAGTGTAGTTAACGTGATCTACGCAATCAACGTGGGGCATTTAACGGTTACCTATAATGGCCTGCCAACACCCCCTAAAGCAGTTAGTTTAGCGGGAACGGTGGGCAGTACTTACAACATCGCAACACCAGTGATCGCGGGTTATACTGCTGATTTAGCTTCGGTTCAGGGAACTTATACCAACGGCGCAACGAATTTAAGCGTGCACTATACGCCCAGCAGTAACACTTACGTGATTATCCCAGTTGATGATACCGGTAAGGCAATCTCGTCGCTGCCAGTAACGCGTACAACCAGTATCACGGGTCAAAAGCTCACCGAACCCACTTACGTGGGTTACACGTTAGCTGAAACTTTGCCGATCACCCAAGCTGGTCAGGATAGTTATCAATTGCATTACGCAGCTAATCAGTATCAGGTGACCGTGACGTTTGCCGGTTTGCCAGCTGAGCTGACACCGGCTACTGAAAATATTTCGGGAACGACGGGAGAGAACTATCAAATCAACTCGCCAGTCGTTACCGGTTACACACCGGATCAGTCGACGATTACGGGGGCTTTTGGCCCTGATACTGCCTTGAATGGTCATTTCGTCGTTAACTATAAGGCCGATACTAAAGATTATAAGGTTCAGCCAGTCGACGGGAATCAAAACCCGATTCTAACGCTGACACCGCAGCAGTTTAATGGTCAGACGGGGGCTTCAATCATTTACCCGAGTTACGCTGGCTATACGGCTCAGCCGAACCATGAAACGGTACCAGCTGTGGCGGATGAAACACCAGTTATTAACGTCAGGTATACGGCCAACCCGTCAGCAGTGACGGTTAATTTTGCTGGGTTACCAACTGAGTTACCCGCGATCACCCAAACCGGAGTGACGGATGGTACTTATCAAATCAGTGCACCGGTGATTGCGGGCTATACCCCCGATAAAAGTATTTTGACGGGAACGTACAGTAATCAGGGCAGTTCTAACTTGACCATTACGTACGCAGCAAATAATAATGCGTACACGATTACACCCGTCGATGAGAACGGCAACGCGATTGCTGGCTTAGGCCAACTTAGCGGTGTTGCGAAGACTAACAGTGTGGTTGCCGCGCCTGATTTCAGTGCTGTGGGCTACGATGACGTTGCTGGGCAGCCAGCTTTAGTGATCACGCCCGGCGACAATCATTTTCAGGTTAAATATCGCTCCCAAATTCAAACGGTTATTGTCAATTACCGCTTGCCGGAAGGCCAAACGCTGCCTGCACAAAAAGTAACGGGTAAAATCGGCGAAGTTTATGCGATCATATCGCCAACGATCCTTGGATACACTGCCGATACCCCAGTCATTATGGGAACGTACGGCAATCAGAATATGACCTATACCGTGACGTATCGGCCAGTTGCCGTCACGATCATGGTTCAGTATGCGGGCTTGGATGCAGCGACGGCCAGTCACTATCCAACACAAACGCTGACCGGAAACTACGGGGATCAGTTTAAATTCAACGCTGAAAGTATTCCGGGCTATACACCCGATTTACCAGCAATTAGCGGTGTCTATTCGATGGACAACGCTGCTAATATGTATACCATTAAATACACTGGCAAGCCCGCAACCGTGACGATCAATTATCTGGGTGCCAACGCGACGATTCTTAAATCAGTAACGCTTCCCGGTATAGTTGGCGGGTCTTATACGCAGACTTCACCGGTTTTAAGGGGCTTTACGCCGGATGCAACCGTTATTGCAGGCACGTTTACAGCTCAGAATGCGACTGATGCCACCAATAACACGCCAATTACAGTGAACTATTCTCGTGACAGCTCGTTAATGGCATATCAGTTAGTACCGGTAGACACGAATGACCAGCCCATTACGGGCGTACCAGGTATCGAAACGATAGACGGCTTTGCTAAGCCGGGCACGATTCTTGATCTACCAGATTACACGAGCTTAGGTTTCGTAACGACGCAAAGGCCGGTTACCGTTACTGCTGACACGTCTGCAAGCGGTGTTCAGCAGTTTAAAGTGACTTACCAAAAGCAGGTCAGTTACACGATGCAGGCGGTGGATACGAATAATCAGCCGATCGCTAATTTAGCGACGGTTACTGCTACTGGGTTCGCAGGTGCGGCAATCACGCCCATTTCAGTTCCCGGGTATAACGTTGTTGCTCATGCTTACACGGTGCCGGATACAGCAACTCCAGCTCAACCGATTCAAATTCAGTACGCACCTAAAGCAGTTACGGTAACGGTCGTGCCGGTGGATGGCAACGGTAATCTGATTGCTGGTTTGACGCCCATTAAGGTGACACAAACTGGCGGTACCCAGCTAGACGAATCAAAGCTGGCGCAAATGGGTTATCAGCTTGAACAGCATGGTGCCATTAACGTGCCAATCAGCGATACGGCTATCACCGTACCCCTGACGTACCTTAAAGAAGTCCAACTGGGTCTAACTGGCAGTGTCACTCAAACTTATACTGGCGAAGCACAGCCAATTGATGCCGCACAGTATGCGGTCACGTTACCGGATGGCACCAGATACGCACTGAAGACAAGCGGAATTGAGCTGGTACCCGCGGATTCGACTAATGGTAACACCGCTGAAAACGTTGGCGCTTATCAAGTTCGGCTGACTGACAGCGGCAAGGCGGCCATCGCCAACGCGTTAGCACAAAACTACGCTGTTTCGTTTAACGATGCTGCAGGTTCATTTACGATCGTGCCGCAAGCCTTAACAACGGCGCCAGCTAATACAGTATTGGTACCAGTTAATGCCGCTGACCCAGCCCGGAATCCGCAGTTACCGACCGCAATTGTGGTACAGGGGAAGTCGAAAGCCTATGACGATCAGCCAGAAATGGATCCGACGACCTTCAACGTTTTTGCACCCAGTCAGTTTGCTGGTTTTAAAGTGCCAGCTAATTTAGAGGCCAGCGATTTTGACACCAGCATGATCAAGCAAGATGTCGGTCGTTATCAAGTGACGTTAAGTGATAGCGGGCTAAAAAAGCTGCAGCAGGCCAACCCTAACTATTCGTTTGATGCCAGTAACGTGCAAGCTGGGCTGTTTGTTATTTCACCAGCCCAGGCTCAGTTCCGTATCGCCATTGACGCAACGTCTCGTGTATACGGGCAGCAGCCAGCTAGTGATCAAGCAGCTTACCCGGTCACGATTTCCGGTGCTTCCCTTAATCAGCCACAGTGGACACCTGCCGATTTTGTCAGCTCCAATATGGCTGGTGCGGTAGGCACCTACACCGTAAACTTGAGCACAGCCGGCTGGAAAAAATTGCAGGCAGCTAATCCCAACTATGTGGTGACACCTGTCTTGGGCACGGTTAAACCCGGTGTCTTGAATATTAAGCCATTGCCCTTGAAGGATGCTGACCTGGGATTGATTCAAGTTGGTGATCAGACGAAGGTTTATAATGGCAAAACGGTTGATCCAACCGCTTATCAGGTAACGCTGCCGAGTCAGCTGACCGCACCGGTGTGGACTGCGGGTGATTTTGAACGTCAAAATACGAGTGAGGCGGCGGGAAGCTACGCTGTGACGCTGAGCCAGCTTGGCCTAACGGCGCTGCAGGCGGTCAACCCGAATTACGCAATCAGTGCAGCAGACATCAAGCCGGGCCGCTTACTGATTACCCAAGCACCGGTTACCATTACCGCACCAAGCGGGTTATCAAAAGTGGCAGACGGTAAACCGTATTCAGGTCCAGCTGCCGGTGAGGTATCTGGCAAGCCGGTCAACGGTGACCAGGTGGTTTATCAACTGAACTACGGTGATAACGGCAACGTTGGCCCTCATTTGATCAGCGTTACTGCTGATCCGAAGCTGAACCCGAATTATGAGATCAAAACGATTGCAAATAGTTATCAAATTCTGCCGCAACCAGTGATTGTCACCCCTTCCGAGCCAGTTGAGCCGGCTCAGAATCAGCTCTTGGACGAGCAGCAGCATAAAGAAGCGGTGGACGAACCAGTTTTCCGTGATTTGCAACTGAACGGCGGGCCTAACCAGACCATGGCGAAAGTCCTTAAGCAGGAGCTTGATTGGGCTAAAAAGATCACTAGTGCTGCTTCGACACGTACTGAGCTGGCGATGACCAACCAAACCGGGGTTAATGCTAAACGGAATAGTCGTGAGCAGCCACGCATCATTAACGCTAAACAGAATCAGTTAAGAAAAGCGCCAGCTGTCATGCAAGTTAACGTGAAACCTGTTACTTCAAAACTTGCGCGACAAACTATTCAGAACGGTCAGCCGAGTTCACTGAGTCAACGGGCGATGAACCCGCAGACGAAGAAAACGGCTGCCCAGAATAAATTGCCGCAAACAAGTGACCAACAGGCATCATGGTTGGTCGTGCTGGGTGTAGCACTCATGAGTTTATTGGGACTGTTAGGCGTTAAGAAACGCAGATCGGACCGATAGTTTCTGGCGCTATAGTCAGCAGATAAAAGCAGATTTACCAGTTTAAACTGGCAAATCTGCTTTTTGTCTCCAAGTGAATAAGGACTATAATAATATTGAGATGGGGTGAGATTAAATGATGCCAACTTTAGGCTTAAAAGCCAGTACATCACGAAAGCAAATCGATGAGCGGCTGCAGTACCACCCATCAGTGTTTGAATTTTATACGGATGCGCATGATGTGACACCAGCCGGCTTGGCTCATTTGGAAGAAATGGTCAAGTACGTTCAGTCGGCAGGAATCAGGCACATCGTCATTCACCATCCAATGGCTTATGATCACCATCATAATGACGTGGCGGTATCAGCGTTAAAGGATCCGGCAGGCTATCAGTTTATGATGAGCAGCTCGGAGGCACTGATCGGGTTAGCCATCAAACTGAATATTCAAGTTCTTATTCATGGCGGGTATTCAGAAGAAAAGCCGGTCATTGACGCTTTTGGGGACTTGAAGTCCGCCCGAAAAATGATTTTTGCGCGGCTGGATTATTTCCAAAAGATCGGCGGTGAGCACGTGATGTTTGAAAACTCCACGTCACCGGCCTTTGACTATGGGGATACCGGCCTTGAAAATACGGTGATTGAACACGGTTATCGGTTATGTTATGACATTAGTCACGGGTTTATCGTGCTGCATGGCGATAACGACAAGTTAGTCCAAAGTATTGCCCGGTTGGCGCCGCAAACGGTCCACTACCACTTTGTGGATTCCATGGGACAGCACCATGACAGTTTGCAGCTAGGAAAGGGTAGGATCGATTGGCAACGCGTCATGCAGGTCGTTAATCCCAAGGCGACCAATATTTACGAAATCGATTTAGTTGATCAAAATGACAGCCGTGAAATGCGGGCAAGTCATCAATATTTGACCCACTTAATTGCAACGCAAAATAAGGCTTGAATAACTGGAGGTAAACGGATGACACGCTGCGACTGGGCGGAGAACGCCGATGAAGTGATGACACACTACCATGATTATGAATGGGGCGTGCCGACGAAGGATGAGCGGGAAACCTTTGAACTGATGACGTTAGAAATGATGCAGGCCGGGTTGAGCTGGCAGACCATTTTAAACAAGCGGCAGAGCTTTAAAGCCGCGTTTGCTGATTTTAAGGTTGACCAAGTTGCTTTGTTTGATAACGCTGATGTGGACCGGCTCATGCACGATGCCGGCATTATCCGTAATCGGCTGAAGATTAAAGACACGATCCATAACGCCCAGCAACTAGTGAAGTGGCATGCAGCGGGTAAGACGATGAACGCTTATCTGTGGGCGTTCGTTGATGGCCGGCCGGTGGTTAATCGCTACCAGACCGCCTCGGAGGTTCCCGCTCAAACGGCGTTGTCACAGCAAGTCAGTAAAGCGCTGAAGAAAGCCGGCTTTAAGTTTGTGGGGCCGACGATCGTTCAGTCTTGGCTGGAGGCACTGGGTATTTTAGATGATCATTTAGCGAAGTGTACGGTGAACCATTTAGGTAAAAAATAAGGATCACGTTCGAGCTGATAGCGATTTGATATCAGCTCTTTTTTGATGTGCGCGATCCAAAAAAGCACTTAGGCCGCGTTGACCTAAGTGCTTGAAGAAAATTATTTTAATAAAATTACTTAATGTGCACGGTCTTAGTACTTGTCACTGACGTGAAGTGACCGTGGCTGTAATGCCCGACCGTTACCTTCACCGTTTTGGCCTTGGGCGCGTAAACGGTCTTGCTGAAGTTGTGTTTACTGTTTAACTTAGCGTAGGCGTTGCCCTTATAAGTGTGGATCCGGGCATAGTTGGCGGATTTATACAGTTTGACACTGCCCGTTGTTTTGACGTATTTCTTGGACGAAGTCTTCTTCACAGATAGTTTGGAAATGTAACTCTTCTTGGTAGTAGTACTTGGTTTAGCTGCCACACCGTGGTAGTTTTGACCATAATCCGCGACCAGGGAGTTGGCTAAGGCGAAGGCGTACCCCTGCAATGACGCGCTAAGATCATCAACAGCGCCCCAAACATTCGGGTCTAATGAGTCGATTTGGCTCTGGATACTGGTCTTTAAAGAATCAAACTGACTTTGGCTGCCACTTGATAACCGTGATTTAAAGACGTTATATGAGGCTACCAAGGCGTTTAAGTCGGCTTGATAACCGGCTTTATCATCGTTGCCAATGCCGCGCTCATGCATGTCTTGTCCTAGGGCTTCTAAATATGTTCCAAAAGAACCGATACCACTATTGGTGTAAGCCATCTTAGGGTCAATTTTTAATTGTGAAGCCATTGTTCCCTGTACCGATGGACTAGCTTTTCCTAGCGCAGCCTTCAGTCCGCTTAGATCGCTGGCGTAAGTTGAATATGGCACCTGTGAGGCAGCCTGTGCCTGCGTGGTGGTCACTGCGTTAGGAATTTCAACAAAGACGCCGCCAATTAGCGTTGCCCCTAAAACTGCCGTTACCGTTTTTTGCCAAATGTTTTTCTTCAATGGAATTGCCCCCCTGTAGACGTAAGCGTTAATAATTGAAGACATTATAGTACCATAAGGTTAGAAAAGATAGCGCCATTGAGTAAATTTTTCCGCAAATTTTGAGGCTGGCCGTTAAATTGCTAGAAGCGGCAATAAAAAGCACCTAGGTCAGGACAGACCCGGGTGCTTAAAGATATTTTCAGTTAAACAGATTACTACTTAACGTAAACCATCTTAGTGCGCGTTAGTGAGGAAAAGTGACGTTTTCTACGCTAAGCACAAATGCAGCGGCATTGTGACGTACATTTTGAAGCAAAAGTAATCGTGGTCTCAAAACACTTAAAATTTGGTGTAATTCAGTGAGATTAGTTGACCTTTTCGGCTGGAATCAGTAGTCTATTGCTAAACAATAAATTTGTAAGGAGGTGTCTGTTGTGCGATATCAAGGCTGGTTAACGTGGGTAACACTGGGATTAGCTGTTGCATTCATCCCGATGGCAGTGGATTCAAAACCGGCGCCCATTAATTTTAGCAGTCAGCTGACAAGACTCATTGAACAAATTGACCCGAATTTTAAAACGACGACGCAACAGACACAGAAGCGGGAGATTTCTTCACAAGATACACCAATCGAAGCAATCGTTCAAAACCGTCAGCTAGCACGAACGTACTACTACCATTTTGATACAGACGTTTCAGCAGGTGCTAAAATCGTGTTTGAAAATGCAATCAGTACTTATAACCAAACCGGTATCGTCAAACTGTTACCAGGCAGCGGGACTGGCCGTCAGAATTCGATTACCTTTTTTGTCTACTCTAAACGAATGCCGAGTGAAGGGAACACGACCATGATCGAGTCAGGCCATGGCGGACCGCAAATCATCCAGCAGACTGGTTGGAATGCTTATACGGCCAACCACGCGCGAGCTGGCTTAAACGTGTATTATCCCGCAGCTGCCATTAGAAAATCAGTGGCGATTCATGAACTAGGCCACGCACTGGGATTAGATCATAGCCGTTACCGTAATTCAGTGATGTATCCGATAGACCAGGGCAATACCAATTTATCAGCTGGTGATATTGGCGCCTTGAAAACGATTTATGGTTCGGGGGAGACGAAGAAATAATGCACAAGGTTCCAAAACAGCAGCTAGAGAAATGGCTGATCGTTTACCATATTATCATTGCCATTTTAGCCGTCTTATCCAGCGTCTTAGCGACTCTGATGATGTTAAATGCCAAAGTGGGGATTGCCGGCCAACCCGTTTTTCAGGGATTACTGATTTTCTTTGCCATTGATTACGTTGTCAGACTGGTCTTTACGAAGAACCGAAAGTGGTTTTTGATCAATAACGCCTTTGACTTATTGGGGATTTTGCCGATGCACCCGGCCTTTTCACTTTTTCGGCTGGCCAGGATCTTTCGAATGGTTCGTACCCACCACGTTTTCTGGAGGCTAGGAATCTCCGGAAAGTGGACCCGCGATCTTCACCGGTTTCTGTACGATACCGGCTTCATTTACTTGTTTACCATTAGTGTGGTCATCATTTGTTTAAGTGCGCTGTTTTTTTCCATTGTTGAACGTCAAACGCTATCTGAATCCTTGTGGTGGGCAATCACCACGGCGACGACCGTTGGGTATGGTGATGATTCGCCGCGGACAGCCTGGGGAAAATTGATTGCTACGGTGCTGATGATCGGCGGTGTCGGGTTTATTGGCTTACTGACCAGCACGATTACCGGCTTCTTTACTGACCGGACGGGGCAAGAAGATGCACAGCAAGAGCAAAAAGAGCAAAACGAAGCTTTAATGAAACAAGTCAGACAGTTAACGCGAGAAGTTTCACGCTTGTCGAAGAAAGTCGATAAACTAAAAAAATAGGATTACACAAAAAGGACTCAGACACTTGGAATGAAGTGCCTGAGTCCTTTTTGTGTAACTTGATGATTAATACCAGTGGTGAGCTTGCCAGAAATGCTTAGCGTGTGTCCAAGTACCATAACGGCCACTGACGTATCTGTTAGCAGCTTTTTCCTGGTTAACTGGGCTGTAATTGCCGTGAAGATAAGCTCTTAATAATTGGTAACGACCGTAACAGTTTCCGTTACGGGCAGTATAACTGTAGCCAGATTCATGACGTGCAATCCAGTTCTTAGCTGCTTTTTGGTTTTTAGATAAACCAGCGTTAATTTTGGCAATCTTCTTTGCTTGACTAGCAGAAACTCGACTGGAAGCTTGTGCTGTCGTTGTCTGTGTTTGTGGATTGATACTGGATGTAACATCGGTTCCCATTCCAAAGGCGAACCCGAAAATCAGTAAGAATGCTGCAAGTTTCATTTTTATATTCGCTTTTGACATAATTTTTAAAAATCCCCTTATTCGTTTATCACTATTGAACACAATACACGGGAAATGTTTCATTTGTGTTAACTGACAATTACCAGGAGATTAAGTTATATGACAAAACTATCGATCTTCGTAGCTTTTACTTATTTAAATAGTAGGTTTTAGGGCTTATTCGACAGTAAAAAGAGGTTCTAAGCCGCTTGTTACAGCTTAGAACCTCTTAAAGGTGATTGTATAATATGGAAATTCAAACAGTGTTCAAAAACTGATTACTTTGGTTGACCAGTTTCTGGATCATAACCCTTTGCAGCAGCGCGTTCACGAAGACCAGACTCAATGTCTTCAAGTGTACGGTGACGGGTTTCAATTGCCTTCTTGTGTACGAACCAGATAGCAAACGCACAGAACAGGCCATAAACAATAAACAGACGGGCAATACCTTGTCCTTCAGGGTTTGCAACACCCTTTGGTTCGAAGGCAACCAGTAAAACAGTAAAGGTTTCGGAAACACAGAAGTTAGCGAACCAGTTCACTGCGGCACCGAATGAGTTACCTAACCCACGGATGTTCAGTGGGAAGGCTTCACCAATCATCAGCCACATTACAGGGCCCCAAGTTGCTGAGAAGAAGGCAATGTAAAGAGTCAATGCGATAACGCAGACCCATGAACCTAGGTTCCCGTTACCAGCGTGTAACAGTAACATAGCAGTTGACATGGCGAACAGTGAAGCAGCCATCCCAATAGCACCACCGATCAGCATCGTTTTACGGTTAACTTTATCCATGATACTTACAGCAACGGCGGTCACAATCACGTTGAAAATACCGATAACAATATGTGATTGTAATGCAAAGTGGGTACTGAATCCAGCTGAGATAAAGATGGTTGGCGCGTAATACAAAACGGTATTGCAACCCATAACTTGTTGCAAAATAGCTAAGCCAACCGCCATAACTAAAACGGGACGAGCGACTGGGCCGAATAGTTCTTTCCAACCACCGGAAGGAATAGAAGCTTGAACCTTAATGTCACTCAATTCTTTTTGAACGACGTTTTCATCAGGGTTAAACTGACGCAAAACTTTAAGTGCACCCGCTTCATCCTTTTTTCTGACAAGGAATCGTGGTGATTCAGGTAAGTAGATGGAACCGATCCAGAGAATGGCAGCAGGTACGGCTGCTAATCCTAACATCCAGCGCCAACTGATACTTTCAGAAAGGTTCAATCCACCCTGTGGTGAGAACCATTCGTTAAAGACGTAGGCAAAGAAGATACCGGTCATAACCATTAATTGGAACAAAGACCCGACAGTACCACGTCTCTCGGCGGGTGCAAGTTCGGCCAAGTAAGTAGGAATTAATGATGATGCGGCACCAACGGCGATCCCTAAGCAGAACCGGAACGAAACTAACGCGATGTATTCAGGCGAGAAAGCTGATCCTAAAGCAGCAAAGAAGAAGATGATTGCGGCGGTAATCAGTAAGTGACGTCGCCCAAACCTATCTGATAACGGTCCAATAAAGAAGGCCCCAAAAACGGCACCAATTGAAGTAGATGCGGTCAAAAACCCATATTGGAATGAACCGTTAGCGATATTTAGTTCGTGACCAATAAACAGCATGGCACCGGAAATAACACCGGTATCATAGCCGAAAAGCAAACCACCCAAGGCGCCAAAGAAGTAGATGACGCTTATGGGCATGTGATGCTTAGTAGCTGCGTTTGACATAGACAGATCCTCCTATCAAAAAAGTATGGGTTACATTAAACGAAATAATAATTGCAGTAACCGCTTACAAAAAAACGTAAGTGACGAAACAACTAATTCAAATAATCCAGTGTGAGTTGGTTTTTGAATAAGTTGGTTTATAGAAGCAACTAACCATAAGTGAGTATAACCACCTGTGATTTAAAATGCAAGCCCTTTCATGGCGGAATTTTGAGTGCGTTTAACTCAGAGGAACACACAAAATCACTTTAATTACATAAAATAGGTTTATGTAATTAAAGATAAGTTTATATGTAAGGTATTTATATAAGTAAAATTATTTTACTAAATACAATAAAGTTGATAGTCATTAAAATAAAACATTTTAAATTTAATCTAATTTGACACCAAGAAAAGTCGTGACATAACTCGGTAGACTCCAGAATTTAACACCAAGAAGCGTCCTTCCGATGGGCTTGATCGGGAGGACGCCTCTTGGTGTTAAATGGCCGGAATCTGAGTTATGGAGCGGGCTAAGGCTACATTAAAGGAGTGAACGAAAGTTAAGCCTAAGCTGTGTTTTAGCCAAGTGGCAAGCCTCCCGTTCGTTTAATCTCATGATTCATTCTTATTCAACGTTTATTGTCACATCAATATTACCGCGGGTAGCCTTTGCGTACGGACAGATGGTCTCCGCAACTGCCATGTACTTTTGAGTTTCTGCTTCGTCCAAACCGTCAATGTGACCAAATAGATCAACGCCGATGTGGAAGTTAGGTTCATCGCCCTCTTGAAATAGGGAGACTTTTGCCCGTACGGTTGGCGTGCCAGAGACACCTGCTTGCTGTAAAGCAATCTCTAAAGCACCATTAAAACACGAGGCAAAACCAGCAGCAAATAATTGTTCAGGGTTAGTTGAATCCTTATCTACACCAGGAGTACCAATCTTAAAATCCCATTTGCGGTCGTTAGACCATACTTCACCTGCACGTCCGCCCTTGTTAGTCATCGTTGTGGTATAAAGCTTTTTTGCCATTGAAATTACCTCATTTCCTGATTTAAATTGTGTACAATCTAATTATACCTGCTGTTAATTAAAAAGCAATAAAAGCGCTTACTTTAATTTAAAAAAGGCGGTTCTTTTAACCATGGACTGTTGATTTTTAAAGGGAATAGGGCGCATAAAATTTATGTCATAATCCATAAGTGATACAATTAAGCCAAATACCTTTAAGATAATTATTCGAGATTAATACAGAGAGGAAGGGATAAAGCCGATGTTTTTATCAATGGAACATCTCAACAAGACGTACCCGGGTGGTAAAGTTGCCGTGGAGGATTTTAACCTGGAAGTTGAAAAAGGCGAGTTTGTCTGCTTCATTGGGACTTCTGGATCTGGTAAAACAACTACCATGCGGATGATCAACCGAATGCTGCAACAAACATCTGGTACGATCAAAATCAACGGCCAAGATATTGGTCAGATGGATCCCGTTAAGCTGCGTCGCAAAATTGGGTACGTGATTCAAAATATTGGGCTGATGCCGCACATGACGATCCGCCAAAATATTACCCTCGTGCCACGCTTACTTAAGTGGCCGCAGGATAAAATGGATGAACGGGCCAAGGAAATGATCAAACTGGTCGATTTACCAGAGGAGTTCTTGGATCGTTATCCTTCTGAACTCTCTGGCGGGCAGCAACAGCGAATTGGTGTTGTCCGGGCATTGGCAGCTGACCAAGACATTATTTTAATGGACGAACCCTATGGTGCTTTGGATCCAATTACCCGTGAGTCATTGCAGGATTTGATTAAAGACCTGCAGGAGCGTTTGGGTAAAACGATCATTTTTGTGACCCATGATATGGATGAAGCTTTAAACCTAGCCACTAAAATCGTTGTGATGGATGGCGGTAAAATTATGCAGGTGGCTTCCCCAGACGAAATTTTGCAGCATCCTGCCAATGAATTCGTTGAAAACCTGATTGGCAAGGACCGTCTGATTCAAGCTCGTCCAAGTATTACAACCGTTGGCCAAGTCATGTTAACTAACGTCGCTTCGATTACACCAGATAGACTGTTGAAAGAAGCTTTGAAGTCCATGCATGATCGACGGGTTGATTCACTGCTGGTAACGGATGACGGCGGTACGTTAAAGGGTTATTTAGATATTGAAGATATCGATTATAACTTTAAGACGGCCACCAGTGTTGGCGACGTGATGCACAACGATGTGTTCTACGTTAAATCCGATTCATTAGTTCGTGATACGGTTGAACGGATTTTAAAGCGTGGTTTTAAGAACATTCCCGTTGTTGATAAAGATAAAAAACTAGTTGGTATCGTGACCCGGGCAGCATTAGTTGATATTGTGTACGATGCGCTTTGGGGTGAAGACGACAAAAAGAGTGATAGCGAGGACACCAAAGCTGCGACAGCAACCACTGATCAAGGTGGTGATGCCAAATGATGCATTTCTTAGCCGTTTACGGTTTATCCCTGTTAGGGAAAACCTGGCAGCATGTTTACATCTCGGGAATTTCACTCGGCTTAGGGGTCGTTTTTGCGGTACCCTTAGGTATTGCGCTCACACGGACGAAAAGAACGGCAAACATTGTGATCTCGATTGCTAGTATGCTGCAGACAATTCCGGCGCTTGCACTGCTGGCTTTCATGATCCCCATCTTTGGTATTGGGGTTAAACCAGCGATCATTGCGCTGTTCATTTACTCCTTACTGCCAATTTTACGGAACACTTATATTGGCATGAGTGATGTAGATCCCTCGTTGAAGGATGCTGCGAAAGGCATGGGGATGACGCCCTGGCAATCGATCATTAAAGTTGAGGTGCCGTTAGCTGCACCGGTGATTATGTCCGGGATTCGGCTTTCGGCAACCTATGTCATTGCTTGGGCAGCGTTAGCCTCATACATTGGTGCTGGCGGTCTTGGTGACTTTATTTTTAATGGCTTGAACCTTTATCGGACTGATTTGATTCTTGGTGGTTCAATCCCAGTGATTATTTTGGCACTGGTCGTTGACTGGCTCTTAGGTAAAGTTGAAACGGTGCTAACACCGCGGACATCAGAAGAATAGGAGGGGAAACCATGAAAAACATCAAAAGATGGCTAATCATGCTGGGCTTCTCCTTACTTTGTACCATTGGCCTAGCCGGCTGCGGCTTCCCAGGATTGGCTGGGACTGGCAGCGATACGATTCGAATTGCGTCGCAAAATACTACTGAACAGCAGATCATGTCTTATATGTTACAAGATATGATTCAGCATGATACGAAATTGCATACGACGATTATTAATAATCTAGGTTCGGCAAACGTCTCGTTTAACGCACTGAAAAATCATCAGGCTGATATTTCTGCTATTCGCTACGTTGGGTCTGACTTAACCACGATTATGGGGAAACCCGTTGACCGTAATCCAAAAAGAGCAACTCGGACAGTTGAGACGCATTTTAAAAACCAATACCATATGACGTACTTTAAATCATACGGTTTCGCGGATACGTATGTTTGGATGGTGACTCAAAAAACCGCTAAACGCTATCACCTGAATAATGTCAGCGACCTTAAACCAGTTGCCGGCAAGATGAACGTTGGTATCGATCAAATCTGGCTAAACCGGAAGGGCGATGGCTACGATGGCTTCCAGAAAACGTATGGTTACAAGTTTGGTGCGGTTCACCCCATGCAGATTGGGTTGGTCTATGATGCGGTTGCTGCCGATAAGATGGATGCCATTTTAGGGTATTCGACGGATGGCCGTGTAGGCAGTTATCACTTGAAGATGCTGCGGGATGATAAACACTTCTTCCCGCCGTATACTGCAAGTGCGGTTGCAACTAATCAGATCCTTAAGGCACACCCCGAGTTGAAACCGGTTATTGGTAAGTTAAGCGGCAAAATTAGTTTGAAGACCATGCAGAAGCTTAACTATAAAGTTGATAACGACTTGATGGAGCCAGAAGTAGTTGCTAAGCAGTATCTGGAGCAACACCATTACTTTGAAGGGAGTGGCAACTAAATGACGCAACTGAATCTTTGGGAACAGCTGATTTACTATTACAGTCATAACGGCCAATATGTTCTAGCGCAGTTTACCCGTCACTTCTTGATTTCGGCATATGGCGTGATCTTAGCAGCAATCGTTGGTATCCCGATCGGTATTTTCATTGCTCACCATACGCGCTTGAATGGGACTGTTATTGGAATTGCGAACGTCATTCAGACCGTACCGTCTTTGGCGATGCTGTCGATCATCATGATTGGTCTGGGCTTGGGAGTGAATACTGTCATTGTGACGGTGTTTTTGTACTCATTGCTGCCAATCATTAAAAATACGGATGCCGGCATGCGAAACGTGGATCCCACGTTATTAGACGCTGGAACTGGCATGGGTATGACGCGGATACAGCTTTTACGGCTGGTTGAAATTCCGTTGTCGCTGTCGATGATTATGGCTGGTTTGAGAAACGCACTGGTCCTAGCGATTGGGATTACCGCTATCGGTACCTTCGTGGGCGCCGGTGGTTTAGGGGACATCATCATTCGTGGGACCAACGCAACGAATGGGACGGCCATTATCTTAGCAGGTGCTTTACCGACGGCGCTGATGGCCATTTTGCTTGACTTAGTCTTAGGTTGGGTGGAAAAAAGGGTGGCACCGAAGGCAGCGTAGGTGCGAAAGCAGTCTCTGTTTGGTAATGCTCGAATAAACAAAAATAAAGCAGCAGTTTGGTTACAAAAAGTAATCAGACTGCTGCTTTATTTTGACTGCTAATACGCCAATGAAAGGGCTAACATATTATTCAACATATCACATGCGTGATTAATATCCACCAGAATTTAAACTTAAAATCTACTAAAAAGATTGACATAAAGCAATTATCCGGGTAAACTCTTAAATTGTGAAACACATAACAGATAGGAGCTGAAGTTAATCATGGCAAATCAAAAAGTCGCTTTAATTACGGGTGCCGGTCAAGGTATCGGCGAAGGTATCGCCTTACAACTTGCAAAGGACGGGTTCGCAGTATCACTTGCTGGCCGTCATTTGGATAAGGTTCAAAAGGTAGCTGACAACATCAACGCTGACGGTGGCAAAGCCATTGCGATCGAAGCAGATGTTCAGTACAAGAAGCAAGTTATTGATGCCGTTGCAAAAACTGTCTCAGAACTTGGCCAACTGGACGTTTTCGTCAACAATGCTGGCATCGCCCATGTTGCGCAAGTTTGCAACACTGAAGAAGAAGATTTAGACCGTCTTTTGGACATTAACGTTAAAGGGACCTTCTTTGGTATTCAAGCCGCTGCCGCTCAATTTAAGAAGCAGGGTACCCCTGGTAAGATCATCAATGCGTCATCAATTGCCGGCCACGAAGGCTTTGAACTGTTGGGTGCTTACTCAGCAACGAAATTTGCCATTCGTGGGATTACTCAGGCTGCTGCTAAAGAATTGGCTCAAGACAAGATCACCGTTAACGCCTACTGCCCAGGTATCGTATTGACACCAATGTGGGATCAGATTGATGCTGAAATGGGTGAGTTACACAACGTTGCCCCTGGTGAATCGATCAAAGCTTACCTTGACGGCATTGCTTTAGGCCGTGGCGAAACGCCAGCTGACGTTGCTAACTTAGTATCCTTCTTAGCTAGTGAAAAAGCTGACTACATTACTGGTCAAGCAATCATGGTCGATGGTGGCCTTGTATACCGTTAAACCAAGCATTAACTTCATTTAAAATAAAAAAGGCGGGTACCAGTGCTCTTGTTAGAAGAGCTGGTGCCCGTCTTTATTTAGCTATTATTTTGACACCTGATCATGTACCTAGGTTTAGTTCTTCACGTGAATCACAAATTTGCCAGTCATGTGGTGGCCTTCAACGGTTTTATGAGCGTCGATGACGTTGTCGGCTGACCGGGGCAAGGTTCGCAGCTTTATTTGAAGCTGACCCGCAATAGCTAATTTGGCGAGGCTATCGTAAATCGGTGTCGTAGCGTGGGTAAATTGAAAAGCGACGTTTTTATCCGTTGAATTCAGTTGTTCTGAAGTGGGCTGACCGCCAACTGTGACGAGCTTGCCACCCGCTTTTAACGCTGCTAGACCATCTTCAATATCACCAGCAGTATCAAATACGGCGTCAACGTTTTTAATCGACTTAGCGACTGCGTGCTGGTGATAGTCGATGACTTGATCTGCACCCAGTTGTTTCAGTAACTCATGATGCGATGGACTGGCAGAAGCAATGACTTTAGCACCTTGAGCTTTGGCAATTTGAACCGCAAATAAACCAACACCGCCGGCACCGCCCTGAATTAAGACGGTGTCATTTGCTTTAACCTTCAGATTTTCAACAATGGCTTGATAGGCGGTGCCGCCAGCGATTGGTAAAGCAGCGGCTTGATCAAAGGATAGACCAGCAGGAATTTTGGCCATGGTTTCGGGTGCAGCGACGACGTAACTGCCGTAAGAGCCGTTATTATCTGCATGATCATTAGGAAGACTGCCAAAGACGCGATCCCCGACTTGGTAATCGGTAACGTTTTTACCGATCTTAGCGACCGTACCGGCAAAATCCCAGCCTAAAACTAATGGGAATTTCCAATTGCTTGAAAATTGTGACGGCAGCATACCCAGGCGTGCCGCCACGTCCATCGGGTTAATACTGAAAGCATTAACGGCAACCAACACGGTATCGTCGGTAACTTGTGGTTGATCAAGTTCCGTTTCGTAAAATTCATCTGCTGAACCAAATTCATTAATAACAATAGCTTCCAAATTAAAGTCCTTCTTTCGGTTAGTGATATGTTTCACATCAACCTTATCCTAACACTGTAAGCGCTTTAATAATAGGCAAAAGAACGTTTTATTAATATATTTAATAAAATGAATTTATATAATTGGCAATGCTTTACAGCTAGGAAACCACTTAACCTAAAAAATACCCCGGCAAAGTACGCCGGAGCAAGCTTTTTTATTTCAATTCTGGTATATGCCAGGCTTTGCGTAAAAACCTACGTCTTTCGAACGGACAGAATTTTTACCTGATAACTGCCATTCGGTGAACTGATCGTGACAATGTCGTCTACAGTGTGGTTCAGCAGTGCCTGCCCGATCGGCGACGAGAGTGAAATCTTATTGTGTTCAATATCAGCCTCCGGATTGCCGACTAATTCAAAGGTTTCTTCAGATTGGTCATCTTGGAATTGCAGGGTCACGCTTTTGCCGATTTCAATCACCGTGTTATCAGCGGGTTCGTACACCTGCGCATAGCGTAGCTGTTTTTTTAAATAGCGTAAGCGGCTTTCTAGATGGCGCAGGTCACGTTTGGCGGCACTGTATTCGGCATTTTCGGATAAATCACCCAGCGCCCGCGCATCTGAAAGGGCCTTGATTCGGCCGGGCCGTTCCTTTTTAGCGGCTTCGATTTCAGCGGCAATTTTGTCATAGCCGGCCTGGGTAACTTTATTAAAGTATGGTTCCATACAAAAACTCTTTTCTACTCAATTTTTGCGCCAAGGACGTGTTCGAAATGGCCTAGCGCCCAGTCTTGACCAGCAGGGGTCAATGCGGCGACACCGTCCTTATGGACAACGATATGATAGTTTAAGTTATAGGCATCCACCGCGGTATGAAGGACGCAAATATCGGTGCAGACGCCTACTAGATGAACGGTATCAACGTGGCGTTCACGCAGACGGATGTCTAAATCAGTGCCTGCAAATGCACTGTAGCGGGTTTTGTCATACATGTAGACTTTTTCGTCATTTCGATGGGCTTCAAACCAGGGCTTAAGCTGGCCGTAAAACTCGCGTCCCCACGTACCACGGACATTATGCGGTGGAAACAGCTTGGTTTCGGGATGGAACGGATCGTTTGGCTTGTGGACGTCAGTGGGCAAAATCACCCAGCTGCCATCGGCTTCGAACTGGTTTGCAAGTTTAATGATTGCCGGTTCCAAGACCTGTCCGGGTTTACCGCAGGTGAGGGCACCGTCATCATGGACAAAATCGTTCGTATAATCAATAATGAGTAACGCTTCGTTTGCTGCCATTTCATTGCCTCCGAGTGTTTAATCAAATTGACGTAGAAAAGCTGACAACTTACTGAGTCCCTTTTTTAAAGTGGCTTCATCAGTACAATACCCCAGTCTAGCGTGTCCTGGCAAGTCAAAACGCTCACCTGGGACCAATAAAACGCCGGTTTCTTTTAACAGTCGCAAGCAGAACGCTTCAGTTGATTCGGGGATGTCTAATTTGATACAAGATGTGGAAACAGCCTGAGGTAATACTACGCTGACACGGGGCTCAGAAGCCACCCAATTTTTAAAAATTGCCAGGTTGTTGAGTACCAGTTTGCGGTTACGCGCCAGTACTTGATCTTTATGCCTTAAAATGTAAACGGCTAGAATATCGTTCCAAACGCCGCCGCAGATCATGGTGTAGTCGCGGTATTTTCTAAATAAATCCGACATCTCAGCGTTAGCTGCGGTCCACCCAATGCGGATACCGGGAAACGAATAAGTCTTTGATAAGGAGTTAGTTGCGATACCACGGTCGTAGAGGTCAACGATGGACGTGAAATGATCGGTTTCGTTTAACGGCTGGTAAACTTCGTCAATTAAGATATACGCCCCAACCGTTTTTGCGAGATCAACGACCTGCTGTAAGAACGTCCGGTTTAGTAAGGTGCCCGTTGGGTTGTTAGCGTTGTTCAAACAAATCATTTTGGTGTTTGGCCGGATGAGCTGTTTGAGTTCTTCAATGTCCGGGTACCAGTTGTCCGCTTCATGGATATGCCAAAGGTCTACTTCAGCTCCCAGCGATCGTGGAATGTCGTATAGCTGCTGATAGGAAGGGTATTCACTGATAACGTGATCACCTGGTTCAATCAGTGAATAAAGCGCCAGGTAATTAGCACCGGTAGCACCGTTTGTTTGCAGGATCTGGTTAGGCTGCACGTGGTCATAAAGGTGGCTGACTTCGGTTTTAAATTCGGGAGAACCTTCGATCCAGCCGTAGTTCAATTTGGTGTGTGACAACTGGTTGTAAAGAAGGCTTGCATCGTCGCCCGTCATTGTTAGCAGTTCAGTCATGGTCATTGAATCAATCGTACTTTGAGAGATATCATATTTGGCGGTTTTTTCCCACTGATTAAGCCAGCTTTCAACGCCAAATTCTGTGATTTTCATTTGGGACTCCTTTATTAAATAGATTAAGATTTATTGGGTTTCATTGTGTTTCATGGGCGTAAAGGTTTTTAGTTACTTGAGAAAATTTATTGATGAATCTTGTTGACCCAATTAACAATAGTGTACAATAGAATGGGTTTAGAGCCAAAGGAGGGACATTAATTGTCGAGTGCGATCCGTAACAGAATGCAGTTACATCAACAGAATATTCAGTCAGTCTTGGCTGAGGTCTTTAATCATCAGCCAATTTCGCGAATTGAAATTTCACGAAATTTAGCACTTAACAAGTCTACGGTCTCCGCTCTATATCGGGATTTAAAAGAACAGGGATACGTGGAAGAACTGGGTGAAGGCGACGCTTCAAACGTTGGCGGCCGCAAACCCGTTTTACTCGCGATCAACCGGCAGTACGGCTACACCATGAACTTTGATTTTGGTTACCGTCACTTGCACGTCATGCAAAACAACTTATCTGGCGACGTTTTATCATACCGGCAGATAAACGTGATGGGGCTTAAAATTGAACAGATCTTACCCTTAATAAATGCTGAACTGAAAAACGTATCTGCGAAGGATAACACAAGTCACGGACTGTTAGGCATCAGCTTTGCGATTCATGGGACCGTTGATCAAAACAAGGTGACTTATTCGCCATTTTTGGCGATGGACCACGTTGATTTAGCCGACTATTACACCCAAAAATATCAGGTGCCCGTATTGCTGGAAAACGAAGCTAACGTTTCGGCAGTTTATGAACGCGACTTTAATGAAGCTAATGATCAGTTGGCAAACATGGTAACGATCAGTATTCACCGTGGGATTGGTGCTGGCTTGATCATTGATCAAAAGCTGCATCGCGGTGCCCATGGTGAGGCCGGTGAAATTGGCCGGTCAGTTCCGATTGACGGTAACTGGACTGGTACTCCCGGAAAAGTCGAAGACTATTGTTCCGAAGACGCCATCATTAATCAAATTCAGTATGAAAAAAATGCGACTGACATGACCAGAGAAGACGTTGTCCGTCTCTTTAATGAGGGCGATAAGGTGACTAGGTCAACTTTGAGCGGTTTCGTGAAGAGTGTCGCGGGAATCATTTACAACGCCGCGAATAATTTTGACCCGGATGTTGTCTTCTTAAGCTGTCCGCTGTTGGAGGCACTGCCAGAACTAGAACCGCGAATTGCGAGGTTCTATGCCAAAATGGCGCCATCCATTCTGGTGCCGATCAAGCAGACACCTAACTCTCATTACGCAACCTTATTAGGGGGTTGCTCGTTAGTGACCCGAGAAGTTTTAGGAATGGAAGACGCCAAACTGAATTTCAGTGCGAAGGCGCCCATTCAGTAAGTCGGGGCCGCTTGGCTGGATTACCGAAGATAAATGACAATAAACGACTGGTTTCCTGATTTTGGGAAGCAAGTCTTTTTTTGTCTGGCCGAAATTAATGGGATGAATTTGGTGTAGGAAGCATTTTATCCTTTGCGGTTAAAGTTTTTTCTTTGCTTTAAAGCCTGTCATTGATAACTTTGTAAGGCAATTCACAATAATTAATGGGGCGGGGGGTTGTATTTTTGAATGTAAGCGCTATACTAGGACTTGTGAGTTGGTTGTTTGAACAAACTAATCTAAATTGATTTCTAGTTTGAATTTAAAAAAATTTAGGAGGCTTCTTCATGGCTGAACAATTATGGGACATGGATAAGATTAAATATGTTGGTAACTCTAATTTAGGTTCTGGTGCTGAATTTCACTATTACAACCCAGACGAAGTTATTGGCGGTAAAAAGATGCGTGACTGGTTACGGTTCGCCGTTGCATACTGGCACACATTTGATCAACGTTTGGTAGACCCATTCGGTGATGGAACAGCAATGCGTCCATACGACAAATACACTGATCCAATGGACAACGCATTAGCTAAGGTTGATTACGCGTTTGAATTTTACAACAAATTAGGCAATGACTTCCTTTGCTTCCACGACCGTGACTTAGCTCCTGAAGGCGACACGTTACGTGAAACCAACAAGAACTTAGATAAAGTGGTTGACCGCATCGTTGACTATCAAAAGACCACTGGCATGAAGGTATTATGGAACACGTCGAACCTGTTCACTAACCCTCGTTTCGTTGCCGGTGCTGGGACTTCACCATACGCTGACATCTTTGCTTATTCAGCTGCTCAGTTGAAGCACAGTTTGGAAATTGGTAAGCGTGTCGGTTCTGAAAACTACGTCTTCTGGGGTGGCCGTGAAGGTTACGAATCACTTTGGAACACGAACATGAAGCTCGAACAAGAACACGCTGCTAAGATGTTCCACATGGCTAAGGATTACGCTAACGAGATTGGCTTCGATGCACAAATGCTGCTCGAACCAAAGCCAAAGGAACCAACGACTCACCAATACGACTTTGATGCCGCAACCACCATCGCATTCATGAAGGAATACGGTTTGGACAAAGACTTCAAGCTGAACTTGGAAGGCAACCACGCTAACTTGGCTGGTCACACTTACCAACACGAAATTCGTGTTGCCCGTGAAGCTGGTTTACTGGGTTCATTGGATGCTAACCAAGGCGACAAGTTGATCGGCTGGGATATTGATGAATATCCTTCAAACCTTTACGAGACAACTGCTGCAATGTACGAAGTTGTTGAAAACGGCGGTATCGGCCCTCGCGGTGGCTTGAACTTCGATGCTAAGCCTCGTCGTTCATCATTCGAAGCAAACGATCTATTCTACGGCCACGTTGTTGGTATGGATAGTTTTGCTGCCGGCCTGCGTGTCGCAATGAAGATGAAGGAAGACGGCGTTCTTGAAAACATCGTCAAGGAACGTTACAGTTCATACAATTCTGGCATTGGTGCCGACATCGAAAGTGGCAAGGCAACCTTCAAGACCCTTGAAGATTACTCACTGGACAAGACCCAAGCAGAATTACGTGCCGCAACTTCTTCAGATCACTTGGAACAAATCAAAGATACCATCAACCATTACATTGTTAATGTTTTAGGCAAATAATGTGATTTAAAAGAAGCAGCCAGTGGACCGATTGTCTGCTGACTGCTTTTTTCATTGGTATAATGAAAACAAAGGAGCGAAACTATGAATGAATACGTATTAGGGGTCGATCTGGGGACCAGCGCCGTTAAAGTGTCTGCGATGAACCGTGATGGTGAGATCGTTGCTCAGCAGAGTTTTGATTACCCACTGATTCAATCGCATCCCGGTTATAGTGAGCAGAACCCAGAAGATTGGGTATCCGGCACAACGGTAGCCATTGTCCGGTTGATTTTAGACGATCATATTAAACCAGCTGAAATCTCTGGGATCAGTTTTTCTGGTCAAATGCACGGGTTAGTCTTACTCGATGCCAATAACCAAGTTCTGCGGCCAGCCATTCTCTGGAACGATACCCGGACATCGAAACAGTGTCGCGAAATTGAGGCTAAACTGGGTTCGAAATTCGTTGATATTACTAAAAATAAGCCGCTTGAAGGCTTTACGTTGCCGAAGATGCTTTGGGTCAAGGAAAATGAGCCAGACATCTGGTCGCAGGCTAAAACCTTCTTGCTGCCAAAAGACTACGTGCGGTATCGGATGACCGGTAAGCTGGGCATGGATTACTCAGATGCCACAGGAACGGTCCTTCTGGACGTTAAAGACGGTCAGTGGAGCCAGGCAATTTGTGACGCCTTTGATATTCCTATGTCCATGTGCCCGCCTCTGATGAGGTCAATCGATTCAGCAGGAACGGTTTCTAGCAGTTACGCCGTCTTCTCAGGGCTTGATACCCACACGAAAGTCTTTGGCGGTGCGGCAGATAACGCTGCTGGTGCCGTTGGTGCCGGGATCTTATCACCTAACATGGTCCTTTCGAGCATTGGGACATCTGGTGTTGTACTGAAGTACGAGGAAGACCCAACCGTTGATTATCACGGTGTGCTTCAATTTGAAGATCATGCCATTCCGGATTCCTATTACTCCATGGGTGTGACCCTGGCAGCTGGGTATTCACTGAACTGGTTCAAGCGGACCTTTGCTAGCGACGATTCCTTTGATGATATGGTTGCTAGTGCAGCTGAATCAACCGTTGGTGCTAATGGGTTGCTTTACACGCCGTATATCGTCGGCGAACGGGCACCTCATGCGGATGCTGACATTCGTGGCAGCTTTACCGGCGTTGATGGGACCCACAAGAAGACCGACTTTGTTCGGGCGGTTTTGGAAGGCATTATTTTCTCATTTAAAGACATTATGAACATCTACGACGAAAACGATAAGCAGTTTGATACCGTTGTTGCTATCGGCGGCGGTGCTAAGAGTCCGCTATGGCTTCAAATCCAAGCTGATATCTTTAATAAGAAGGTTGTCAGCCTAACGAACGAGCAAGGGCCAGGCATGGGTGCTGCGATGATTGCCGCTGTTGGTTTGGGCTGGTTTAAGAACTTCCAGGAGTGTGCTGAGAAGTTCGTTCACTTCGGCAAGACCTACCTGCCAAACCCTGACAATGCCAAAAAGTATGATCAGCTGCACCAAATTTACGCGCAGGTTTATGATCAGACTAAGGGCATCAGTCAACAGCTTTTGGCATATCGGCGCGAAAATAATTGAGTTGTTGAAAGTGAAAAATGGCAGTCTGACTATGAGAAGTGGTTAGGCTGTTTTTGGCTTGGCTAGCAAAAAGATGGTTTCGTTATTGAAGGTTTCATTGGGTAAAAATGAATTTAGTAAAAGTCTTTAATTTAAATTAAAGATGGGCAATCTCTTATAGCAATTTTAGTTCTTCGTAGTATACTTCTTGCATTAGTGAGTTTGTAGAAGGTGGGTGAGCTGTATCGGTACAACGCTTGTCTTTCAGCTGCCAGTATATATTGACTGGCTTGATCGTCATAACCAACGTCACCTGATTACGGGGCGGCAGTTGGAGATGGCAATTCATGAGTTACTGCTTTCGCAGAGTCCGTGGACGGATGAGTGGCATACCGATGTCCCATACGCTACGGGAAATGAGAAGGGGACGGCCCGACTAGCTGCTGTGCGTGCTGATCATCAACACCACCGTGCTATTTTGACCATTCAATATCACCAGCCGGTCAATAGTGGACGTGACGCCGGCCAGTTAGCAGAGATCGTTGCGGTTTTTCTTAAAACAGTCATGAATCGTTTCTGTCAACGTAGCGTGTTTGGTGTGCAGCATACTCGTTTGGCAATTCGGATTGCTTAGCTGACCCATCTTAACCCCCCATTAATAGTAAGGTTCCCCAAGAATTTAAATAAAAAATTTGGAAGTGACTTATAGATGCCTCAACCTAACATGGAACCCGAGGAGATTATCGAAAAATTCGGTCTACCTTCATCTGGTGACATCATTGAAGCAATGGGCATCCCCCAAGCTGTTTTAGATAAGGAAGTAGCCGGCACGAAGGATTATCATAAACAGGGCAATAATCCGCCGAGTTATTTAAACGTCCGGAGCGTCAGCGAACTCGTTGAAGACGAATACGATGGTTTTGTGCAGGTGTTATATCATCAGGACAAAACTGAGATGCCATTTGATGAGGTGCTCGATTTGTTTAAACAACGGCTGAACCAGCATTTGACAAGCTACGTGATTGTTAAAAATACTGGCCGCGCCTACTTAGCCGATGATAGTGATCGGACAACGTTAAAAGTGTGAATAAAGAACCATTGATGACTGCCAGGTGGGGTAGTCTCAATGGTTCTTTTATTTATAAAGTGCTGTCAGTTGAGAAAACTCGGTATTTTAATGCCGAGATGAATCAGCGCCTTGGACGGTACCATTGTATTGATCTAACTGTGAAGCAATATATTGGCTCACAACTTCTTTAGAAACATGACTAAGCGTACTCATAAAGAAAATGGGAGACCAGAGATAGCCATTCCAAAGTAATTGTTTAGTTTCGGGAAATTGAATGAACCACTGTTTAGCTGAACCACCTTTGAAGGCTTTCACAATTGAAGAAGGCGCCAGCTCAGGCAGAAAGCTAATCACCATTTGAATATGATCTGGCAGCACTTCCATATTGGCAATTTTAACCGAGTGACCCACATTAAGTGAAAATTAAAAGCAGACACATTTGTCCGTGTGTGTTTAATCATACAATTGCCTCCAAATGCCTCTATTTCTGGATTCTAGCCATTCATTCTCGGACCTATGATAAAATATTAGGTATAAGGAGGGGAGAATAAATGACCTACCAAGGGATTAAATTACGGCTGTATCCTAATCAGGACCAGCAGCTGAAAATTAAACTAAATTTTGGCTGTAATCGGTTTGTGTGGAATCAAATGCTCAACATGTTAATCATGCGTCACCGGAACAATTCTGAAGCCAAGTTTTTAAATGCTTTCGCCTTGAATAACTTGCTGCCGGCGCTAAAGACTGAATATCCCTGGTTGAAGGACGCTGAAAGTACTAGTTTACAAGTCACTAATCACGACTTAATTGAAGCTTTTAAGCAGTTCTTCCAAAAGCAGCATGGCTTTCCTAAGTTTAAGTCGCGTAAGTACCCCAAACAGAGCTATCAGTGCAAAGCAGTCAATCACAATATTAAAGTCGTTGACCGTCACCACATTAAATTACCGAAGTTAGGGAGTGTGTCTTGTCGATCAGGTAGGCTTCCGGTCGGAAAAATCAAAAGAGTGACGATCCGATTGTCAGCTACGGGCAAATTCTACGCCAACGTGCTGGTGGATACCGACATTGAAGAATTACCCAAAACTTCCCAAGCTGTTGGCATTGACATGGGCGTTGCCGATTTAATGATCACTTCCGATAGCATCAAGTATCCCACAATTCGGTTTGATAAACGGCTCAGCAAAAAGAAGCATTACTGGGAGAAACGCTTAGCTCGTCGCAGGCGTCAAGCCGAAAAAGAGATTGCCTGGGACAAACATAATAAGGTACCGGAACCCCGGGAACTAAGCGACTTTAAAAACTACTTGAAAGCTAAACGCATGGTCGCTAAATACAGCGAAAAGATTGCCAATCAACAGGATAACTATCTGCACAGCATCACCAAAAAACTGGTTGAACAGTATGATGTGATTAAAATTGAAGATTTGAAAACCAAGAACCTTTTAAAAAATCACCAACTCGCCCGGGCAATCGCCAACCAATCCTGGCGAAAGCTTCGTATAATGCTGGAATATAAGTGCACCTGGTATGGAAAACAGCTGGTCACTGTTAATCCACGAAAAACATCCCAACTCTGTGCAACTTGTGGCTATGATGATGGTAAACACACCTTGGATATCCGCCAGTGGACCTGCCCTAACTGTGGCAGTAATCATGATCGCGATATCAATGCCGCCACCAATATTCTAAAAGCGACAGCATAGCCAAACGACCAACTGGGCTGGAACAGCCCTTAGTTAATAGCTGTAACCTCTGTGCAGCATTCCATGAATGTTGTGTAAGTCAGCGGTGTTTCTAGAAGCTCGTTACTTTAGTGACGAGTAGTTCACACGGTAATGGCGCGGTTATGCAGATGCGCACGGATTTCAGCGAACTGCTGGTTAGGGATCATTTCGACTTGGTTAGTCCAGCAGTCGTTAACGATGACAGCATGATCGTCATAGCCGATCATGACCAGCGCATGGGTGTGAAAGCCGTCGAACTCACCGACCCAGACTACGACCGGTCGATTTTGATCAATTTGCGCTTTTAAGGTAGGCAGGTCAGCCCCCGTTAAATGAGTTGCGTGGCCCGCGTACTTAGCAATTAAATCGATGAGAGCTGGCGGATAGATGCTGTTACCATTCTCCGTGAACGGATTACCGACAAATCCCTGATTACAATCCGAATCATCATAGGGCATTTCCCTAGCTAATTGGACTTTATCAACCTGGGCGCCGGTATATTGCAGGAGCATTGTTACCGCGGTAATTTCACAGCCAGTCGGTAATTCAGGCCGTTGGGCGATCAGTGGCACGTCTAGTTTTCTCATTTAATTGCAACCTTTCTTTTTTGTAAAGCATATCAGAAAACCACCATGATAGACAAGCAATGGCTGAATACTGTACTTTGTCACTATTCGATAATGAAAATGGCAAGCATAAATATTAAATAAAGATTAAATAAAGATGTGTATTTGTTCATAAATATGATAGAATATGAGTAATCGTTGTTGTGAATTAGATGCGTTGTCTAGGAGGAAAAGAATATGAAGTTCAATCCAAAATGGGCAGTTACCGCCAGCCTCGCAGGTTTAGCGTTAATACTCAGTGCGTGCGGCTCGAATAGCGGTTCGAGCAAAAAGCAGACGTTTACAATGCCTACCGACAGTGAATTATCAACAGTTGATTTGTCTAAATCCACTGCTTTAGGCACGTTTGACATGTTGAATAATACCAATGAAGGGCTATACCGTTTGGGCAATAATAGTAAACCTGAAACGGCATTGGCTACTAAGATGACACAGACGAATAATGGCCGTCATTACGTGATCGATCTGCGTCACAATACTAAGTGGAGTAACGGTGATACTGTGACCGCTAAGGATTTCGTTTACTCTTGGCAACGAACCGTTAACCCGAAGACGGCTTCCCAGTACTCATACTTGTTTAGCGGTATCAAGAATGCGGATGCAATTTCCAAGGGTAAAAAGGCACCGGATACATTGGGGATTAAGGCTACTGGCAAGTATCAGCTAACCATTGATCTGGATTATCAGATTCCTTACTTCAAGCTGTTACTCGGGTTCCCAGTATTCTATCCGCAAAACCAAAAGGCCGTTGATCAGTATGGCAAGGGTTACGGCACTAGAAGTGATCGAATGGTCTACAACGGTCCGTATAAGCTGACTCATTGGAACGGGACTGGTACGACCTGGACGCTGACTAAGAACAACACTTATTGGGATAAGAAAGCCGTTAAGATGAGTGCCATTAAGTATCAGGTCGTTAAGGATAACCAGACGGCTTTAAATCAGTATAATTCTAAGAAGCTGATTGGTGCCCCGCTGACAGGGAACCAGGCTAAAAACCTTAAGCATAACAAGGACTTAATTGCCCGGCCGCAATCCAGCAGCTACTATCTTGCTTTGAACCAGCACATGAAGTTATTCAAGAACCTGAAGATTCGTGAAGCCATGTCCATGGCAATCGATCGTCAGCAGATCACAAAGAAGGTCCTTGGCGATGGTTCAATTGTTGATAACAGCTTTGTTTCCAAGGGATTAGCTACCAACCCTAAGACTGGCAAAGACTTTACTGAAGATACTACCGCACCGGCTTCCATGAAGTACAATCCAGCCCAAGCGAAAAAGTTATGGCAGCAGGGGCTTAAAGAAACGGGGATTACTAACCCTAAGTTCACTATTCTAGGTTCCGATACGGATGCTGGCAAGAAGGTTACCGAATACCTGCAAAATGCGTTTGAAAAGAATCTGCCGGGATTAAAGGTTTCCGTTTCAAATATTCCGTTCCGAACCGAATTGGCTCGACAGGCTTCACGCAACTATCAAGTGACGTTTGCTAGCTGGTTTGCGGACTTCTCAGACCCGATCACGTTCTTGAACATTTACACCAAGAACAACCCAAGCAATATTTCTGATTGGTCTAACAGTACGTATGATCAGTTGATCAAAGCTTCCTCAACAACGGATGCGAACAAGCCAGAGCAACGTTGGGACGATTTGGTCAAGGCTCAAAATATCCTGCTGAAAGATCAGGGGATTACACCACTGTATCAATCTTCAGCACCATGGCTCTTTAACCAGAATGTGAAGAACGTGGTTTACAACTCAGCTGGAGCTAACTACAACTTTAAGACGACTTATATTAAATAGTTTCTGAAAAAACGCGGTGATTCCAGAATTTAAGCCAAAAATAAGACCTGTTCCGACAGCATTTGCCGGAACAGGTCTTATTTTGGTCTTAAAAGATAGAATCTGAGTTTGCGGCACGGGCTTTTCTAAACTTTTCATTATGTGTCGCTCCATTTTAGTTTTGATGTTTATTTTTGACTTCCCGATAGGCTAAGGCAAAGTTACCAATGGTTGCAGAACCGTTGTTTTTAGCCAAGGGCATAGTCATATAATCGGTTAGTTGGCCAACGTCTTGATAGTCGTTCATTAGTGCGGCAAATTCGTGACGGACCTTTTTAAGAAACCCTTCACTGACCACACCGCCACCAAAGACGATTCTTTGTGGCCGAATATGCAGTGTTGTCTGCAAAGCTGCTTGGGCGACGTAATAGGTCATGATATCCCATACATGATCAGTCAAAGGGATGTCTTGGCCTTTTTGACCAGTTCTGGCCTCAAAAGTTGGCCCCGCAACTAAGCCCTCTAAACAGTCGCCGTGGTAGGGGCAAATGCCCTTAAAAGCTAAGTCGTCGGGGTGTCGCTTCAACCGGACGTGACCGACTTCTGGATGACCTAAAGTCCCGACAAAAGTGCCGCCTAGTACCGTTCCGGCACCAACACCAGTGCCAATAGTGTAATAGGTAAGTGCGTTAAGCCGATGGCCAGTTTGCGCCGCGAGAACGTATTCACCGTAAGCTGACCCATTGACATCGGTGGTCCAGTAGATTGGGAGATCAAAGGCGGCTTTTAGTAGGCCTAAGAAATTGGTCTGCGACCAGCCTGCTTTGGGTGTGTCGGTGATGTAGCCGTACATCTCTGCGTCTCTGCGAATTTCAATCGGCCCAAATGAGGCAATCGAAATTGCCTGTAAATCTGAAAATTGCTTAAAGAAATCGATTGCTTTTTGGAGCGTCTCTTCGGGGGTTGTTGTTGGGTATTGAATCTGTTGCTTGACGTGATAGGTTTCATCGCCAACTGCGCAGACGAATTTAGTGCCGCCTGCTTCGATACTTCCTAATAGCATATCATTCACCACTTTACAGAATTAGTTAAAATCATTTAAAACGTGTTCAATAACTAATTTAGCATGCCGTCGTCGTTTAGGGAAAGGAATTTTTAACGCGTTACAAAAAAAACAATCTAAGATTAGTTCTGATATTAATCGATGAAAATCGACTAATATC
>NZ_BCMI01000005.1 GCF_002217985.1 Secundilactobacillus pentosiphilus
AAAGCCCCGGCGTGCCGGGGCTTTTCTGTATTATTTAACTTTCAACCTTTAGTTAAGTTATTTAAAGCTCATAGATGGGCTTTAATTCAATCTAAGAACCACTTAATAGACCCTGATACTGATCAAGTATCCAAGGTCTTTTATTTTGACCGCAGCATAACTTTAAAGGAGGACAAATAAATGTCTAACGGAAGTACGAGTTTTCATGGTATTCAAAACGTCACTTTTGGCTTAACTGATGATACAGGGAAGCTGATTTCAGATACATTAGCTGGCTTAGGTGACGATGGTGTTGTTGTAATTGACGGTGACGGCGAAGGTGCTACTGAAGCTAACGTTACTGGTCTTGAAGAAGCAGGTACCGTTCAATATGCCAACGATAAGGTTAAGCGGGTCTCACATGGTCTGCCACAGCCACAAGTTGCTATCACCATGCTGGATATGCCTTATGAGATTTTGCAAAAATTAAAGGGATATGACAGCGATGGCAAAGGCGGCTGGACTCTACGTTCTGGCACTAAACCACACGTTGCTATGCTGATTCACACCACTGGGTTTGATGGCAATGACTACTTCGAAGGGTTTGCCAATGGTGAACTGATCGAACCAGGCCACAGCCATGGTACTGATAACAACGCCGAAGTTGATGCTAACACCACTTTGACGTATCAAGCTTTAACTCCGCTTGATAACAACATCTTTAAGGATTCCAAGGGTAAGCAACAGCCATATAAGATGTATGCAAACTACGACGGCTCAACATTTGATGAAGCCGCTATGTTAAAAGAAGTCTTTGGCGGCTTTAGTGGTACTTTGAACCTTACTAATGTTGGTGGCGATGCCAATACCTCATTGAGTGAAAATGCCAACCCAAGCAACGCTGGCTCTAATCCAACCGGCACTGGCAGTACACCTGCAACTGGGACCGGCTCAACGACTCAGTCAAAATAGCAGCCCCAACCGGCGTGAAAGCAACCGCTAATGCCGATGGTAGTATCACGGTTACTTGGAGTGCCGTTACTGGGGCTAAGTCATACGTACTGCATTATGGGAATCCTGGACAAAAAGATGGTGCCGCGACCTTTATGGAGTACACCACTAATACCAGTTATACTTTGCCAGCTAATAAGGTGCCTGATCACAGCACTGGTGATGAGATCAACTTCTATGTTCAATCATTTAAGGACACAGGCGTTGGCACAACGACTGAGGATCAAGCTCAATATCTCAATGCCGGTCAATTCACCGGTTCCGAATGGTCAAATATTGCAACAGCCACAATGAAATAACTAATTAAAGAGTCTTTGCAGGCTCTTTTTTTACATACCCAATAAAGGAGTGTGGATGATGGAAAAAATCAAGATTAGTGCTAAGCGGATTGGAATTAATAAAGTTACCAACGTTCCGGCGTCTGTCGGCATGATGAACCGATTGCAAGATCTACAAATTCAAATGCTAGAGATGGATGCAACCGATTTTGATAATATGTCAGATTTGGAAGTGCTTAAGAAGACCCGTAAGGCCACTAAGGCTATGGAAGAATTCGTTAAGAACACTTTGAAATTCACGGATAAGCAAGTGGAAACCATGGAAGACAGTATCGACATGCAAGAGTTTGGTGAATTTATCGGTTATATCAATGCGCGCTTAGAGGGTATTTCGGATGCCGATTATGACAAGTCCGTTCAATCGGAGAAAGAAGAGGCCGAAACTGACCCAAAAAGCGACGCTACAAAGCCAGAAAAAGTGTCTACGAATTAAAAAACAAACGTGAGGATCTGCTGTATTTAAAACAGCAGTTAATGATCCAAACTGGGGCATTGCCGGAAGACGTTGATAAACAAGGCTACTACGACATGATGAAAATTCTGCGAGCCAAGCCAGCTGACGAGCGCCCAGTTGATCCAGCAATTGCCTTTAAAAAGATGCTAAACATCCAATCACAGCAATACAGGAGGTGAAAATATATGGCAAGAGTTCAAGATGAAATGGCAACACGGGTCACCATTGATACAATTGGTGCTGTAAAAAGCTACAAAGCTTTAAGTAGTGCTGTCAGGTCATCTGTTAATGCGTGGAAGAGCCAGGAAGCCCAATTAAAAAGTGTTGGCAGGTATTCGGATGCTGCTCAAGCTAAGGTCGATGGTTTAAGTAAGTCAATGACCTTACAGCGTGATAAAATCAATGAATTAATTGCACGTCAAAAAGGCCTTGATACCAGTACTGCTTCTGGACAAAGACAGTACATGAAGCTAGAAAATCAAATTCAATCAGCTAACCGGCAGATTTCCAATTATTCAGCACAACTGGAACGGGCTAAATCGGCGTCAAAGTATTACACTAGCGGCTTAGCTGACCTGCAAAATGGTTATAAGCAGACAATGGCAGTCTCACAGAGCTATGTTAAACGATTAGAGTCTGAGGGACGTACTTTGGATGCGAACCGCGAGAAGTTCAGAGCAGCTCAATCTGGGTATGTAAATTTAAGCAAACAGGTTGAAAAACAGTCATCAGAACAGCAACGGTTACAGCATGAATTAGAATCGGCAACCTCGGCTTATGATAAACAAGTCGCTAAGTTGCGAACCTTACGCAATACGAGTGGTGAAAACTCCGATGCCTTTAAAAAGGAATCAGCAACTTTAAGTGACCTATCGGCTAAAGTTAATCGGTCTACGGATGCTTTAAATAAGCAGAAAATCCGTACTAACGAGTCTGCCGCCAGCATGAATAGCGCCCGGAGAGATGTCATTAAGTTTAAAGATAGTTTGGATCAACTTAATCATCCTTTTTTGAGTAAGATTAAAGCTAGTTTTACCGGTGTTGACCGTGAAGCTAAAAGAAGTAGCGAGTCGATTAAAAAATCATTTGGTTCTTCCACTATTGGAAAAGCTGCCAAAGGGATAGCAATTTCCAGCGGAGTTGGATTTGCAGCTATAGGTGCTGCGGCAACTTCTGGTATTAAAAAAGCTGCTAATTTGCAAAATGAATACAAGAAGACATACAACTTACTGATTACCAGTGGTGAAAAAGCTGCTGAATCACAAAGAAACGTTAACCGTATGCAGAAGGAAGGCTCCAAGTATTCAGTTCAATATGGAGTTTCGCAAGAAAAGATTGCGGGTGGATATCAAGAACTGATCAAGCGTGGTTATTCATCAACTCAGGCTTTGGGTGCAATGAAGTCGATGTTGCAAGCCTCAAAAGCATCTGGTGATGACTTTAATGACGTTGTGCATAATACCACGGCAACCATTGAAGCATTTGGTATGAAAAGTAATTCAACTTCTGGGATGATTAAAAATTCCAAAAAAGTTGTTAACGAATTAGCGTATTCAGCTGATTTAACTGCCACCGATTTTAATTCGATGGGTGTTGCAATGGAGTATGTTGGTTCTAGTGCTCACAATAGTGGATTAAGGCTTTCTGAAATTTCTAGTGCAATTGGTATTCTCTCTAACAACGGTTTAGAAGCTCAAAAGGCTGGTACTGGTTTACGGAAAGTTATTCAATCAATTCAAAAGCCAACTAGTGCAGCTCAAAAAGCGTTGAGCAGTATCGGTCTTTCTACTAGTGATTTTGTCACTAAATCAGGAAAAATGAAGTCCTTAACTGATATCATGGGCCTTCTAAATGAACATACTAAGAACATGTCTAAGTTTAAAAAAGGACAGTTATTTAGTACCATTTTTGGAGCAACTGGTCAGCAAGCGGCCACAATTCTTGCTAACAACGTTGATCAGATGGGCAAGCTAAATCAAAAGGTAAAGGATTCAGCTGACGGATCTGGTTATGTTGCTAAACTAGCAAAGAAAAACCAAACATCAGTTAAAGCTGAAATGGGTCAGTTTAAAGCCGCTAGTGATGCTGCCATGATCATGATTGGTAAGCAGCTATTACCAATATTGTCGAAAGCATCTGTTGGCATGGCTAAAGCTTTTAATTCAAAGGCGGGTCGAGCTGGTTTAAGAGCGATTGCCAGAGGTGTTGGTGATGTAGCCAAGCTCTTAGTTGATTCAATCGAATATCTTGGTAAACACACTCAGCAAGTTAAGACTTTTGGTGTTGTACTTGCTGGTATTTTTGCTACCAAAAAGATTCTAGATTTCATTATGTATATTCGGCGAGCTAGAGACGCATTAATGGCTTTCAAGGCAGTTGATGCAGTATCAAGCCTCGGCGATAAAGGAGCGGCTGCTAAAACAGCAACTACGGTTGGTGAAGATGTGGCTGGAACCGCTGCTACTTCTAAAGTAACCGGTTCCTTTGGTAAACGCCTAGCTACTAAAGCATTACCACTTGGAAAATCAATAGGTGGCCGGTTATTAGCCGGTTTAGGTATTGCTCTTTCGGCGTACGATATCGTTAAAGGACTCACTTCGAAGAAGAAAAAGACACAGTACAAAAAGGTTGGTGCTGGTGCTGGTGGTCTGATAGGTGCCGGGATTGGTGGTGCAATTGCTGGACCGCCTGGTGCAGCAATTGGCAGTGCTATTGGTTCCGTTGTCGGTGGTGCTGTTGGTGGTGCGACTAGAAAGTTTGAACACGGTTGGAATGCCTGGGCTAAAGGTTATAAGCCCCGTGGGTTTGTTGCCAAAGTAGGCTTTGATTACCACGAAGGCGCTCACCAATTAAACAATTATATTGCTGGTGTAGAAAAACATCATCATGTGATTGGCTTTGCTATCCGAATTGCAGAAGGTGGACGCAAGCTTTGGAAGGAAAGAGGCCAGCTTTACGGCCGAACAATGCAGCTCGCAGCATCTACTTCTTGGGACGGTATTAGAGATTTGTCTAAAAAGAATTGGCATGGCCTCTTAAAAGATATGAGGAAAAATGTCAGCACTTGGAGCAAAGGCATAAAATCCGATATAGGAAACATCTGGGATTCTTTAACTGGAAGCCGAAAAATAGAAAAGGAACCTAAACGTAAGAAGCAGCCTGCTAAGAAAGAGACAACTCGAGATGCGATTAAAAAGGTGGCTACGACTCACGTGTCGAAACGTGATATCGCCAATGTTAGGTCAATGACTGCGGCTATCAAGCTGTATACTAGTACACTTCGAGGTCTTAAAACTTCAATTCGTAAGAATGATCCCACAAAAGAATTAAACAAAATGAATAGCCGTCTCAATAGCTCAATTAAGAGCTGGGATAAACTAGCATCACCTATCAAAAAAATGGGTGATGCTTTTAAAGTCCTGGCTTCATTCAGTAAATCCATGAGCCATAATGATGCCTTTGCTGAACTAAACCACGACTTGCCTAAGCTTCAAAGAACGCTGAAAGATTCTAAAGTTGGTAATTACATCAAAGATATTTCCAACGATATCAAGAACAGCAAAATCACGCAGAACATGAGAGCTGTTACGAAGTCCTTAAGTAAAGATATCGGTACCTGGAAGAGTATTGCCAAGCCTATCAAGACTATGAGTGGCTCATTTGATTCGCTGAAGAAATCCATGAAGTCACTTAGTGGGAAAAAGGATCCGTTCCATTCTCTCGATAAGCATATCAAAACGCTTCACCAGGATTTAAAGAAATACAACATTGGTAAAGCCATTAAGTCAATGGTTACAAAGGTTAACGATGCTACCAAAGATTTAAAGTCAGTCAAGAAATTTAATTCTTCGATTAAAAGCATTGGTGCAGCTACTCATTCAGCCCAAAAGACGATTTCTAAATTCATCACTACAATTAAGCGAAGCTGGAAATCAGCCTGGAATGGGTTAGGTAAAACTGCCAGTTCAGGGCTTAAGTCAGCTGATCGTAAAATCACTGATCGGCTAGGTGATATTCGTGGTGATTTAAGTAGCTCTGAAGGCAAAATGACTAAAGGCTGGCGTTCATTCTGGAATGGCTTGAACGGCATTAGCAGTTCAAAGCTTAAGGATATTCGTTCTACAGTTAACAAGGGAATTGGCAAAATCATTGATACGATTAATCGCGGTATTAAGGGTATCAATGGTGTTATTTCTAAATTCGGTGGCAACACCACAACCATTTCGCCGATTAAGTTTGCAACTGGTACTGGGGCATTTAGCAGTGCACGTCGTCCAATCACTCACCCAACGTGGGCAATGCTTAATGATGGCAATGACAGCCCTGAAACTAACAATCGTGAGATTGCCATGTTACCAAACGGACAAATGTTTAGTCCAACTGAGCGCAACTGGACTGGTCTTGTACCAGCAGGAACAGAAGTCTTTAATGCCCGTGAATCTGCTGCTTTAATTAGTGAACATTTTGCTAGTGGTACAGGTTTCTTAAGCATGTTTGACAATGGCATGTCAAAAGAAATGAAAAAGCTGTACAGCAAACTAGGTGGCGGTCTAAAGAAATTAATTGGTGCTTTACAGGGCTTCAATTCTAAGCCCACTCAGTCATTTAACGTGTTAATGGATAACAAGCCAGATGTCAGTGGAGATGTGCTAGATGGCATTTCTAAGACATTTACTAAAGCCACCAAGAACCAAGGTCAGAAGTGGTGGTCTACGGTTTGGAGTATGGCTAGTGATGCTTTAGGCAGTGGCGATGGTAGTGCTGCTGGCGGTAAGTGGGCACACTCACCAGGCTCAGGTTGGACACTCACCTCAGGCTTTGGCTATCGTGGACCAGTTGCTGGTGGTGAGTCAGATCATGATGGGAATGACTTTTCTGGTGGACGTATTATTCATGCCGTCCATGGCGGGAAAGTTATTCGAGTTGGTGGCCCGCCTAGTGCGGGTTGGTCAGCCGTTGGAACATCAATCATCACTAAAGGATCAGATGGTCAATATGTCATCTATCAGGAATTTGGGCGTCCGTCTGATGCCAAGGTCAAAGTTGGCGATGATGTTAAAACTGGTGATGTCATTGGCCAGCGTACTGGAACTCATGTGCATATCGGTGTTAGTCGCAATTATCCTTTCCATAATAATGGTGCAACCACACGCGGTTGGGAAAATTTGCTTAAGATGCATGGTGGTTCAGATGGTTCCAGCAAGTCTAGCAAGAAGAAAAAGCCGAAAATCACTTCTGGTATGCAAAAGCTGGTCGGTAAAGAGACTGGCGGCATGATGAAGTGGATCAAGAAGCATTTGGCACCACTAGAGGATGATGGCGGGAGCATTGGCAGCTTTAATCTTTCTGGAAGTATTGTCAGCCGTGCTAAATCATTGGCATCTGCCCTTAAAAAGCTCTATCCAGCTGCTACCCGAAATGGGATTTCCGCCATTTTGGGAAACTGGGAGTTTGAATCTGGTTTGAATCCAGGTATTCGAAACGGTATTGGTGCTTCTGGCTTAGGCCAATGGCTGAATGGTCGTTTCACTAACTTGGAAAGCTATGCTCGCAAACATGGCAAGAGCTGGAAAGATCCATCAATGCAACTGGAATTTGCTTTGCGTGGTGAAGGCTCTGACTCTGCTATTTTTAGAAAAATTGTTTCAGGCCATGGTTCAATCGCATCATTGGCTAATGCTTTTAGTAGCGAGTGGGAGCGCGGTGGTTTTAATGCCCAACATGTTGCGGGAGCGAGCCGAATTGCCGCTGCTTTGAAAGGTTTCAAGAACGGTGGCTTGGTTTCCAATGAACAGTTAATTCGGATTGCTGAAGATAACAAGAAAGAAATGGTTGTTCCTTGGGATCAAAGCAAACGCAGTCTAGCATATCAAGAGCTAGACGCTACTATGAAAGAATTTGGAAAAACTGACTCACCAAAAAAATCAAAACGTAAATCAAGCGTTTTTGATGATTCTGATAATGGTTCATTAAGTGACTTGCTAACTGTCCAAACGGCAGTATTGAAAGAAACACAGGCACAAAATGGATTGCTAAGACAAATCTTAGGTGCGCTCACTACATCTTCTGATGATCCGAATGCTTTTGAGAAACTGGTTTCTAAGATCGGTCAAGCTCAAGGCAAGAAAGTTAGGAACCGAGTTCGTACTGCATTTTAATAGAGAAGGAAGGAATTTACTTGGAAGCTGATGACCTTTTAGTCAAACATGAGGGCATGCCTGAATTTGCCATGTCCAATATTCCTGGGCTAGTATATTTAGGTCTTAGCCGTCCATCGCCGACACCGGCGACCAACTATCAAACGTTTCCGACGCATGATGGTGAAGTTCAATACGGTGATGTCGCACTTGGACCACTCACCATGAACGCTAAATTTTATCTTGAATCGGAAACTGATAATGAGTTTAAAATTAAACAGCAAGAACTATTTGATCAGCTGTTTGACCGGCGACTTATTCAAGTGCGGGAGTCGCTAAGACCTGGTATTGTGGCTGATTGTGTTATGCAAACATTTGATTTTGATACGATTGGTGATTACAATGATGACCGAAATTTAACGATTCCTCTGGAAATTCCATCCGGTTTTCGGTATAGCTATTACCGTTCAGACGATCCTTTACTTTGGTCAAAGGAAAATTACCAATTCGGCATGAACTTGCCGTTCGATAAAGCTCTGCATCGTTATGAATTTACTAACCCGCAATTTAATGTTTACAACCCCTCAAGTATTCCTATTCAGCCATTTGAACAAATGCATGATTTAGTGATCACCATTAAAGCAATTGGATCCCCCATGATTAGGAACAATACAACGGGTACTGAATTCGCTTATACCAAAACAATGAAGGCTGATGATACATTAGTCCTTGATGGTGTTGATGCAAAACTGAATGGCGAATTTTGCGGGCAAAATACTGATTTAGGTGTTATTAGTTTAGCTAGAGGAGTCAATCAATTTCACGTGTCTGGTTGCACGCTGACATCGATTAAATTTAGTTTCCCATTTCTCTATGTCTGATACTCAATTTAAACCGTTTGCTATCAGTGACGTTCACAACCAGTACCGAGCTAATTTAAAGTCGGTAGAACGTTCAACAGTTTCGGTCAGCTGGGCAAAAAATGAAACTTATGAATTAACATTTACAGCCGATGACGATCAGTCCTTTGCATATTCGCTCTTAAAAGCCAATGCCAGGGTGATTGCTTTAGGTCAGGAGTGGACAATCACTACCGCTGAACCGCAGACCACTGATGGTAGCAATCAGTATCAAGTAACGGCTACCAACATTGGCTTGGAGTGTAGCGACGTGCATACATCTACTAAGTTAGTGGCCGGAACCTATAAGCCACAAGATATTCTGGCACATTATTTTGATGGAAATACTTTAGGTTATACCTATGCGGTTCATGGTGACTTTACTGCTGAAAAGTTTTCAACGTTAGGCTCTGGCTCAGGTAAGGACGGTTTATCAAAAATCACCGACACCTGGAAAACGGCGGTAATTGTTCCAGATGGGCGTCAGATTAATGTGTATTCTGCTGAAGCCTGGGGCAACGAAACCGGTTTAACTTTTCGAGTGGGCCATGATACGAGTGATCTTGATTTAGAGATTGATCCAACTGGTATCACTAACGTTGTTAAAGTAACTGGTAAAACTTTGTATGATAAAGATTATGCTAAGTACAAAAAGTCCGTGAATGACCAACTGGATAAAGACCTTAAATCAACAAAGAAGCCTTATTCTGACAAGCTCTCGGATATGGATAAGGATTATCGGAAAGCCCGTCAAAAGCTTAAGAGTAAAGATGACAAGGACGATTTGAGAAAATCGTATGATGCCAAGACTAAGCCCGTTAAGGATGAGCAAACCAAGAAAGTAACTGCATTGCGTCAAACAGCTAGTAATAAGATTGCGACTGAATTAGCTAAGCTGCAGTCTGACCCGAACAACTTTGTCGGTGTGACGTATCGTGATGAAGAATCAATAGCGGCTTGGGGTGAACATCCTGGCAGTGACGTGAGTGTTAAAAATGAAACTGACACAAACAAACTAATGGCAGCAGGTAAGGCCAAGGCTCATCCTGATCCAACCATCAGTATCAGTCTAAGTTATCGGGGTAAATTTGATATTCATCCAGGTGATATCTGGTCACTGGACGCTAAGATGATATCTGGTATTCAAACTAAGGTTCAAGTGGTTGAGCTAACAACCTACCCGATGGATTCAAGTCAGCCTAGTGCAGTCACTTTGAACAATACCAAGACCACCATCACAGATATTGAGTCTTCACTGATCCGTGATTCTGGCAATGCGTTGAACAAAGCTACCATTGCAACGGATGAATTAGACTTAGCACAAATTTTATACAACACAGACGATACCACTGGTGAAACTTCGCTTGGTGGTATTTCTTATATCCCTGGAGGAGGCACTGGCCTATGAGTATTTCATTTCAAATCACTAATAAAGACGGCGACGTGATGCATCCAGAAACAGATGCCAAAAACGTCACCGATTTTGATGATGCTGTGGAAGATTATATTGAGAACAATATTGATTACATTAAAAAATTGATCAATGCAAAAACTGATTCTTAGAGGAGGTGAGCAACATCAGCACGCAAAAAGTAAAGGCAGGTATCACACTGCCAGATTCAATCAGTTCAGATACAAGGACCATGCTAAACGACTCGCTGAATGACGCGCTACGTGGTGTTAATGTGAACGCTGAGATTCTCGACAAATTAATTCAAAATGTGAATTTAGCAACTAACATTCAGGTCAGTGAAAAGCATTTAGACGGAAAAACCTATACGGAATCGATTGCTGACGCTTTCAACTACTTAATTGGCGTCATTGACAATATACCTGGTGAGGTAGACAACGCTGATATGCGGATGAGCATGGTGGCCGTTGATGGGACACAGTTCAACACTTTGCGTGAACGATTAGAATACGATTTAAAATATTGCTTAGCATTGGCTAATCCTGATCAAGATGGTTTGATGCCAAAACAGAATGCACAGCGCTTTGAGTTAGATGCCTTTCTGGGGCGGCCGGCAAAAGTAATTGAATTTAATTTAACCCGTCATGTGGTTCACAGTAATGCTATCGTCCAAAGTTGCCAGTATTCACGGGGAACCGGCTACTGGTACACTTGCGCACGAGTAGACAATGACAATTTTGGCAATCTATTACATTTTCTACAGTTTAAAGATGACCAGCCAACTGGCGAATGGATGGATATTAACAATGCTAACCACGGTTCAGTGTTTGAAATTAAAACCGTAGCAGGTGTGGACCATATCTTAGTTGGTCTAGATAGAGTAGCTGGTAGCGATCCAGTAATGGCTGATATCACATGGGATCCCAAGAAGACCAAAGCTTGGGGTGATGCTGGCATTGAACTGGCCGGCGTGAATATCGGCAAAGAACAATATTTGGTTTTTGATGAAACTCAAAACCTCGTTGTGATTCGGACCACGGGAAATCATAACAACGATTTGATTCAAGTTTGGAAACATGATGAGTGGACGCAAAATACCGGTCATGCCATTTATCAATTTAATATTAATGGCAGTCAATATTATCCCTGTCAGGGTTTTGACGCTGACAATGGCAAACTGTATTGGCATTCTGGCGATGACGCTAACTCCAACGAACGGGTTAGCGTTTTTGATTACACCGGCAAAGTTTTGCTCAGCATTGATGAAACCAAGTATAACTTAATCGGTAATGATACGGCGGTGGGAAAAGCTGAACCAGAAGGCTTGTCACTAGTCAGTGATGATGGTGGGAACCCTATGATTGCTTTTGGCCATGCTTGCGGTCCGCAAGGTGCGCGGCGCTATATTTTACACGCTTATAATTACGAATCATGGTTAAAGAGACTGATTGAGAACGGTGGAGCATCTTCACATCAAGCAGTTCATGTACCTATATCTCAAGTTAATATCAGTGAACTTGGATCAGGCTGGTGGTATGCCACAGCTGACCAAATGCGGACAACGATTAATGACAAACCGCAAGACTATATCATTAGTAAAAGCGCTAAGACCTGGTACTATGCAGTGTTAATCGAGATTACCACAGCGCCCAACGGCTATCGATATGAACACATGATTCAGCTTCGGCCCGATCACAAACGTCTGGGTTGGAACCGGATTGAATATGCTGGTACATGGCCGGGTTCAAGCACACTAGGCTCATTGGGACATGGTTGGGTACCAGACAACGGTAAAGTCTTGCTTTGGTCAGGCGACGCCAGTGCACCAGGCACCAAGAGCAGCTTTTATAATCACGTTACTCATTACGATTCTTTCATTATTGGATACCAAAATACTTCGGCTTCTAGTCAAACCGTTAACTACAAAGAATTTAAAGTTACAAAACATGCCGATGGCAGTATGGCAACCAGTACGGTACCAATCCACGACATTAATTTGCCACAAAAACTAGGGACTCAAGGTAATAACTTCTACTGGCTATTTGAATGTAATTTACATGTTGTCAGTGATCACTTTGAAATCTTAAATCAAGCAAGAATTAGTGATGCGTCAGACTGGCACGCTGCGATTCCCAACACGACTGCTAACAAAATTGTGATCAAAGAATTTTGGGGAGTGATCAAGAATGGATGATGAAAATACTCAGCCAACACTAGATTATGTATTAGTTCCCAACCCTAGCGGCGGTTATACAAAAATGGAACGTGCCACTGCTAAGAATACTGGACAAACATTTGTGGAAGTTCCTAATTCTGGAACACCGCGAAGCATGATCAATCCGGTCTACGATGCGACTGCGGGAACCTGGTCGGATACGGTGGCCACGCAGAAAGAATTGAGTGATTTAACTGACCAGGTTGCCAGCACTGATGATGTAGCGAACCAAGCCGCTTTAGCTTTGCAGGCATTAACACTGGCAGTTGCCGGTAAGGTGACATCGACACCATTAACTAACTGGGCAGATCGGATCAAGAGCTATCGCAGCCTCGCAGATCAAGGTGGTTGGACTGATGACCAAGTTGCCAATGCGGTTACGGTCAGCTGGATAACGGCCGACGATTATGCCGCGATTACTGGCAAGAGTTATGTGGCCCCCACAGAAGGAGATGGAACTAAATAATGGTTCAAAGTTTAGTTAAAGATATCATGGGCGTTATCGATATAACGCCAACTAATACAAGCGTCAACTGGCGGGGAAATACCTGGTTTACGGGCGATTTAAATACGGATGTCATGAAGCTTCAGGTAATTCGCAACGGTGCCCCTGTGATGCTTTCGGATAACACCACAAAAGCTATCATGCACATCATTTCCGCTAATAAAAATTATGACAACACAGTAACACTGTCGGTTTTAGATGCTGCTAACGGCATTGTTGGATACACACTGACTAAGGAACAAAACTATCCTGGCAGTTTCACTTGTCAAGTAGCGCTCACCACTGATGAAACTAGCCAGCGCGCAATCACAACTAGTTTTAGCTTCACACTGAATACTGATACATTCAGCAATGTTAATGGTGATGACGTTGTCAAACTGTATTCATCTTTCTGGGATATGTATGACGAAGTTTTAGACTTATACAACCAGACCAAAGACCAGCTTGACAATGACAGTGGAACACTTGAACAAATGCTGGATCAATATATTCAAAAATACTCTGACAAAATCGATACTTACAGCGACCAGCTCCAAGATACGATTAAAGATTATCAGACTTGGAAAACGCTGCTGGGCAATGAGCAGGACATTTGGGCCGCTTTAAATAGCCGGCCTACGTATGCCGAACTGAAACATCAAATCGGCAAACTCTCGAGTGGAACGCCTAAATACTACCCTTCAATTCAAGCGATTCAGGCCGCTTTCCCAAATGGCGATGATGGTATGTATCTGTCCGGTGCAGACAATCACGTCTACGGTTGGGACCGAACCACTAGCAAGTGGGTCGACTGCGGCATCTATCAAGGCAAAGCGCTTGATGTATATCCCAATGTTGGGATCGTTTCTTCCGGGACATTTACGATTGACTTGCTAAACAAGCATGTCGACTTGCGGGCCGGCACCTTGATTGAACGGGTGGGATTACCGGAAATTCACGTACCCGTTGATTCTGGAGTAGATCTGGTTAACATTGGCAACGGTGTTGATTACATCGTGTACGACGAGCCGACCAACGTTTTGACCGAAGTCAGTTCGATTGCTGAGTTAACTTCAACCGAAGTCGTGCTTAATGCCATTGCGGACGGACAAACTGTTTTTCCTTACAATCGGCATACAACGGTGGTATTCAACAGTGCGGAGATGCTGGCACCAACCAACCGGGCGGCTAATATTGGTGATGCGATATACGTTGACTGGGATCAGCAAGCCATTTCAATTCCCAAATCGACCATCATTGAAAGTACCGATAACCGTTTCTATACGGTGACTTCCAAGGACGACTTAACGCTGGACTTCTCGGGATACAAAACTAAAGGTGTCGACTTCATGCTGATCTATGACACTTTAGGCAAGACCTTTAGTTTGCAAGAAATTGCCGACCAAGACTATACGACCACTAACCAGGGCTTTTACAGCTCACAGCTGGTACTGGCAATCGTTAATGCTGCCGGGTTAAAGTTCATCGAGCATGGATCGAATATCGTGATCAAACCATTTGGTGAATCCAAACAGGGAAATGCCACGATATTGCAAGGTACTTTGACCATTGATTCAGCTAACAAAACGATCAACTTTAGTGATGACTTTATTTTAGGCATTCCACAAGCCGGCCGTTTTCAGTCAATCGATAGCAAAAGCAATTTGACCTATGAAGATAAAGCAACCGGTTCCAGTATCAATGCGCTGTTCTACCATTTGACGCTGACCGAAAGAAGCTTTTATGTAGACGTTTATCCGCATGATCGCGATGACTTCCGTATCTTGACGTTTTGGAATGGCAAAGCCTTTGGTATCGATGATTTAGATCATGTGGTGGTTGACGGCGTTGGTAATGGTGGCCGTGGGACCACTGACTCTTCGACTAACTGGAGCTTGCAGGAATTGTCCACGCAGATGTATTCCAAAGACAAACCAGCCGTAAAAATTGCCAATTTAGGGGACTCAACGTATCAGATCACCGGAACTTCCAGCACCGATGGTCGGTGGTCTGACCTATTACAGCCAATTTTACAAGCTGAAACTGGCAATCCTAACATCACCGTGGTTAATGGCGGTTTCAGTGGGAAATCGATTCAATGGATCCACGACAACTTCAATGATTATTTTGGTGCTGGCAAGCAGTTTGATGGTGTACAGTTCGTCATTTTAGGCATGGGCCTTAACAATGCCACCCAATTCTATAACTTGGATGTCATCAAAGGGATCACTCAAGACGTGATCCAGAAAATTCGCGCACTGGGCATGTCAGTTTGCTTGGCAACGACTCAAGCCAACAACTTAACGACTTTAAGTGATCGGCAGGAGTGGTACATGTACGCAGCCGAAAATGCCATGCGTAAAGAATTAGCCCATGATCTGAACTTACAGCTGTTAGATTTAAACGCCGCTACTCAAGCTTTTCTGCAGCATTCGCACGTTAAAAATAGTGATATCACTTTCGATGGTCTCCACTTTGCACCGCGTGGACATCAATTTGAAGCAGATTGGTTTGAAGACCAGTTGTTAACCCGGGCTATGACGATCACTGACGATTGCCAGGTCGACCCAACGTTGCAAAACACCAAGTCTGATGCACCGCAGGAATGGGTGGTCGATAACCCCGACTTTAAAGACGGGTTTAAGACTAAATTTCAAACGACTAAGAACACGGCTGACACGCTGATCTTAGACACGTTGATTATGAACATGAATACCACGCCGAAAGAGTTAGTTGCTTATGCCGACGCCCCCAATGGTGCGTATGTGCTGGTTAACGGTGCCAAATACCCCTTGAACGATGGTAAAACGGTGCTTTTAAGCTATGCAGAAATGGCAATGTATCACATTCAGATCATGTCTGGGACTAATGCCAGCATTGACCTTGAAGGCGTAAAGTTTGAAGCTTAGCAGGTGATAAAATGCACAAATTTATAGAAAATCTAAAAAACAATCCGTTTCATACCGTGATTGGCCTGGCAGAATTAGGAATTGGCTTTCATTTGATCTCGCATGATCAGTATTTCTTATGGCCGCCAGTGATTGATGGGATTGCTAACGATGATATCGTTGGCGGTCTTTTTGTAATCGTCGGCATCGTTATGCTTTATTGGGTATTTGATGATCGACGTTCAGTTCGGTTAGATCACGTTCTATTAATCGCATCATCTTTTCTGATGTGCGTGCTGACGCTATATCAGCTCATGCATTGGATTGTGCTAGGTATTGATATGCCGTGGATCAGTAACGCCGCACTGACCGCGGTCATCATGGTCTTAGCCAGTCGGAGCGACAGCGAGTGATGGGACCCAATTTGGGGCACTTTATCTTAGAGTTAAATCCAGTGATTGCGATCATCCCAGGCATGTTCGCGGCTTACTATACTTATCTCCTTAGCAAACGCAAATCTCATCGAGAGGAGCTTTTCCAAGAGATGAACTATTGGAAGAACACAGCTGAGGAAGAGCGCAAACGGCGTATTAAGGCCGAAAACGAAGCTGACGAAGCACGTCAGGCTCTGCGAAACGAAAGGGCTAAAAATCAAAAGGAGAATGAAAATGGCTAAATTAAATAATGCAACAAACGTCCTGTTTTCAGCACTAATCTTGAATGGTAAAGCATCTATTGACGATGTGCCAGACAAACTCAAGGAAGGTGTACAGGCGGAACTCGATTTCTTCAACGATATTGACATTGCTAGTGTTGGCGAACCGGCACCAGTATCAAGTGACTTTTCAGCGCCTGTTGAACCAACTACAGTAAAGCCAGATGACAGTGAAGATACTGACAAGGCTGTTTCTGACATCAACAGCGCTGTTAAAGACGCTGAATAGGAGGTGCTGATATGCAAAATGCACTTCAAGTATTAAGTGATAGTGGTGTTCTGCAAACCATTTTAATGGCGGTGCTAACTGCCGTGGTGATTCCGCTGATTCAGCAAGGTCATAAATCGGCTAAAACTAAGAAAGTTTCCAACATGTATGACGTGCTGGACAAGTTAGCGGAAGGTGCCGTGGCAAAGCTGGCTACACAGTATGATTTACCAACTGGTGTTAAGCATGATCAAGCGTTGCAGACTATCCAGGTGCAACTTGCCAAAAAAGGGATCAAGTCTATTGATAACAAGGATATTGATTTTGCAATTGAAAAGGCCTATCAATATTTCACTTCGTTAAATACCAAGGCTCAGGCAAAGCGGGCTGTGATCGATGAGGGTGCTGCTAATGCTGATAGTGTTTCAGCAACCAAGGTAGACGCTGCAGCAATTCAGAATGCTGTTGCACCCGTTGCAGAAGCCGGTCAAGCTACTGAGCCAACTGGCTATGGTAGTAAGCAGGCTGAAATCGACAATCTCCAGGCTGCTATTGAAAAGGCACAGGCTAAGCTGGCCGAACTGCAAGGAAGTGATCCTAATGCCTAGATATGATATTGTGGATATTTCCAATAATAATGGTTATATCTCAACTGGCACCTTTCGTGCTATGCGTTCTAAGGGTGTTAAGGCTATTATCAGTAAGGTAAGCGAGGGTACTTACTACTATGACACCACTGCCAAGGGGAATTTGTCCCGTGCTAAATCAATTGGTTTAAAGATCCACAGTTATCACTTTGCGCGCTTTACAACGGTTAGCGGTGCTAGAGCTGAAGCTCACTATGCAGTTAAATGTGCTAGAGCAGCCGGCGTACCCAAGGGGGCTGTGCTCGTGTGCGACTTTGAAAGCTACAATCGTGGCTGGTCAGAAAACGGTGCAACAACTCGTGCCTTTGCTAAAATCATTAAGGCTGCCGGTTACCGCTATGACCTTTATACGATGGGAAGCTGGACTAATTCGGTCTCCATCAACAATAGTGAACGTGCTGGCTGGATTGCTAACTATCCGTACAACCCAAGTGGTATGAAGCTATACGCCTCATATAACGCCTGGCAGTGGACTAGTGGTGCTCACTTTGCTGGCAGTTCTTCACGCTTTGATGTGTCAGTCGCTTACTCGGACTTCTACACTAAAGGAGCTACGAGTACTAAGCCGAAAAACAAACATGAGTATTTTGACTGGGATCCAAAGTGGATTTATCCACGCTTCACGGTGGCAGCTTACCGAACTAAAGCAGAGGTTGGCCATGGCAAAGGTGTAGTTAAGTATTACAAACCATACACTAAGCTCCATGTTAAGCAACTGATTAAATCGAAATCAACAAAATATGCTGTCTTCCAACTGACCAATGGCCTATTTGTCACAGCTAATAAGGCTTGGATCAACAATCTGTATTACACGACAGCTAAGAATGCTGTAAAGCGGGTTAAGTCAACCCATGGCACCAACAAATACCGCAGTAAGAAGTTTGATAAGAAGTATCTTGTAGCTAGCTTCCGAGCCGGCACGCTGTTTGATGTTGCCAAGGTGGTCAAAGTTGGCAGTGTTACACGGCTACAATTAGCTGACGGTAAATACATCAGCGGCAACAAGTTGATAAACAATTTTGTAAAGTAGCACAATAAAAAAGTAATCTCGATAAATTAAGCCTCCTGACCTTAATTGGTTGGGAGGCTTTTTTACTGTCTAAATAAGTTCAATAAAATGAACAAAAGTGCTTTACAATATGTTCAATATATTGTACTATATAGTTGTACCAAGGAAGAGGAAAATAAAAAAGCCTACCACGAGGGTAGGCGGTCCGACTAAAGACCTCTTCCAATATACCATAATTGGAGGAATTCATCATGAAGAAATCACAAATGTTTAAAGCAGCTCACGAGATCGCACACGAAATTGTGGGTGCTACTGACAATTACCAAATTGCTTTCAGCTTTGCTCTTAAAGAAGTTTGGCGTCAAGTTAAGACATATAACAAGAAGCGCTTTGGCGATGCTGCAATTGTTAACGCTGGTATTCGTTTAGTCACCACTCCAGAAATGAAACGTCAAAACGAATATGTTGAAGGCGTACCAACTTGGATTATTCGGAAGAACTTAAATGAACAGGAAGCCTTTGCGGTATGCAACACCACTAACTCATTTGACATTGTTCGTGAAACTGAAAAAGCTGAATTAGTAAGTTTCAACACTGATTATGGCTATGTTGAGATGTGGACACCTAAATCAGTATTGGCTGTTGCTTAAGATTAAACAGGAGGGATTCATCATGACAAAGAAATCATATATCAGAACCAGCACGTTAGTTAACGGATTTGAAATCAGTTCAAACTATGAAAAACGCAGCACGAAAGTAGCCAACCAGATACTTGAAAAGTTAGCTGAAGCTGGTGCTAAAATCAAAACTGACGATTTAGTCGGAAAAGAAACGATCGCTGTCTTAAATCAAGGTGTTACCGAAATTAAGGTGTCTATTACTGATGCTGAAGAAACTGATCGTATGAATGAGGCACTTTCTAACAATCAAGAACCAATCACAAAAAGCTGGGAGACACGCTAATGGCAAATACAATTGACAAATATCTAAAACACTATGGGCACAATCGAAATCAGGTCGCTTTAGCCAGTGGCTTGTCTAAGGGTACTCTAGCAGCTGCCAATGACAAACCGGTTTCACAAATGACAGTTAAAGTTGTGCAGGCACTCGCACAAGTAACCCATCAGACACCAGGACAGGTACTTGACGCTTTGTTTGAAATTGAAGGCAATCCAATCATTGTCTTCATTCAAAAACATCCTGAATTAAATCGTGATTTAGTCAAAAAGATTGAGAACCAATTAATCACGATAAGCTGGCAAGGCGGCAGCATAAAGAATGTCACCTTTAATCGATACTATGATGACGGAAAAGATACACCAGAACGAGCAACACAAGCAATGAAGAATCTGAGCGAAATGCTGGACGAGACCATTGAAAAGCACAAGTGAGGTTTATCATGACTGAAAAAGCTGATTTAACTGGTAAAGTATTCGGCCATTTAACAGCAATCAGAAAATGGGGAAAGGCCGCTGATGGTCATACCAAATGGTTATGCCAGTGTGATTGTGGTAAGCAAACCAGTGTTACAACTCAACACTTAACTTCTGGTCATACGACTAGCTGTGGCCATGTTAAAAGAGATCGTAACCACACAATCGCTCCTGGTTATGAAGCCAAAAGGGTTGACGGTGTCGCTGTATTCTTACTTAGCGACAAGCGTAAGAAACGGATTGATAATACGACTGGATATACAGGCGTTAAAAAGACACACTACAAGAACGGCAGTACACATTATGTGGCAAGCATAAATGTTGCTGGCGTTCACCACCATTTGGGAACATTTAACACAATAAAAGAGGCGTTAGAAGCTCGAAAAGCTGGTGAAGAAAAATACATTCCAAAAAATAAACGAGGTGATAAGCATGACGCCAGCAAAAGAAGCTGAACTGATCTACAGTCGTATCGAGCCACTATTTAAGCATATGAGTCGAACACGTTATCAGATCAGCATATCCAATGATCCATATGACAAAACGTATAACTTCTTTTTTGAATCACAACACGCAGGAATGAGATTAAAATCAACACCATTGCATTCACTCACAGATTATCGACTGGAGTTTTTAGAGCAAGTCGTGGATGACTTGAAGAAGCATACCAAACTGACAATTCAGTATACTGGCTTTGCCGGTGAAGTTTGGCCGGTTAAGCAAACAGTTATCCAGAAGAGCAAAAATCCATTAGAGTAAAACAAAGCCACCGCAGCAACGGGGTGGCTTTTCGTTTGGCACAATTCGAGGATCATTCATGCAGTTGGCAAACTTCCATGCTTCCAGTTCGGTTTTAAAATTGTCGGTGTAGACTAACTGACCATATATAATAGTATGAACTTGTTTACCATCGGAAATATATTTTACAGCCTTCATGTTGTTGATCTCCTTTCGTGGTAATATAAATAAATACGTCATTATTTTAATTTATATTCCAAAAAATAAAAAAAGTTACCATTTAATAATGGCAACTCAAAAGCTTTAATACATCTACCCCGGAATTTATTAATTTTGATTGGTAAGCCAAAATGGAAGCCAATAAGACTTTCACATCATAGAAGACCAATAGTGTTGCGGATTGCAGGCGTTTATGCGATAATGGTTTTTATTATCACTCTGAAACTATATAAGGGGATTTCAAGTAATGACAAAAAGAGGTATGTTGATTGTGCTATCTGGGCCGTCCGGTGTTGGAAAAGGGACTGTTCGTAAAGCCTTGTTTGACGAACCAGACACAGATTTTCAGTACTCCATTTCCATGACTACCCGTAAGCCTCGTGAAGGTGAACGTGATGGCGTCGATTATTTCTTCGTTTCTAAAGAGCAGTTCGAAGAAAACATCAAGAATGGTGAAATGCTCGAATACGCCAAGTATGTTGACAACTACTACGGTACGCCATTAAAATATGTAAATGAAACCTTAGATTCAGGTAAGGATGTTTTCTTGGAGATTGAAGTCAATGGTGCCATGCAGGTTCGGGCTAACTGTCCAGATGCTGTCTTTGTCTTCCTGACCCCACCTGATTTAATGGAATTAAAGCACCGACTGATCCACCGCGGTACAGAAGAGATGAGCGTCATCAACGCGCGCATTAAAAAAGCGGTTGGCGAAATTAAAATGATGCGTAACTATGATTACGCGGTCGTTAATGATGAAGTCGAAAACGCGGTAGCTCGTATTCGCACAATTATTCGTTCTGAGCGATTACGGGTCAATCGGGTGATGCCAGATTATGAACAGATGTTATTAGAGGGAGACGAATAGAATGTTATTATACCCATCAGTAGATAAGTTACTTGAACGTGTTAATTCCCGTTACTCATTGATTATGCTTGCCAGCAAACGGGCACATGAGCTAGAAGCTGGCGCAAAGCCACTGCTAGACAGTTATGAATCACCCAAAACGATCGGTCGTGCACTTGAAGAAATCGCGGCTGGCAAAGTGATCATCGATCCAGATGAAACTGATTCGATCAGCTAATCTTAAAAACTTAGAACCGCTGTTTTGATCCCCAGCAAGTGGGGGTTAAGATAGCGGTTTTGTTTGTGCAAGGTCCCATTCACTCTGGTACAATTAGAGGTAAATAATGAGATGTTTGGGAGGACTTAAAATGGCTGAGCAACAACATGTAGCGTTATACGTGACTGGCAGTATTGCAGCCTATAAAGCACTAGCGCTGACCCGTCTTTTAGTTAAAGACGGCGCGGCAGTCCGCGTGGTGATGACAAGGGCTGCGGAAGCTTTTGTGACACCGCTAAGCTTTCAGGTATTATCAAAGAACGCGGTCGCAACGCAGATGTTTTCAGGGACCAACGTTAAAGCCGTCGATCACGTTGAACTGGCTGACTGGACTGACTTGGCCGTGGTGGCGCCAGCTACTGCTGACATCATCGGTAAGCTAGCCAATGGCATTGCGGATGACATGGCCAGTTTGACTTTGATGGCAACTACCGCACCTAAAGTAGTCGTACCAGCGATGAATCAGCACATGTTAGATAATCCGGCTACGCAGCGAAACATTGCGACGTTACAGCAGGATGGTATGACCGTGATGACACCTGCCAGTGGATTTTTGGCTGAAGGCTATAATGGGCGGGGCAGAATGCCTGAACCAGAAGCGATCATGCAGACAATTAAGCGTATGAATCGCCAAGCGACCCCGTTAACTGGCAAAAAAGTTATTGTGACCGCTGGCGGTACCCGGGAGCGTATCGATCCGGTCCGCTTTATTACTAACGACTCTTCTGGCAAAATGGGTTACGCCATTGCTGAGGAGATGAAGCGGCGAGGTGCTGATGTTACCCTGATTTCCGCTCCCACCAAGCTGGAGGTCCCAACGGGTGTTAACTTGGTTCCCGTGCTGACCACGGAAGATCTGGCTGACGCAGTGACCAAGGCGTTTAAGCAAGCCGATATTCTGGTGATGGCGGCAGCTGTCGCGGATTTTAAGCCCGTTAACAGTGCGGATCAGAAAATCAAGAAAACCGCTGATAACGATCAAATGACCATCAAGTTGACCAAAACCGCTGATATTTTAAAACAAGTTGCTAAGCTCAAGCAGCCGGGTCAAATTACGGTGGGGTTTGCTGCTGAAACGCAAAACTTACTTGATAATGCCCAGCAAAAATTAGTTAATAAGCAACTCGATTTATTGATTGCAAACGATGTTTCAAAGCCTGGCGTTGGGTTTAACGGTGATACGAATCAAGTCACCATTTTGCAGCCAGGCCAGGCACCAATAAAAACCCAACTGGCTGATAAACACGTTATTGCCAAACAAGTGGTTGATCAAATCAGCCAACGAGTACAAAAAGAGGGATAGTATGACGCAAATCGCTGAGGTTATCGTGGATGTACCGACGATGCAGACCAATACGCCTTATTCGTATGAAATACCTAACGCCTTAGTTGACCAGCTTCAGCCCGGTATGCGGGTAGTGGTCCCCTTTGGTAACGGCGGTCGGAAAGTACAGGGGTTCGTTTGGCAGATCAAGGGTGATGTGCAACCCGATCCTAGTGTAACCTTAAAGGCAATTGAAACTGTCATGGATCCGGCACCGGTCGTCAATTCAGAACTGATGCAACTTTCTGCTTGGCTGGCGAAAACAACTTACGCCTTCACCATTACGTGCCTGCAAACGATGCTGCCGAACGCCCTCAAGGCAAAGTACCAAAAGTGGGTAAGCCCCGCTGATCAACTGCCTGCCGACATCAAGACGAGCTTATTTGGGGACCAAAAAGAGTTACTTTGGGATGATTCACTCTCAACGGAAACGGTAAAACAGCTGCTGTCGCTTAACCGCCAGCACCTGGTCAACGTCCGTTACGAAGTGAACAGCAAATCTCAGGTTAAAAAGGTCACGATGATTAAACCGGCTATGGGGTCGGAAAAATTGGCTGGCGTTCGGACAAAGCTAAGAAAGACCGCAGTTAAGCAAGTCCAACTAATCGATTATTTAATGGCTCATCGAGAGGCCATTAGCCAAACGGAATTGGAACGAAAAATCAACGTTTCAAGCAGTCTTTTGAAAACGGGTGAAACTAACGGCTGGCTGAAACGCAAGGCCGTAGAAGTTTATCGCGATCCCTTTCAGACTGCGGTGGTTAAAACGCAACCGCTGCAGTTAAATCCGGACCAAACGAAAGCAGTCAACGCAATTTGTGCAGCAACTGATCACAAAAAGCCTGAGACCTTTCTGCTGGAAGGTGTAACTGGCAGCGGTAAAACAGAAGTTTACTTACAAGCAATTGCTAACGCGTTATCGCAGGGCAAACAAGCGCTCATGCTGGTGCCGGAAATTTCACTGACACCGCAGATCGTTGGTCGAGTGCGTGGTCGTTTTGGCCAGAAAGTGGCCGTTTTGCACAGTGGGTTGTCTGGCGGTGAACGGTTTGATGAATGGCGTCGAATTCAGCGTGGTGAAGCTCAGGTGGTGGTAGGCGCCCGTTCTGCGGTGTTTGCACCGCTCACGCATCTTGGGGTTATCGTGGTCGATGAAGAACACGAAAGCAGTTATAAACAAGAAGATAATCCCCGGTATCACGCTAGGGATGTTGCGTTGTGGCGAGCGCGTTATCATCACTGCCCCGTTGTTTTAGGCAGCGCAACACCTTCGCTAGAAAGTCGAGCACGAGCGGAAAAGAACGTGTATACTAGGTTATTATTGCCGTATCGGGTCAATCACCAGCAATTACCGAAAGTCACTATCGTGGATATGACTGAAGAGTTACGGCACCATAAGGAAAGTAACTTTTCCAGTGTCCTATTACAAGCACTGAAAGACCGGCTCCAGCGCGGCGAACAATCGTTGCTGATGCTGAACCGCCGGGGCTTTTCGTCGTTTGTGATGTGCCGGGATTGCGGCTTTGTGCTGCAGTGCCCGAACTGTGATATTTCCCTGACGTTACACATGGATACCAAATCAATGAAGTGCCACTATTGCGGTCACGAAGAACCCATTCCGCACGTTTGTCCCAGCTGTCACGGCCGCCATATTCGCTATTACGGTACCGGCACGCAGAAGGTTCAACAAGAACTGGCTGAATTACTTCCCGAAGCGCGGGTGATTCGCATGGATGTTGACACCACCCGTCGAAAGGGTGCGCATGAACGCCTGTTAAAACAGTTTGGCAACCATCAAGCTGACATTCTTTTAGGCACGCAAATGATTGCTAAGGGACTGGATTTCCCAGATGTGACGCTAGTTGGTGTGTTAAATGCCGATACAGCGTTAGGCTTACCCGATTTTCGGGCCAGTGAGCGGACTTTTCAGTTGCTCACCCAAGTCAGCGGCCGGGCAGGTCGAGCTGAAAAAGCCGGACAGGTCTTTATTCAAACCTATAATCCCGACCATTACGCGATTCAGCTAGCAAAAACGCAAAACTACGAACAGTTTTTTGGCCGAGAAATGCAGTTACGTCACCGTGGCAATTACCCGCCGTATTACTTTGCGGTCAAGGTCACCGCAAGCGATGCGGATGAACGTAAAGCAGCTGAAGCGATGGTTAAAATTGTCCGGCAATTAAAAACGGCGCTCAGTCCGCAAGCCATCATTCTGGGGCCCACCCCAGGCGCAATCGCTCGAGTAAACAAGCGTTATTATTATCAATTAGTGATTAAATACAAACGGGAACCTCAACTGGATCCTGCTTTGTTTGAAATTTTAGGTCAGGCACAAAAGCAAAGCCGTGGCGGCTTGCAGATTGCCATTGACCGTAACCCAATGAGCTTTATGTAGTCAGCAATAAAGGAGAAATAAAAATGACATCAATCGTCTTTATGGGCACCCCGGAATTCTCAGCGCCGATTTTAGAGGCACTGATTCAAAATCATTACGATGTTAAAGCCGTTGTCACCCAGCCGGATCGGCCAGTGGGACGGAAACACGTGTTAACGGCTTCACCAGTCAAAAAAGTGGCGGTTGCACACAATATTGAAGTGCTGCAGCCAGAAAAAATCGGCGGCAGTGACGAAATGGCGCGGGCAATCGAACTGGCACCTGATTTTATTGTAACGGCAGCCTTTGGCCAATTTTTACCAACTAAACTGTTGAAGTCGGCCAAAATTGCGGCAGTTAACGTTCACGCGTCACTATTGCCTAAATACCGAGGCGGCGCTCCCGTCCACTATGCAGTGATGAATAACGATGCCAAAACGGGTGTGTCAATTATTTACATGGTTAAAAAAATGGATGCCGGTGATATTATCAGCCAGCGCGAGATTCCAATCGAGCAGACGGATGATGTGGGCAGCATGTTCGATAAATTAAGCTTATTAGGCCGTGACCTCCTGCTGGAAACCTTACCCAAACTGATTGCGGGCGACGTACAGCCGGTGCCGCAAGACGAGTCGAAAGTGACCTTTTCACCAACCATCAAACCGGCTGAAGAAGAAGTTGACTTTAACATGTCCGCTGAAATGATCGACGCTAAGATTCGCGGGCTACGGCCATTTCCAACGTCGTACATCATTTTGTCGGGGACCCGTACTAAGCTTTGGGATGTGACCGTATTACCCGAGAAAACCGAATTAACACCAGGTAAAGTCGTCGTGCATGAGAAGCATCGGCTGGTATTATCCACCGGTGATCATGGCACGTTGCAGATCAATGAACTGCAGCCGGCTGGTAAGCCAAAGCAAAGTATCACGGATTTTTTGAACGGAACAGAAGATGCCCTGACAGAGGGCGAACAGGTGGTTAAACTATGAGTAAACTTGATAACAATCCACGGTCATTAGCAGTGACAGCACTGACCCGTGTCAAAAACGGCGCGTATTCAAATCTGCAACTGAACCAAATGATTGACCAGGCCAGCATGTCTCAACGCGATGCCGGCCTTATGACCACCATTGTTTATGGTGTCATCCAGCACCGAATGACCATCGATTATCAGCTTGAACCCTTTATCAAAAATCCGAAAAAAGTGGCCGACTGGGTCATGATATTGTTGGAGACTGCGGTCTATCAAATGCAGTATTTGGAACGGGTTCCCAAACGGGCAATTTTTGATGAATCAATTGAGATTGCTAAGACTCGAGGCCATGAAGGCATTCGACGCTTTGTGACCGGTGTGCTGCATCAAATGGATCGCGTGGGGATCAATGACCCTGCTGATATTGACGATCCCATCAAACGCCAGAGCTTAATCTATTCCGTACCGGAATGGCTGATCAAAGAATTAAACGATCAGCTGGGTGCAAAAAAAGCCATCAGTGTGCTGGAAAGCATCAACCATCCGGCTAACCAGTCGATCCGGGTAGCTACGGATCAAATGACCATGGCTGATGCCAAAGCGGCACTGGATGAAGAAGGCTACCAAGTTAACGACAGCCAAGTTGCAGCAGAAGGGCTGGTCCTTGGCGGCAAACCTGCTAACCAGGCGAAGCTGTTTCATGATGGTCAGATAACCATTCAGGACGAAAGCGCCATGCTGCCGGCTGAAGCGATGCACATTAAACCCGGCATGATGATTCTGGATGCCTGTTCAGCGCCCGGCGGTAAAACGGTTCAAATCGCTGGTCACTTGTCGGCTGAAGACCGCGGCCAGGTTGTGGCGTTGGACATTCATGAACACAAAGTCCGGCTGGTGAAGCAAAACGCCAAACGGATGCACGTGGACGACCGGGTGGTCACCCAGGCAATCGATGCCCGGAAGATTCAGGACGTTTTTGAGGATCAGACCTTTGATGAAATTCTCGTGGACGCACCCTGTTCTGGAATCGGTTTGGTTCGTCGTAAGCCAGAGATCCGCTATGAAAAGCAGTTGAAAGATGTTCAGTCGTTGGCCAAAATTCAGCTGGCTATTTTGGACGCAGTTGCTCAAAAAGTGAAAATTAACGGTATAATAACTTACAGTACTTGTACGATACTTAATCAGGAAAACCGGGACGTGGTAGCGGCCTTCTTAGCTGATCACCCAGATTTTGAATCACAGCGGGTTGAAACCGCCCGTGATTTAAAGTCGGACCGGGCAACTGATTATCTTGAAATTTACCCGGATGATTTTGATTCCGACGGCTTCTTCATCGGTCAGTTCAAGCGGGTACGTTAGTGGAGGATACAGATGCAGATTGCTTATCGAACAGCAATAGGAAAGCGCCGCAAGGATAACGAAGACAGTGTTGGTATTTTTACGAACCAACAGGGGGTTAAACTTGCCATTATCGCTGATGGAATCGGTGGTAATCAAGGTGGGGACGTCGCATCTGAAATGGCGGTAACCCACATGGGCCACTCGTTTACGGCAACTAACGCTAAAACTATTGATGACATTAAAAATTGGCTGCAAAAGCAGATCTCGTCTGAAAACCAGGACATTCGTAACCGTTCGGAGCAGTTTCTCGACCTCAAAGGAATGGGAACAACTGTGGTATTAGCCGTTATTTTTAATCAGACGGTTTTGATTGGTAACATCGGGGATAGTCGGGGTTATTTGCTGCGTGATCACATTTTTTCTCAAGTGACGGAAGATCATTCCCTGGTCAACGAACTGGTTAAGCGTGGTGAGCTTTCTAAACAGGCTGCTCGGGTGCACCCCAAGAAGAACGTGATTACCCGGTCGCTAGGCATTGAAAAAGCGGTTCAAATCGACATGCACTATTTGGAACTGACTGACAACGACATGCTATTGCTGTGTTCAGACGGTCTCAGTGACATGGTAAATGATGAGCAGATTCAAAAAGTGCTGGAGAACGATTCGACCGTGGGGCAGAAGTGCGATCAATTGATTCAATTAGCTAACGATGCTGGCGGTTTGGATAACATTAGTGTCATCTTGATCGATGATCGATCGGAGGTGGCTGGCTAATGCGACCTAATTACGTTTTAGGCGGTCGATACCGCATAACCCAATCGCTAGGCGAAGGCGGCATGGCAAACGTCTACTTAGCCCACGACCTGATATTAGACCGTGATGTGTCCGTCAAATTATTGAGACTCGATTTGCGTGACGATCCGCATACCATTAAACGGTTTCAACGTGAAGGCTTGGCAGCGACTGAACTGGTCCACCCCAACATCGTCAGCGTTTATGACGTGGGCGAAGAAAACGGCATGCAGTACATGGTGATGGAATATGTGAAAGGAATGGATTTAAAGGAATACATCAAACAGCATTTTCCAATTCCGTATCAGGAAGTCATTAATATTATGGAGCAGGTCCTGTCAGCAGTGGCGGTTGCCCATGCGCATAACATTATTCACCGTGATTTAAAGCCCCAAAACATCTTGATCGATGAAAAAGGGGTGGCCAAAATAACCGATTTTGGCATCGCCGTAGCCATGTCAGAAAACGCGCTGACGCAAACTAATACGGTACTCGGGTCAGTTCATTACCTGTCGCCTGAACAGGCCCGCGGCGGCATGGCAACCAAGAAATCCGACATATACTCGTTAGGGATCATCCTCTACGAGCTATTAACGGGAACGGTTCCATTTCAGGGCGAAACGGCCATTTCGATTGCCATCAAACACTTTCAGTCGGAGATCCCGTCGGTTCGTGAATTTGATCCGCGGATTCCGCAAGCTTTAGAAAACGTGGTCTTGAAAGCTACGTCTAAGAGGCCGTCAGACCGCTACGAATCAGTAACGGATATGGCCAATGATTTGGAAACTTCATTGTCACCCCGACGCGCATCAGAACCTAAATTTACCCCAGTTGAGGATGTTGACGACGGCGAAACTAAGGTATTGGATAAGTCTGCTTTAAATTCTGAGGCAGCTCACGTTAAGCCAGACACGGCTAAAAAAGTTGCACCAAAGCCTAAGAAACGACACCGGCGCCGGCATTGGCTATTGGTCTTGCTTGGCCTCACTGCAGTTCTGATAGCCATGGTTGGTTTAGCTTTTTGGCTGGGTAGACCGCAAACGGTGACGGTTCCAGACGTGAGCGGTTTAACTGTTAATGAAGCGCAGCAGAAATTATCCGACAGTAATTTGGATACGGGTGCCATTCAGCGGCAACCGAGTGCGAAGATTAAGAAGAACTTGGTGATTAAGACGTCGCCTCAAGCACAACAGTCTGCAAAAAAAGAGGCCAAGATCAAGCTATACGTCAGTACCGGTCCACGACTAGTCAGAATTGGTAACTACGTTGGTCAGTCTTACACCAGGGTGGCAGCAATACTAAAAGCCAAAGGCGTCACCGTTAGACGGCAAAACGAGTCGTCTAACGAGGTACCCGTTGGCAATGTCATGCAGCAAAGCATCGAGAACGGCCAGCGCATTAATCCCAAAGAAACCACGGTGACGTTAACCGTTTCCGCCGGCCAGCGTCAGTTGCAGCTTGCTGATCTGATTGGCAAAACGAAGTCACAGATTCAACAGTATTCGAAGCGTGAATCGTTGAATGTTTCGTTTAAGTATAAATATGATAACGCAACTAAGAACACTGCCATTGACCAGAATCCGGGTGCCGGCAGTACGGTTAGGGAAGGCTCAACGGTTGTTATTACACTGTCTAGAGGCAAGAAGCCCGTTTCGAATTCTGTCCCGAAAGTCGAAGATTTTAACGTCGATGTTAACATTCCGTTTGAAGCAGGTAGTTCCAGTTCCAGCAGCTCGGGTAAAACCAGCAGTTCCGCTTCTTCAGAAGTGAACACGGTCCAGATTTATATCCGTGATCATGATCATAATTACGGCACCGTCTATAAACAGTTGACGATTGCCCAGGATACGCAAGTCTCGATCCCGTTTGCGGTTGAATCGGGTAAAAGCGGCGGGTATAAGATTATTCGCGATGGCAAGGTCATCTTGTCCGATAATAATGTTACTAAAAATTCTCATTAATAATTACTGCATTTTAAAACCAGTTCTTTTATAATAAAAAGGACTGGTTTTTAATCATTCAGAACTATGAAAGGTGGCGTTGATGTGGCGGAGGGCCAAATTAGACAATCGTTAAGCGGTTTTTACGATGTTATGACGGACTCAGGAAGACTGGTAAGGACGCGCGCGCGAGGCAATTTTCGGAACCGGAAGATTACGCCGTTAGTGGGTGATCGTGTTGTGATCGATGCGCCAAACGATCATGAAGGTTATATTCTGGAAGTAAAGCCAAGGCATAACTCGTTGGTGCGGCCGCCAGTCGCTAATGTTGATCAGGCCATCGTAGCTACAGCAGTACGTGAGCCGGACTTTTCAACTAATTTACTGGATCGGCAATTAGTGGCACTGGAGATTGCAGACATTGAACCGGTCATTTATTTAACGAAGACCGATTTACTGACTGCACCTGAGCAGGGGGAGTTTGCTCAAATAGCGGCAGATTATCGTCAGATCGGTTACCACGTCGTTTATACGGCAGAGCCCTTTTCGGATACTGCCATTCAGGAAGTGGACGATCTGCTGGTGAATAAAGTTAGCGTCATCATGGGTCAGACTGGTGCGGGAAAGTCCACACTGCTGAACCACGTGGCGCCCGATTTAAAACTTGAAACTGGCGAAATATCGGCAAGTCTGCACCGTGGTAAGCATACGACGCGCAGGGTCCAGTTATTGGAAGTAGCAGGCGGCTTAATCGCTGACACACCAGGCTTTTCTTCGTATGACACGTTTTCGATGGATGCCCGTGAACTGGGCAAGTACTTCCGTGAATTTCGGCGGGCATCCGTTGATTGCCGCTTTCGGGGCTGTGTCCACGTTAATGAACCCGGCTGTGCCGTGAAAGCGATGGTTGAATCCGGCGACATTTTACAAAGCCGTTATGCCAATTATCTGCAGCTGTATCAAGCTCTGAAGAATCAAAAACCAAATTATCGCAAATCTGAGAAATGAGGGACTATGTATGAAAATCGCACCATCAATTTTAAGTGCTGATTATGTTAATCTTCAAAAGGATATTGAAAAAGTCGACAAGGCTGGGGCTGAGTATCTCCACATTGACGTGATGGACGGCCAATTTGTTCCTGCTATTTCTTACGGTCCAGGCTGGTTAAAGGCTATTCGCCCAATTACCAACATGACACTCGATGTTCACTTGATGGTACAAAACCCAGAACGGTTCGTTGAACAATTTGCTGAAAACGGTGCTGATATCATTGGTGTTCACGTTGAAGCCACACCGCACATTCACCGGGCACTGCAATTGATCAAACAGGCCGGTGCCAAAGCGGAAGTTGTGATCAACCCCGGTACACCGGTTGAAGCTATCAAACCTGTACTCTACATGGTTGACCAAGTGCTGGTCATGACGGTTAACCCCGGTTTTGGTGGTCAAAAGTTCCTGCCTGAAACGTTAAAGAAGATCAAGCAGTTAGACCAATTAAAACAAACTGAGGGCTACGACTTTGATATTGAAGTTGACGGCGGTGTTAAGAACAACACCATCGTTGATTGCCAAAAAGCCGGTGCTACGGTTGCTGTTGCCGGTTCATACGTCTTTGATGACGTTGATCCTGCTGCCAAAGTTAAAGCTTTAAAGGATGCGACGAAGTAAAATGACACATTTAAACTTACTGGTAGGAGGTCCTACCAGCGAATGGCCTGACCAGTTAACTGCCGGTAAGGTGTCTGGCGACTGGATCGGTGTTGACCGCGGTACCTTGCGGCTATTGAAGATGGGGATTACCCCGCTAGTTGCAATTGGTGATTTTGATTCTTTATCTGCCGATGAGCTGAAACGGGTTAAGGATGCTGTGTCTGACATCCGCCAGGCGGTTCCGGAAAAGGACGAAACGGATACGCAACTGGCCGTTACGGTAGCCCTGCACGAATATCAGTACGATCGATTAGACATTTATGGCGTAACTGGTGGCCGTTTAGACCATTTCTTGGCTAATTTCTGGATTGTTCTGGAACCCCGCTACCGTCAATACGCGCCTAAAATTCGCTTTATTGACAAACACAATACCATTACGTTTTTTGCACCAGGTTCGTATGAGATCAAAAAGGAACCGGATAAAAAGTATCTGGCCTTCGTCACGCTTGAAAAGGTGGCTAATCTCACGCTGCCGGACGAAAAATACAACTTGAAGAACGAAAACGTTGACCGGCCAATTTCTTACGCCAGTAACGAATTTGTCGGGGATACGGGTCATTTTTCATTTGACAGTGGCATGGTCGCGGTTATTCAGAGCAAGGATTAAGGCTTTAAGAAAACAGTCTCTTTTAAAAGTGCTGGTAAGAGTTTTTAAACTATTTTCTGTCGGTTTCCGTCATAGTGCGCTATGGCGGAAACTTTTTTAAACGCTAAAATGGTTCTGAAACGCTCATTTCACTTTACCAGTACGCTATAATTCAAACGATATTTAAAACGAAAGCGAGCGACAAACGTGGCATTTCAAACACACTATAACTTTGGCGGTGCTAAAACCCACAATGGCGGTAGTAAATCGGCTGCCAAGAAGGTACTCAAACAGTTTTGGCGATATCTTCAAGGCCAGGGGGCTCAACTAAGTGATCCGGTTACTGTTAGCGAAGTTGCAACGCTGCAGCATGACCTGCTGGCGTACGGCACCCGCGTGGTCAATAGCTACCGGGTTTCCGGCGGCGCTTACGCTGCGGCATTAAGCCAGTATGTCACCGACTGCGGTGCGTACTTAGATCAGTTTATAACTGAGAATACAACTCATTCAGCTGATACCCAGCTTACAGGTAGCCGGCAAGCCTTTATGGTTCAATTTGAGCATCAGGTCAACCAGCTGATTCGCCATTATGAAACGGTGATCACCAAGGGATGATGGGTTCTAGAAAATTTAGTCTCAGCTTAAAATGCACCGTTTTTTAAACGGAATTTCCAGCAAGCAACTTGTGAGTAACAAAAAAACCACTGTCAGCGAAATTAATCGTTAACAGTGGTCCTTTTGGTTGAAAGAAAAATTTTTAAAATTCACAAAAAAAGCTTGGCGACCGCGCCAAACTTTCTTAACTAAACTCGAGTCACTTTACCTGACTTCAAAGTCCGTGCAGAAATCCAAACCTTCTTAGGCTTGCCGTCCACTAAGATACGAACTTTTTGCAAGTTTGGCTTCCATGAACGCTTTGATGAGTTCAAGGCGTGGGAGCGCTTGTTACCGAAACGAGTGCGCTTGCCGTTAATGAAATCCTTTGCCATGGTAACTACCTCCTTTTAGACTTATCTAAAAAACGTTGCTTTTTAGCTCACTAAAATAATTTATCATACCCCCAATCGGAATGCAATAGTTTTCTTTCAAGTAATTTTACTTGACAGCCATAAAACTGATTAATTATGATAACGATATTGCGCAATTTGTGGTAAGATAAATTGTCGTGAAGACTAGTATGCAAGGAGGCTACTTCAGATGGCCGTTAAAATTAAAACGAAACATGGCTTAATTGATATAGATAACGATGTCATTGCTACAGTCGTTGGTGGTGCTACCACCGATTCATATGGTGTTGTGGGAATGGCAAGCAAGAACCAGATTCGTGATAACGTAAACGTTATTTTGAAACGGGATAACTACGCTAAGGGCGTTGTTGTCCGTCAAGAAGACAACGGTGTAGCGGTTGACGTGAACATTATTGTCAGCTACGGGACGAAGATTTCCGAAGTATCCCGAACCGTTCAATCAAAAGTAAAGTATAATTTGGAAACAATGCTTGGCATTACAGCGAACGCGGTCAACGTGATCGTTCAAGGCGTCCAAGTATTAAGTGAGTAAGAAGCGGAGGATAAAGTTGTTGCAAACGAAAGAAATAACGAATCGTGAATTCATCAAAATGATCGAGGCTGCGTCAGCATTTCTTGATCAGAATGCTGAATTTATTAATTCATTAAATGTGTTCCCGGTGCCTGATGGTGATACTGGGACTAACATGAGCTTGTCGTTGGATAGCGGCTTAAAGTACGTTAACGAGTCAAGCAGCACCAAAGTTGGTGAACTCGCTCAAGCCCTCGCAAAGGGCCTGTTAATGGGCGCCCGTGGTAACTCTGGTGTTATTTTATCGCAAATTTTCCGGGGCTTTTCAAAAAACGTTGCTGATAAGGAAACTTTGTCAGCAGCTGATTTAGCCGACGCAATCGCTGCCGGTGCTCAGACGGCTTATAAGGCCGTTATGAAACCGACTGAAGGTACTGTCTTAACCGTTGTTCGGGAAGCTGCTAAGGCTGCCCGTAAGACGGCAGCTCGTGAAGATGATATCGTCGCAGTTATGGATGCTACTTATAAGGCTGCTGATGCTGCTTTACAGACCACACCGGATCTCTTACCCGTTTTGAAGCAGGTCGGTGTCGTGGATTCCGGCGGTCAGGGCTTAACTTTTGTATTCCAAGCCTTTGACGATGTCTTAAACGGCCGTGAAGTGGCCAAAAAGGGCGCTCATCAGCCTAATCCGACTGAGATGGATGAAATGGTCGATGCCGAACACCATCGCAGCGTGCAGGGTAAATTGAACCCTGACGACATTGTGTACGGTTACTGCACAGAGATCATGGTTAGAATTGGCAAGGGTAAACAAGTCGACAGGAAGTTTGATTACGATACGTTCTATAACTACCTGGCTAAACTGGGGGATTCGCTGTTAGTGGTCAACGACGATGAAATCGTTAAGGTCCACGTTCATACTGAACATCCGGGTAAAGTAATGGCTTGGGGCCAGGAGTTTGGTGACCTCGCCAAGGTTAAAGTCGACAACATGCGCCTGCAACAGGAAACCATCATTGAAAAGGATGGCGAGGCTGCTGAAAAGAAGGCCCCTGTTGCCACTGCAGAAGCACCAGCCGAAGCACCAGCCGAAGCACCTGAAACGGCCATCATTACGATTGCTGCCGGTGAAGGTATGCAGACCTTGTTTAAGAGTTTGGGAGCAACCACCGTTATTTCTGGTGGTCAAACCATGAATCCCAGCACGCAAGACATTGCTGACGCCATTAATAACAGTCATGCTAAACAAGCGATTATCGTACCGAACAACGGGAACATCTTCTTAGCTGCTGAACAAGCAGTTAAGGTCGTTGATATTCCGGCAGTGATCGTCCACAGTAAGACAATTTCTCAAGGGATGACCGCCATGTTAGGCTTTGAACCCGATCATACGCTTGAAGAAAACCAGTCGGCGATGGAAGATAATTTGACCACTGTTAAGAGTGGTGAAGTCACCCACGCCGTTCGTGACACACAAATTGACGGCTTTGATATCAAGAAGGATAACTTCATGGGTATTATTGACGGCAAAATTGCCGTGGTTACCGATAATGCGGAAAAAGCCGCCGTTCAAATGGTTACTAAGATGATTGATGAGGACAGTGAGATCATCACGATCATCTACGGTGCCGACACTAACAAGGCAACCGCGGATCACGTTGAAGCAGCCGTTGAAAAACTGGATGACGAACTGGAAGTTGAAGTTCACGAAGGTGATCAGCCGGTTTATCCGTTTGTGATCAGTGTCGAATGATTCGGAAATGATTTAAAGTAATTAAATCAAATTAAATTAAAGTGGTGAAGCTCTTTTATGAGTTTCACCACTTTGTTTGTTGCGATATTTTCGGTGTAATTCTAGCTCTTTGGTGACACCTAACGTGACACCTTTGGTGACACCCAGATAAAAGTGGTGACACCCAGTAAAAACGGCTTCTAAGCATAGCTATTTATCCGGTGGTGTAATTGGACGTAAATCATCTTCAACGCCCCTGAAGACCTGAATTGCACCCTCTGGTGTCTCTCTGGTGTAAGAGTCGGTCATCTCAATATGCTTGTGTCCTAACCAGTGCATGGCATCAGTATCAGAAATCGTGGCATTCGAACGGACCTTAGTAGCAAAATAATGCCGAAATTTATGCGGGTTGATCTTCACGCCAGCAGTCAGGCTGATTCGTGCAAACAAGTCTCGTGGACGATCCGGTTGGTAGGGGTTACCAGTTTCAGGGTTGACCCAGATAAAGTAATCATCAGGAACCGAGCCCTTAACATTGCAGATGAGCTGTTCAGTATGATTCAGAACAAACTTGATGGTCTTAATATAGCTTCCGGTGACCCAAATTGTCCGATAAGAGGCAGCACTCTTCAACGTGGTCCCTTTGACGGCATCTGGGGTTCGAGCTAAATCAAATTTAATCGCACAGATTGGTTCATTAGTCTGCTCGTCGACAGTGAAGGTAAATGAAGACTTTCGTAATCCCATGAGTTCTCCGCGCCGTTCACCTAGCGTTAACATCTTGACCATTGCAAAGTCGTATTGATTGCAAATCTTTTTCGCGGTTCGCATGAACTGATCGTATTCATCTTTGGTAACGGTCTGACTCTTTTGGGGACGGCCGCCAACTAACTGAATCTTACGAATCAGGCTCTTAGGAATAATGTTGTATACTTCGGCATCGGCCATGATAGACTGCATTACTGAATTGATATGTCTCAAAGTGGTCACAGTATATTTTTGCGAATTGCCTAGATTGGTAATGAACTGCTGATATGCCATACGGGTGATCTCATTCAGTGCCCGTTTGCCAAAGACTGGGCTAATGATATGTTCATAGAGGTTGACCCGTTGCATCTCCGTAGAGTGTTTCCAGAGCCCAGATTCTACTTTGCGTTTACGTACGGTGTCAAAATAGTCATCAACAGTAATCTTTCTTTGTTCTGCTTCAGAAAGGGAACCATCAAACAACTTCATCTCGAATTTACGCAAATCCTGTTCAGCATCCTGCCAGCTGGTATATCCACTGCTGGTATACATTTTATATTTACCAGAGAGGTCTTTGTAGCGGCGGCGTACGCTGTATCGTTTACCACGTTTGGTTTCATATTCGTAGATATTAGGGTGATGCTTCATTGCTGTTCGCTTAATTGCCATTAGTTATCACTCCTTAATTCAATTTACTAAGATTAAATTTCTAAACTGCTATATTTATTGCTAAAAATTCTTTTTATGCTACTAATTATTTTCAATAACAAGTCCATTTCTTGAAAAAATGCAAACGTATGTTCTTTTTATACGCTAAATAAAAGCCCTGAAAGGGCTATATTTTAGTTAGTTTATTTGTGTAACATTAAATTCATGATAAAACTAAGAAGGCCTACGCCAACGCCGACAGTAGAAACGATAGTAGTAATTATCCAGACTTTTTGGTTTGCAAACTTAGTATTTATGATCTCAAAATGAGTGTTAACTTTTTCAAATTTAGTATCAATATTTGCTGATACCTTATCAATTTTCCCTGACAGGTCAGTAATGCTATTTTTTGTTTCCAACTGAGATTCTTTAATTTCATGCCTAAGGTTATCTTCAAAGTGGTTTAACTCTTCGTGAGTTACGTAGTCAGACTTCATCCCATCGTCACCTCCGCTTTCTTTCGTACTTTTAGGTTTATTATAACCATTTGAATTGGAAGTTGATACCTTCCATCCCTTTGGTCGAGGAAGGTTGGCTGCGTTGGGAAAGGAAGTTTGTACAATGATAGTTTTTCCGTCAACTGGTGAAGATTCTTTGCTAAAACTATCCTGTTGAAAGTTAGATATGTTAAGTATCTTTGTGTTTTTCCCCATATCAATCACCGTTTCTTTCTAAGTTAACTATCGCTGGAAAAGTAGTGGTGAATATGGATGTACTTTTGTCTGAACCGTGAGATTGCACTAGCACGTTTACTTCAAGATAATAGTTGTTTTTGGGTAACATTTCTTTTGTAATATTATCATTTTTGAAAGCACTCAGGGACACATCAAATTGTGCCGGATCCGAGAAACTAGGCATGTCTCCAATGACCGCCCGTTTTTGATCCATAGTAATTCGCAGCATATCAACTTTGGTTGGGTCGTGTGAAATATTGACAGGATCTTCTGGGGTAATCAAATTGAGTTGTACGATTAAATCTATAGCTTCGTCAAAATTCACGGGATCATCACCACGATAGATATTCTTTATATACGAGGTTAAAATCCCATGGAAAGCAATTGTATCAGGATTATTAACGATTACAGGCTGATATTCATCTAGTGAGGTACTGTTTATAGTAAAACTACTTACAAAGAAAGATTGTTGCACAAGCTAATTCCTCCTAACAATAAAATTGCTTATTCATCGCTTCAAATTTTGCTGACATCTGTCGTATCTTTTTTCACCCATTTTCCACCAACATATCGGTAGTCAGTTAACAGGTTCTGACCTTTACCATGGAACCAAGTCCATTCATGACTCTTAGGGTAAACGTGAGAACCATAACTAAAAATCACTTTACTGGTTTGAGTGGGGCGGTAGTCAGAAAGGGTGGCATGGTTACTTTTAGAGTAGAAAGTGTTGTAGGAAATATCACTTTTTGAAGTTGCTATCCGGTAACCGTGGAAGGCTTTATATTTTGCAGAGCTTCTTTTTGTAGTTACTTTGTGGGTTCCCATTTTGAACCAGCCACCCTTGTAGCTGGCATCGACTACGTACAAATACTTTCCGCCACTGTTAAACCTTCCAGATTGTAGTACCCAAGAATAGTCGGTTCCCCAATGTTCCATTTTAAAATGTTGGCCCCGCTTAGCAGTATAGGAATTGACGGATCTACTTTTATACATGGGTTCAACAACGTGTATCTTTTCAACGGTCACATTTTTAGTTAACGTTACCCAGTGGGCGTTTCGCCATTCATCTTGTACCGCTTGTGCAGTTTCTCCTTTAACAGATAAACCGGTACCAAGAGATATGATAGCTAAGCCCAGCATTACATAATGTTTTATTTTCATTTGAATTATCTCCTAAAATTTAGGTTAAATCCCATAACTTCTAGAATTTAAAGTGCTTTTACTTCTAAAGACTTGCCAATATACTTTTTAATTGCGTCATCATTCAGAGAATGTGGGCTACCTAAAATTAGTTTAAGAGCACCATGCAAAGCATCTAAAGTTTGATCCTCCAGTATTGACCTTAAGTTAGTAACAGCTACTCCCACACTTGCTACAACACTAGTTGAGTCTTCTTGGGCTTCAACATCAGTGTAGCTAACCACACTTGTGTAGATAGCGGAATCATTCCGAGGGGTATACGTCAATGTAACCAAAAGCGTATTAGGTGTTTTCTTTTCTATGTTTTTAATCGTTAATTTTAACGTTGAATTCATGATGAGCAATCTCCTAATTATTAATTTGAAACTTTATCAACAATAATGGACGAACTCAGAGTATGACCCTTTAGTTTAACCGCGTCTGTTAATCCACTACCATAAACAGTAATAGTAGATCCTTTACCGATTCCTTTGCTTTTAATCGTGTCAGTTTCAATTTGAGCTACAGTACCATATTGACTTGCTATTCCGTGCCCTGTGTAAGATTCTGCAGGTACGATTACAACAAAATCCATACCGTCTTCATCAGGTATCTGTTGAATATAGGTAACGGTTCCTGTTGTTTGAATATTTGTGCTCTCGTATTTATCAGGATTCATAACAAATTTTTCCAAGCCAACTTTTTTGTAACCACCAGTAGTTGTTGATTGAGTAGCATTGTTCTTTGAGGATTCGCTACTTTCTGAATAAGCTTTTTTATTGGAGCTGATTTCATCAAGTGCCTTCTTTGTAGCTAAACTTTCCGCTACACTTTCGGAGGAGGCTCTACTAGATTGACCGTTTTCGAAAGCTTTAGCTGCATCTGAATTATTGCTTAAATCGAAGCTAGTGCTTGTTTTCTTATGATTCTTAGACTTTGCGTTAACATCAATTGAAATCTGATTTTGTTCAGGAGATAAATGGATTGTGGATTGATATTCATTTGTACTTACTTTCTTTACAGGGTAAGGCTTCCCAGAATCAGAAAGTGTATCTTGATTTTCTCGATAAACAGAGATCTTGGCAGTGCTGGTTGATTTCATTTTTAAAGTGAAATTTCCGTTTTTATCAGTAAGAACGGGATCATCTGTATTCAAGAGACGCAAGTTTGTTAAGGGCTTTTTTACTTTCTTAGATTGTTGTTTGGAGTGGACACCAAGTGCAAAAATAATAACCAGCAGTATAAAAAATAATGCGACCCCAATAAAGACTATCTTTCTATTTCCCTTACGTTGTTTACTACTTTTCATAATCCATCTCCTCGCTCGTACTAAGGGAAAGCTTAATCCAATGTTTCGTTGCCAGGCATGCCATATGTTCGTGTTAGCTCCACAAAGTTGCTAGGCAAACGGTCGTTTTCTTCTATATAAAGTTGTGCCAGTAACGACACTGCGAACTCATTAGCTTCGTTTTCCATTTCTGAATGAGTCCAGTTGTTAAGACAGTAGTAGCCAACTAAGCCCTCTTGCAAGATGACGTGGCCCAACTCATGTGCCATTGTGAAGTAACGCATCGGGCTATCACGTAGCGACTTATTCAGAATTACAATAGGATCTTTTTTATCGTAAACTGTTTTTCCCAGTGGAGATTCACCTAAAAACTTCCAATCAACCTCTACGTTGAGTTTCTCGGCAATGGCAAACGGGTCAGCAGTGTGATACCGATGGGTAACGATCTGCGTTGCTTGGTTGATGAATCGTCTGCTCATAGTACACACCTCTAATCATGTTTATGTCGTTTCCAAAAAATCTGAGTCATAGCAATCTCTAGTTTTTCTTTTTCGTCTTCAGTTAAGTTTTCACCCTTGTAGGTCATTGATCCTGCATTATCTTTCAAAAAAGCAGCTAAATCATTAGCATCTTTTTCATTTGCCCACTTTGGAGTTTGATTCAACCCCAAAAGATAATCAGTGGTTACATCAAAATAGTTTGCCAATGCCGTGAGTGCTTCCTGACTAGGCTCTCTAGTATCGTTTTCATATCCAGAGATAGATACTTTGCTAACATGAATAACCTTACCAAGCTCTTCTTGCGAAATATGTTTGGCTTTTCTCAAATCTCGTAGTCTAGTTCCAAATGTCATAGCTTTAGCTCCTTTCATATGTAGAATACAGTTAACAATTAGTTAACACAATAATAATTAACAAAAACGGAACTTTATATTGACAATTAACTTTAGGTTAACTTATAATATAGTCGTTGATAAGGAAAGGAGGTACTTAAATGATCCGTTCTAAGCTCAAGAATCTTCGTGAACAAAAGGGTTGGACTTATGAATATGTCGGCAATCTAGCAGGCATCTCTAAAGAAGCTTACTGGATGATTGAAAATGGTAAAAGAGGGCTTAGCTATGAACGAGCCGTTAAAATTGCTTCAGTTTTTAATCTAACTCCTGATGATATTTTTTTGCATTCAGAGTTAACTTCTTCGGAACAAAAAGTTCCTGATAAGTAAATTAGTTAATATTATGTTAATTAGACTAGAAAGGAGGTGAGCCAAATGACAAGAGAGGAAAAGATTCAATACGTTGCTTTGAACAGCAATCACAGTGTTGATTTTATTCGTCAGGTGGCTGCACGAAATGAAGATAACCTTGACCTCATGGTCACGGTGACAGATGGACAAGTTAAACAGAACTTGGAAGAACAGGCCATATCAATGTCCTGATGATTTCAGTTTAGAATAAGCGCCTTGAAAATTTAATGAGACGTTTTGAAAGTAAGGGATATGTATGCAAAACGTGAAGGGAAAAACAGGGCTAATGATTGGACCTGAATTAGACAGGTTCATGATTAGCAATCCAGACTTAAGAGCTGGATCACTGGCTAAGGAACTGAACATCACCCAGTCAATGCTATCGAAATGGCGGAGTAATACGTCACCGATTCAATTGCAATATATTGAACCGTTATTAACAATCACTGAAGGCTATGACGATTCGGATGAATTAAAAATTGCAATTTTAAATAAGATGAGTTTTGGCCTGGTTCCACCAATGCCTAACAAGAAGTTTGTTGATTTTAATCTCAATGCCCTATCCGATAGGACATTAGCAGAAATTGACGGTGTGATTGAGGCTTTAAAAAACGTGCGTGATGAATTCCAGAATCCAGATGCACCAAATCATCAGGAATCATTGAAGGATGTTAGGTCTTTAGGGTTTCAATGTTATGACTTAATTCGCTATTTAATCACGCTAGTTGTCGCAACGGACGATAAATTTCACCTAAGCACAGTTGAGAGTTTCCAGGAAAGGCAGCAAGCATCAATTCAGGCGCACGAAAGAATTATGTAGGAGGTGAGCGACATGGACGTAGCAATCAATGATGATAAATTTATCGATTTGCTCGTTGACCGGTTAGTAGACAAAGCTTTGCCAATACTCGAAGCCAAGCTTGATGAGCGTGATCAGCTAGAAAAATACGACTATGACGTGACCCAAAAATGCTTGTATACAAACATTTTCAAATGTGATTCGACCAAATTCAACAAGATTCAGGCATTGCCAGGCTTTCCAACTAACCCTAATCCAGGTGGTAACCCAACCTACAACCTGAAAGAAGTATTGATCTGGCGTCACGAAAGCCAAGTCAGACATTAAGGAGGTGAAACCAATGAACGCAAATGACTACATCTTTTATGGGAAATGCCTAGTAGATGGTGCCCTTGCACTGGTCACATTGGGTATCGCTAGTGGAATTGGTTGGATGATCCATGAAGCAATCAAAAACCCGGAAGATTTCTTTGGGATCAAGTAAGGAGGTGAAACATATAATGCAAACTCCTATAGGAAAAATCTCTCGTGCGGAAGTGGGAGCAAGAATTTTTGAAAAGCGTATAGAACGACATATCACGATGGATGAGCTTGCTAAATTAATTAGCGTTAGCAGTAAAAGCAAAGTTGATGAGTGGGAAAGAGGAAGATTATTGCCTGACAAAAACACACTTATGCGAATAGCTTATGTTCTTCACACTAGTTTTGATTATTTAGCTTTTGGAAACAAAGATAGCTTTAAACTTTCAAAAGTTAAATCTGTTGAAGATGCAAATCCAGCAAAATACAAGACTGATTTATCTCAAGTATTTGCCCGAAATTTACGAGTGATGATGGCCGAACGGAAAATCAGAAATTCTCAAATGTATGAGCGCACCGGCATTGCTAGGTCAACCTTATTTTCAATAGAGGAAGGGAAAACCAAAATGATCAGATTCGACACAGTGGAGAAAATATCAAAGTTTTTGGGAATTGAACCTTATTTACTTTTTCAAGAACACCGCATATAGGAAAAGGAGACAAAACGATGAATTTAACACTTGGTTCAGAAATGATTTATACAGCACCAAAAAGTCATAAAAAAAGAACTCCAACCCGGCAGTTAGAGTTCAAACCAGAATTACTGGCATTGCAAAATATTTTTCAAATTAATTCTACTCCGAACAGCGACTTATCGCAATCCCTAGGGGGCTTCAAAAATGGTAAATAGTACAGCAGAACTTCAGAAATTAATAGAATCTAGCGAGGAGAATTAATCATGAAGGAAATTAAATTAAAAACGATCAGTTACCACAATTTCAAAGGTATCAAGGATTACACCATTGATGCTGATGGTCAGAACGTCACGATTGCTGGTGAAAATGCCACAGGGAAGACATCATCCTTTGATGGGTTCTGGTGGTTGTTGTTCGGAAAGAACAGCTCAGAAGCTAGTAAATTTAACCCTAAGCCACTGGACGAAAATGGAAATGAAATCATTGGCTTAGAGCCGGAAGTAAGTGCGGTTCTTACGGTTGATGGCAAAGAGGTCAAGCTTTCACGCAAGTTGGCAGAAGTCTGGAGCAAACCGCGTAATCAGGTCGAAAAGGTGCGCAAGTCCGACAAGACGGAATTAACTGTTGATAATGTGCCTTATAAGTTGACCGATTACAACAAGATGGTCAGTGACATCATCGATGAAGACAATTTCAAATTGCTCACCAATCCAATGGCTTTTAACAATCTTAAATGGACCGACCGCCGAGAAATTTTGTTAAAGATGGTGCCGGATGTTGACGATGAAGAAATCGTTAGCCAAACAGATCACCCTGATGAACTGCGTAAGATTTTGAGTGATCACACTGTTGATGAACAGCGCAAGATTGTCAAAGCGCAGCGCAGTGATCTTAAAAAGAAAATCGACAGTTTACCTGCGCGAATTGATGAAGCTAACCGGGCTATTCCAGAAGTCAGCACGACTTCTAAAGAAACTCTGGAAGCAATGCTCAAGGAATATCAAAGCTCATTGTCAGCGAAACAATCCGATTTACAAGCCCTCAACGTGTCTAACGATTCATTGGACGCCCGCAAGCGTAAATCAGAACTGCAGAATGAATTGCAGTCCAAACAATCGGCTCACATGCAAGGTGAACAGCTGGCTCTAGGAACTCTCGCTAATGACGTATCAGACATGCAAATCAAATACAACACATTGAATGGTCAGGTATCTGAACAGCAACGGGAAGTTGAATCACTGTCAACCAAACTGCAGACTACCTCAGATTATAAACAAGTTCTATTAAGCCAGTACCACGAAGCTAAGGATCAGACATTTGATGATAGCCAGCTGGTTTGCCCGACTTGCGGGCAAGAGTTCCCCAGTGATAAGCAGGCTGAAATCAAGGAACATTACAACACTGAACGTGCTAAGAAGCTTGAAGATGTCACGACTAAGGGCAAACAGGCTGCAGCTGATATTGAACAAACCACTGAAACACTAAAGGCTAAACAGGCTGAGCTTGAACAATCTCAAACGGAATTATACGAAGCCCAGAACCGTTTAACTGAATTAAAGCAGGAGTTGGCGGAGAAGAAATCAAAAGTTGCACCGTTTGAAGAAACCGATATTTACCACGACTTAAAGGCAAAGATTGATGCATGTGACATTGAGATTCAGCAAGGCAATGGCGGCAACCAAGAAGCTAAGCAAGAGCTGCAGGCAAAAATCAGCAAAATTCAGGCTGATATTGAGCAGGTTCAAGGTGAGATCAGCAATTATGATGCCGCTGACCGTCAGCATGAACGTATCAAGCAATTGACTAGCGAAGAAGCTGAATTAAAGGATCAGTACAACAATTTGGATCTGCAGTCATTTGTGCTTGATGAATACGTCCGTACCAAGGTTAAGGTACTGGAGAAACGAATCAACGACATGTTTGGCTTGGTCACCTTTAAACTATTTGAAACCCAGAAGAATGGCGAAATTAACGATATCTGCGAAGCAATGGTCGATGGCGTACCATACAGCACCGATTTGAACAATGCCGCTCGTATCAATGCCGGTTTAGATATCATCAACACTTTATCCAAACAGTACCAAGTATCCGCACCAATCTTCGTCGACAATGCCGAATCCGTTAACAACATAATCGAAACAGAGTCACAGCAGATTCGTTTAGCAGTCAGCAAAGACAAGCAATTAACAAAGGTAGGAGATTAATATGGCTAACAATAAACAACAAAACAGTCTCAGCTTGGTCAAAGCAAGTAACTACTTTGTCCCACAAGTCGAAGACCAACTAAAACGCAGTCAATTAAACATGACAGATTACCAAAAAATGTGTGTCACTGGTGCCATGCAACAGATTTACCAGGTGATTGTTGAAAACAATATTGATCCTAATACCGTCACCAGCAACGTCAATAATATTTTGCTGACGGTGGCAGCATTGCAACTGAATGCCAATGCCCAGCCACGCGAAGTCTATTTCCAAACGCGAAATACTAAAGATAAATCCGGCACTTGGCACAAAGTGATTGAAATGGGTATCGAGGGTGATGGTAATGACGCCTTGCTTAACCGCTTCGGTCGTAACGTTGCCTATGTTCACCCGTTCTGGCAAGTCCGTGAAGGTGACAAGTTTGAATACCCGAAGCACATGGGAATCGAATTAACACCGCCTGTGTGGGAGCCAGTTGGTGATGCTGAGAAGAAAGTGGTCCGGATTGTTTATCCAATCGATATGTATATGGGCCCTGATCTAGGCAACGATGAACCTCGTAAGACAACGACCGAGTACTACATCACTGAGCGCGAGCAAGTCAAACGTAATCTTTTAGCCCACATGTCAAACAACCTCATGCGTGAAAAAGATAAAGCGGCACGGTTGGAAAAGATTAAAGCATTCGCTAAGGATCACACGTTAGATGAAATCTTAGACTCGCCAGAGATGATTAAGCTAGGACATATTTCCCCCGCTTGGCGTGAACCGCAATCGCGAGAAACCATGATAGTTCGTAAGATGCGAAACAACATCGTTAAGAAAATCCCGAAGAATTTTGATAATGCCTTAGCTCAAACCAAGTACGAAGAAACTGCTAATGATTCTTACCGCGAAATGCGGCGTGATGTAACTGAAGAAGCAAATGTAGAGGACTTTGACCAAGCGATTGAAACTCATCAGGAAAATAAGCCTGCAGGAGACGAAGCACAGAGCGCTGAAATTGTTGATAGCCCTACAGTTGACCAAGCTAAGCCTCAAACAACGCCTGATAAAGAGCCAGCTGAGGACAAAGAACCAGCCGAAAATAATGAAGCTCCGCAAAAGGAGGCTGAGCCATTTTGATTGATGTAAAGATTATTGGCTCAGGTAGCAGTGGTAACTGCTACGTCATTGATGATGGTAAAACGCAACTCATCATTGAAGCTGGTGTCGCATTCAAACACGTTCAAGTTGCCATGGATTTTGACTTTAGCCGCTTAGCAGGTGTGCTCATTAGCCACGAGCATGGTGATCATTCCAAGTACCTACCAGCTTTAAGAGAACATGTTTCAGCACCGATCTTCATGACCACTGGGACTGCCAAGGCGTTAAAACAAACCTTATTCTATTCACCAATCAAGTCGCTGGATCCTTTTGCAGCTGGAACGTGGAAAATCATTCCATTTGAGGTTAAACATGATGCCAGAGAACCGGTTGGCTTCATGATTGAAAATCAGTTAGGCGAACGGTTGCTGTATGTGACTGATACGTATTTTGTAAAATACAAGTTCCGAGATATCAAGTACATGGTAGTGGAAATGAATTACCTCAACACCATTGCCATGGAAAATGAACGCAAAGGGAACTTGAACCACGGCTTACGCAATCGGATCCTAACGAGTCACTTTGAGATGAGCAACAGTTTGGCTTTTATCCAAGCTAATGAATCTGACAAATTGGAATCCGTTACGCTGATCCATTTATCTGAAAAGAACAGCGATGAACAACTATTTAAGCGGCGCACTCAAGCCGTGACCGGTGTACCTGTATATGTAGCCCCTCAAAAGTCATGGTAAGGAGGGGAGCATCGTGAACAATTATTTTTCTCACGATAGCAATGCTAGGAACTCTGAAAAGCTGATTAACGTCCGTATGAAATATGGTGCGGAGGGCTATGGAATCTACTTCATGATATTGGAGAGATTGCGAGAGGAACATGACTATATGAGTATCAAAGATTATAACGTTATAGCCTTTGATCTTCATGTTGACGCGTCCAAAATCAAGTCCATTGTCGAAGACTTTGGGTTATTTGTCTTCACCGAAGATGGTGAGTACTTCTACTCCTCAGGATTCAACAAACGAATGGCACTCAAAGATGAGAAAGCTAATCGGCGTAAGGAAGCTAGTAAAAAGGCAGCAAATAAGCGTTGGGGCAAGAAAGATAAGCCTACCAAAAATCAAGATAATGCGAACGCAATGCCAACGCATAACGATAGCAATGCGAACGCAATGCCAAATGATGCCAAAGAAAAGGAAAGTAAAGAAAAGGAAAGTAAAGGAAATAAAAGTAAAGTATCTAATACCTCTCCTACCTCTCCAAAATTTGAGCCAGAAGATTTGACGCTAGAGTTTCTTGATTTTTGGAATGTTTATCCGAGACAGGAGAAAAAACAGAAAGCATTTAACGAGTACGTGTTTGTTCGAAATTCTGGTATCAGTAAAGACCTGCTTGTCAAAAAAGCGTCTGAATACGCTAAATCGCTTAAGCTTCATGGTTCAACTGGCGGTTATGTGTCTATGCCAGAAAACTGGCTTAAAGAACAGCGCTGGACGGACGAATATGACCTTACTCCGGTTAGCAACGGTACTGATACCGATGAACCACAAACTAGAGAGGACTGGGTGCGCTAATGACAGAACAAATGATGAATGTCGGAGCGGGCTTCTCTCAGGCTCAAATACGAGCATTGGCAAAAGCTAAAGGTATTGACCTGAACCACCTGCCCAGCAAAGAAGAACTCGACCAGCGAACCATTGAAATGGCCAAACAAAAACTGATCAAGCAGAAGCAATCCTGGTTCAAACACGAGTCACTGTACTCCGGCAATGTTGAACTGGAATTCACGTTTGCTGACTGGAAACCGGAACTGCAGGAAAACGTCGCGCAAGCTAAAGCAATTGGCAATAAGGCTTTTAAAATCGCACAGCAGTTGAGTACCGGTCAGGAGTTTAATGTCGTCATGCTTGGAACTCCTGGAGTTGGCAAAACTTCTCTGGCTTTAGCAATTTTAAATCAGCTGGCTAAGTCAGGTAAAACGACCATGTTTGTTTCGACGGCTGAATTACTGAAGCTGATCAATGACAAATTTGAGGATCGTAGCCTAACCGGCAAGATTGCCGAAATCAAGCGAGCTATGACGGATGTTGATGTTCTTGTCCTTGATGATTTCGGCACGGAAGGCGGCTTAAAGTTCAATCCGGTTCATAAGGATATGCAGGAGCTGATGTATCAAGTCTCCAATGCCCGTGTGGACTTTAAAAATAACCACGCTAAGGGTTCAACGATTATCACGACTAATAATACCAAAGCCCAGTTAAAGCTCATGTACGAGCCAAAATTCATTGATAGGGTGTTCCCTAACAATCCAGAACATCAGCTGGTTTTTAGCGAATTGAAAGGAGTGCGGCAAGTATGACATGCGAATTATGTAATGGCAGCGGGCGCATTTATAACGATTTAGGCTACGGGGTAGAGATTGTCCCTTGTCCTAATTGCAATAAGGCTCTGCGTGCTGAAAAACAAGCCGAATATGAACAAGCAATTAAAGCTGTAAAAACACCCGCATGGGTACGCGAAGCGGTAGCCGAGATATTGCATTAGTAATCAAGGAGGTGTGCACATGGATCGTCCAATCTTAGTAACTGAACATAACGAACACGGAGCCAGCTTTGTGTACACCGATGAAAAGCACGCTAATGCCACTTTGCTGGTTGATGACCAACGGCATATTAGTCGTGACCAGCAGAAGAAAGCTTATGCCCTGTTAGGCGAGATAGACGAATGGTCGGGCAACTATATACCCGAACTCACCAAAGCGCAAATGAAGCACCAATTCTTACTTGAGAGCGATACTTACGAGCCGTTCTCATTGAAGAACTGCTCTATGAGTCTGGCATGGGAGTTCATTGACTTCCTCATCAAGTTTTGCCTGGTCTGGGACGTGCCGTTTGCTAGCAAAACACTTGATTTGATACAGGGGTCATATGGCTGGGAGTTGCATTGTTTGGAAACTAAACATTGCTGTATCTGTGGTAAGCATGCCGACGTCGCTCATTTGCACGCGGTTGGCATAGGCCGTGACCGAAAACACATCAGCCACATCGGCAACAGCGTCATGGCATTATGTCGTGAACATCACCAGCTGCAGCATGTGCAAGGCATTAACAACTTTATGAGATTGAATCACTTAAAAGGTGTGCGCGTCACACCAGAGATTGCCAAGATGCTCAAGCTTGGTAATTGGCATATCGAAGAAGGAGAAGAAATCATTTCAACAAGGAAGTGAGCCAGATGGAACAATGGCAGTTACTTGGTTTCAACGACCGGGAAGTATATCACACCGGTACCAAAGCGGAATGTATTCGTTGGATGAATGACAGTTACAAAGGCGCTATCCATATTGCGCCTGGTAAACCAAACAACTTATTGCCGCAACCAATGCTGATCGTTAAATATTATCCTGATAGTCCTGGCATGGTAGTGACGGAAAAACCTGCTGAAAAAAAGCAGCATGTTAACTGGCTAGACAGTGAGACCAAGATTTTAGAGCAAAACCTGCATGCCAGTCCGCATGAATTAAAGCAACAGATCCCACGCCACAGTGAGAATGCTATCAACGCAAGACTGACGATTGTTCGGGCTGAAATGAGGGATAAGTATGCGCGTCACAATCAGTAGAGGAGACGAATGGTACAAGGATATTGAGCTACTTAAAGCCTGCCATTTAATTGGCTGTAAAGGCTGGCAGCTAAAAACCGCTTTGGATGATGATAATGAATATCTGAGAGGTTGGAAAATTCGTAAAGCTGCAGAAATCTATAAGGGAGTTTTTGACAAATGAAAACTAAAACTCGCAACGACTACTACGCCTTAATTAGGCAAACCTGTCTTCAATGGGGCATGGGAAAACCGGTTCGAATTGGCAAAGTTTCTGATGCAATGTATGAATTTGATATCTATCGCAACAATCTGAATCACAAGATTTTAAAACAGCATTTTATGTATGACATTAAACATGGGTCTATGAAGCTAGTCGCAGAGAAAATCCTTAGGTCATGAGGTTTTATAAGTAAAGGGCGGTAGGCACCCAATGGTGAGAAAAAACAATCGATGGACGCAAGCAAAAATCAATGAGCTTTTAGATATTCTCATATTCGATCCAGATACGAATCAGTGTTTGAACTATGAGGAAGCAGGAGAGCATTTCGGAGTAAAGAAAACTAGCATTAAGCGCGTTGTTATTAAGCTTAGGAAACAAGGAATTTTACCCAAATACGATGTTTCAAAGCAACGAGATAGTTTTTTGCGACCATATACCGAAGATGATTATAAATATATTTCGGCAGCCTTTAATGCCGGAGCGTCGTTACGTGAAGTTGCAGAAGCATTCGGTAGAACTGTAAATGCCATGCGCTGTGTTAGAGCAGATCTAGCTAAGCAAGGAAAGATTAAATATCATTTCCAACCTTGGTCAAAATTGCAAACCGAAAAGTTGATTATTAATTGGCAGTCGGACAGTTACTTTGTTACCGAAAACGCCAACTATTTGGCCGACATCACCGGTCATCCCAAATTAGCTGTATATAGCAAAATTGAGCAACTTCGCGAAAGCGGATGCTTACCAGCAGCTAAAAGAGTAGCCCCGCCCGAAGGCGTAATTGAACTTAGAACTGAATATCATAACAAATTAATGAATAGGATATTTTGGAGACATACTAATGGCAAAATTCACACTTGAAAAAGTAAACAAGCTTTTAGAAATAAACGAATCCTTCAAAGCACCTGATCGTCTGATGGAGTTGCTGTTTGATAAGTCAAAGCGCGAAAACCTGTTTAAATCGTTTTTAGAAGTTTCAACTGATCTCAGTTTCGATTGGTTCCATCAATATTTTGAAGATGAGCAAGCTGAACGAAAAACGAATAAACAGGACTTCACACCCAATTCGGTAGCGAAAATACTGTCGAAGCTTGTTGGACCGCAAAATACTTATATGGAGTCAGCAGCTGGAACCGGTGGCATTGTAATCACAAATTGGTGGCAGGACTGTATCAATGAATCACCCTTAACGTACATGCCTCATGAACATCTTTACTGGGTAGAAGAACTATCAGATCGAGCAATTCCATTTTTGCTGTTTAATTTGGCTATCCGTGGTATGAATGCTGTCGTTTGGCACGGAGATTCGTTAGAGCGTACTTGTCGAGGTGTTTTCCTGGTAGAGAATCAGGCTGACGACTTTCTAAGTTTTAGCGATATTAATATCATGCCATATAACGATGAGGTAAAAGACTATTTTCAAATTAAAAACTGGGTTGGCAATCCATACCCTGATCATATTGAAACTGATAGTGATGAGTGGTCTAAAAATGTGATCGCAAACATGGAGATGAAGCAACTGTGGAAGGAGAACGTGAAGTGAAATTAATTAGTCAAAAAGATGACACGGTAAATGTACAACATTACTCAAGGGGAGAAAACCGTGATGATATGCGGAAAATGAAGCTATGGAAATACTTTAGCTGGTGGATTCATAGTTTCAAAGCTGGCCATATTACCAGTGTAACCATGACTAAATGGGTTGGAACGAATAAGCATGTCTATGAAATTGCACCAAATATCACCCTGGCGGACATTGATGGTAATTACCGGTTATTGCAAGGTATTCTGGATCAATTTGGTGCTTCACATCGGCGTCAAACTTGTATCGATTTTCGGGGACAATTTATGGCACCACTTAAATATGCTCAGGAGGAAGGTTTTATTGATCGTTTTCCTCAATCACGACTAACGCTCCACTCAGTTGAAGATAATTGGACGTTTGAAAAGAAAAGCAAGGTTAAGAACCAAGCCAAGTCGTTGTCAGAGGCTGAGTTCAGAATGTTTAAAACCAGATTACAAATTGAATTAACCGATTTACTCAAACAGAAACCGATTATTAGCGCAACGCATTCGGGATTAAAGATCGTGCATCCTGAAAATCATGCAATTAGTAAGCAAACCCGTTTAATGGTGCTCTACACGTTATTTAACACCGGTTGTCGATTCGCAGAAGTATTGGGAATTACTCTGACCGACTTGAGTACCAATGAAATAGCAATCAATAAGACATGGGATTATAAGAGCCCTGAAAATCGGTTTGCACCAACTAAAAATTTAAGTTCAATTCGTAAGGTTTCGGTTCGACCCGAATTTATAGCGTTCCTGAAGAAGTATCTAAGCTGGAAAGTTAAATATTTTGATTCAGATGGGGATCTACCTATTTTGGTTGAGCCTAAAACCATGATTTACAACGATACGTTTAATCATTTCTTCCGATCCTATCAAAGAAAATATGGAATTGATAAAAGTTTGTCTATTCATAAGATCCGTCATAGTTATATTTCATTCATGTTAGCGCAAAAAGATATCAGTACTGAATGGATTGCCCGTCAAGTTGGTCATTCGAATACATTAATGATTCGAAAAGTATATGGGCATCTACTAGATGAAAGAGCTGCACGAGATGAGATTTCTGCGATGGCAGCCATGATGTAGAAAGTAGGAGACCGTCAAATGAAGCTTGTAAGAAATGCTAACGGTGACATTAAGATAAACAGCATCAGAAATATTCAGCAAATTTTTGAGCATGATAACAACTTGAAAAACGTGCGATGCTTCAAGATCCCCGATACAAAATTTGACACTAAATACGCTTATTTTACGACTGCTTTTCCGTGGAGTACGAAAATAACCAATAAGTTAAAGGGGACTATGACAGGTCGCAATTCAATAGTTATATATAGTTTCAATTTTGATTTGGATATTTTAGAGATGCGTGTATATATCGAAGATCATTACGATTATTTGCCAACAAGATCGGCAATTAGAGACTTCATGACAGTTAAGTTTGCTTCTGCTACAGAGTTAAACCAATGGCCGAAGTTAGGAGGCACACCATGGCTAACAACAGATGGCGACTGAAAAAGAGACTGTTGAAAAAGCAGTACCGGTACGAATCTCAGAAGATTTCAGAAATGACATTGGATTCTCTGAAAGAATATTTAGATTCGGACTCGAACAAAAAGATTGATAAGCGGCACAAGCTATCGAATAAGCGCTACTTTCGAGCTTCGTTTAATTTTCCCATGTGGGGTGATGACGATTAAAGATTTTATCGATAATCTTGGCTGTTTGGCAAGCTTCCTAGTGCAGATGATCATGATGTTCGGCGCTATTTTTCTGGGTGTTAAAGCCATCATGATAATGGCTAGTTGGATATTTTAGGAGGCAAGCAATGAAAACGAGTGAATTTATCAAAAAAGTTGAACAATTAGGGTTTTACGTTATTGTGCAGGATGATGCAGTTTATGTAATGATATCCAGATTTAATAAGCATTGGATCATGAGAATTGGCAACGATTTTTGTGGATACATTCAGGCAGATTTCAATGAGGTTGAGTGGAAATATGACTTTAAGGCTCTCTATGAGTTGGCTGTTGATTATGCTTTTACTCCGATTAAAGAGCGTGGGGACGAAGCAAAATTCTATGTGAGATTATCACCCCAAAATATCTATGATAATTGCTCTTGGCTCTCACCATTAGGAAATTGGGTTACAAATCAAAACCAGCTTCAGCCCGGTATCTTTACCCCAACAAGTTATTCAGCATTTTTAAATGCTTTCCCAGAATGGCAACCATTTTTACCTGATTACGATTCAGAGAATCGAGACGTTTTCGTACCTGTGGAGGATGACTGATAATGTACGCAATTCGGAATAAAGAAACCGGAAAGTTTGTGAGCGGAACTGATTACCGCCAGCCGTATGGAAACACTTTTGGAATAGGTGAATTTTCGAAAATCCAAATGATCATTTACAGACAGATTAGTAATGGTAGTGCATTGACCTATGCAGATTATTGGCATGCCGAGCGTGATTTCTTTGATCGTGGCTGCAGTTCGAAACTTTACAAAATTGTAAAAGTTGATCTAGTGGAGGTAGACGAATGATTAAAGCGTATGCGGTTACTGGTGAAGATTGGGACTACGGTGAAACTGGCGAAATTGTTTGGGCTGAGAATGCTAACAAAGCTAAAGCACAACTAGCTTTAGCTGAAGTTGTCAACGAAGCAGAATATGTTGATTTGAGAGCAATCCGGGCACCATGGGCAGACGGAATGGAACATATGAATAAAGATAAGTTCTGTATTGAAATGCTTAAGCACGGATGGCGATGGTACCTAGGGGATGTTGGGCCAGATATTAGCATTGACGAAACCGCAATTCCTGTGCTTAAGAAAGTGGGCAGTATTGAAGCTTTTGCAAGTGCATTTGATAAAGGCCAGCTAACTTACGACCGGGACAATGAGGAGTGGAAATTCAATGAGACCAATTAAGTTCAGAGCATGGGATCGATACATGAAACAGATGGTTAAGGTTAAGACACTTGATTTTAGCCCACAAGGTGCTGAGTGTGCTGTTGATTATAGCGACATCAATGGTGATATAGACGGTGAGTGGGACTTGATGGAATACACTGGATTAAAGGATTCAGAGGATGTTGAAATCTATGAAGGAGACATCGTGGAAATCGATGTTCAAGAATACGTTGCTGGTTATGAACGTGAAACACTGCATACAGGTGTGCTTGAATACGATGGTGAGGGAATGCGTTATTGTTTGAAACCCATTGGTAAACCAAAGTTGTTAGTTGGAACACCACCAGATGATGATTCCGGCATTTCCGGTTGGGGTGAACTATCTTGGGAGCCAGAATACTTGGATTACGTCCAACAAGAAGATATTACCGTGATCGGCAATATATACGAAAATCCTGAATTACTGGAGGCACATGAATGAGTAATCAGAACAGGTGTTTAGTTAGATGCAACCACTGTGGCCACTGGCAATGGCATGCCTTCCACTTTTTAAACAATAGAATTCCAATGTACTGGCATCGTGAGGAATACGAATTTGGTGTTCGATGCTCGGAGTGTCGAAAGACATTCACGGCAATTTATCGCCCGGATGTGATTCAAGAGGAGTTGACACTAAATTGACCGATTTACCCGATAGTGAAAAGGAAATGAATACTTGGTGGGTGTCGAGATTTGATAAGAACAATTACAAAACTATTCGTTTATTCAACCATAGACAGTTAATGCAGACATATTCCACAGCCAATGCACTTTATAGTGATGTCGAAGATGCTGAAAGTGCATTCTGGACAGCAAGCCAGGCTAATATGGCTGTTACTTGTGTTGCTGTTGGCAATAAGAGATACAAGAAGATCAATGGCAAGATTCGGCAGATTGCCAGCATGGAGGTAGACGAATGAACAATATGCTGTGGTTAGTAACCATTCAATATCATGAAAACATTGCACCCTTAGCCGTTTTTGCTAGTCAGCAAGCAGCAACAAAATACGTTGATGAATCACCAAGACTAAATAGAGGCAGTTATCAGATAGAACCAGTGGAGGACAGATTGACTGATGAAAAGTAATGAACAAGTATTCGATGAACTTAGCAGTGAAGGCGCACAGGTACGACTGAGGCTCGTAAAACTGGAGCAATTTGTTAATTCTCCTGAATATTCTGAACTTTCTGAATATCATCAGCAATTGATTCAGAAACAGTGGCGTGCAATGGACAGCTATATTCGTGTATTAAATTCACGTATGGATGATTTGGAGTGGTGATTATGACATTAGTATTCGACAAGTCACTAGCAACACCGCATTACCGGCATTTGCTTGGTAAGAAACATCTCAATGCCATTAATGGGCTACCGGTGATATTTAAAGACGGTGATAACGAGGGGACGATTGAAAAATATTTTGTGGACGGGCAAGAGTATCATCTTTATCCAGTTCACCGTGAATCGTGCAGAGAGGTGGAATTGCTTTTATGACTGAAACGAAAGCACAACATGAATGCCCGTACTGCCACGGTAAAAAGATAATTGTTGGTGATGATGATATAGAGGCTTACGTACTGATCAAAATTAATTGCCTATTTGTAGAGCCAAGAATTGTTAAGCCAGGGGGCAACAATGGAACAGGTAGACCCATCAACTATTGCCCCGTATGTGGCAGAAAATTGGAGGCATGAAAATGATTGAAACAGGTAAGCATTCAGATGGATATTTCACTTTTAAAGGACATCAGCTGATTCAAGAAGCTCTAAATGATTGGTTCGATTTCGGCAAACCTGATCAATCATTTACAGATTATTTTCCATCTGTTTCTTGGATCAAAAGAGATCATCTATATAAAACAAGGATCTGGTTGGAACAAATTGAAGAAGTGGTTGATAAATGATGGAAAAGTTCGTTCAATTAATACCTTTGTCTGTAATCGTCAGTATGCTCGTAATTATAGGGCTTGTAATATACATGTGGCATCAAGAAACCGAACATGATTTTTACGATTATATCGATAAGCGACTTGATTTCGAAAATAAAGGAATCAATAAACAAATTGAATGGCAGGAAAAAGCAATCAATGAACTGCTTGTCAAATCTGGTGATGCTGAGTTAGTTACCAAGCTAAAAATCCCTGAAGTGATTTTAAATAATGGAGTAAATGATCTAGTCAGGGTTTGGGAAAAGAGAGGTTACCTGGTGAGTATAAAGAACAACGAATTTATACTCTATAAGCTTCCAGATGAACTAAAAAAGTAAAGGAGCTGAGAGAAATGATAGCTTCAATTATTGTCAGCGTAATAGTAAGCTCTGCAGTTTCCATCAGTATTGAGGTTTTACGAGCTAAACATCAATATAAAAAACAGTCCAAAAAGCAAATAGATGAGTTACGTAAAAAATATGCCGACAAATAAAAAAAGCCACCCTTGGCTGGGCAGCATACGAATTAAACCTATCAGTTAATATTGTATGCTACAAAGTCAGCAATAACAAGGGGTGTAGAGGGTGCATTATTCAGATTGGGATATCAACGCAACGTGCAAAAATGCTAAACAGGTCTTACGGCAATTTAACGAGTGGAGGGAGGAAGTTGCCCACTTGAAACTCGAAGTATCCCTGTCAGCAATTCAGTATGATGGGATGCCGAAAAGTGAGACTAACGAAAATGGTACCGAGAACTCCTTGATCCGGCAAATTGCGGATCTAGATGACGACCGTTACCGTCTGGAACATCAGATTGTCATGGTCGAAAAAACTTTGGATGTAATGGGTGAGCCTACACGAGAATCACAGCAACTGTCAACGCTGCTTCATTTGAGATACATAGAGCGCTATTCAGTTAAAAGCTGCTGTGAACGGTTAGCAACATTGTTTCATCTCGACTATATTTCAGAATCAAAGTTCCACCGTGACGAAAACGAAGCACTCTTGTTGTTCGTCAGAATTTATCCAGAACGGGATGATCTCATAGTAAAGATAGGCTCCTAAAAAAGATGGGAGGTTTTTGGGTCATTTTTGGGAGACTTTCGAAGAAAAATGGGAGATAAGTGACAGTTTTTGTCCGTTTAAAGGGGGTATTCTGATATCGTTGATAAATTAATCAACGTGTCCTCTAACCCCCTAAAGAGAACATTATCCCCTAAATGATAAATTCGAAGTGGCTGCATGAACATTTAACGGGTTTAAGCCCCGTGTCACTTTTTGCCGGTTTAGTAGTCCGGCATACGATTTCAGTGAACTTCCTCAGTTGATTGGCTGTTGCATGCGGCCAATCTTATGCAGCCGATATGATGGTGCAAGCAGGTTCGAATCCTGCCGGTTGCTTAGCCCCTTAGTAGCAATAATCTTGCTGAACATACTAGTTAAAGTAGGCTTGATAGTACAGCCAGTTGATTCTGGAAGATGTGGACGATCCACAAGGGTGTGTTGGTGTGGCATAGTGGCTGTGCCCCAGTACTGATAATGCTGGGTACGCTGGTTCGATTCCAGCCGCCAACTTTGCCAGCCTTGCCATTGGCTGGCTTCCTGTACTTATATTCTCTTTCCTTTATGTCCGCTGGGAAGCGGGCATATATCTCGCTGGTGTAATTGGCAGCACAACGGTCTCCAACACCGTTGATCATAGTTCGAGTCTATGGCGAGATGTTGAGTTGAATACCTGCGAAGCTCTGGGAGACGTCCCTATGTTGCGACGAAAGCACCGGTGCACCGGGATAGCAAGGGTACGATACGATGGTAGGGCAGTCTTTAAGACAAGCCTAACTTGTGAGTATATTTGCAGAGACCAGTCTCTGTAAGTGATTGGATTAGCAGCATAGTTGTCAAAGGTGAGCTGAAAGCCAGTAATTGTGCGGCTGAGCAGGGTTCAAATCCCTGTTACTCCTTAGCCCACCTAATTCACGGAGGTGAACGCTCCTCTCAGGGGTGGGTGAAAAATTAGTTTTCCTTTCCACGGGGACCATTCACGTTTTAAGGCCGATCTAGTCAATCGGCCTTTTTTAATACATAAGATTCAAATTCAGGAGGTGTCAATGTGGATAAATACGATATCGGAGTACTAACAACGTTTATGTTGGCGCTTCTAGCTGCGTGGTGGCTGTCATGAGAATGATCAACTGCAAATATGGTTACGTTAGCCAGGTTGAACTAAAGGTGTTCAGTGATCTGGATCATGACTTAAAGCTGAAAAAGAAGAAACGCCGTTATTCAATTAAACAGCAGCCAATTAAACTATCAACGGCAAAAAAGGAGGATTAATAAGTATGAGTAAAACAAACGAAGTAAAGATATCTGGAGACATTGGTGATGACTTAATGCGAGCATGTAATGATGCCCAGCAAATTAATCTTAACGGGCATGCTTATATCATCACATTCGTAGATAAAACTGATGACCCAGCTCTAATCAAGTTAAAAAGGATTCCTAGTGGTGACCATGCTTTAAACAATGACGAAGCAACTTATCGCTATAAGAAAGAATTTAAAAATCCATATCTAGTCATGGATCAGGGTAAGGATGACAAACTAATTGATCTCGTTAAAGAAATCAGAGATTCAATTGGCGAGGGCAAAATTACGTTATTTAAACGGATGGAATATATCCAAGCAGTTATTAATCTAGCTGAGGGTTTCCCAGCAAGCATGGTAGCTGAAGCATTGGATAAATCAGCTGAATACGTACGTAACCAGAAGGTACAAGCATATTGGGAGGAAAAGTAATGGATAAAGAAACGTTTATTTCACTGTATAACGATGAGATCGACAAAATTGTGAATCAAGATGCTGTTCGAGTTGAAACCATTAAGCGGGAACGTGAAGATGGCACGCTAGACAATATGATTGAAGGTTCAACCTACATTGCCAGAACTGCCTATCTAAAAGCCTTAAACCAAGGCTTTAATGATGACCAAGCGTTTGTGATTGGTTTACGACAAGCAGGATATATTAGCGACAACTAGCCCGCTGCCTTCTTCTGTGAATGGAGGTGTGGTGATATGCGATGACTAAGAAAGCAGATGAGGCTAAAGCAGATTACCTGGCAGGAAAGTCGTATAAGGAAATTGCAACACAATATGGCGTATCCGAAGGAACTGTTAGAGCTTGGAAATCACGCTATAAGTGGGATGGCTCTGCGCCGCATAAAAAAAGTGCAACAAAAAGTGCAACGCAACACAAAAACGTTGCAACAAAAACGCAACACGTTGCAGTGCAACAGTTAGCTGATAATCATGAGCTGACTGAAAAGCAAAAGCTCTTCTGCTTGTACTATTTGCAACGTTTTAACGCTACCTGGGCATATCAAAAAGCCTATGAGTGCAACTACAACACAGCACACACTAACGGTCCTGCATTACTTGCAAATACTGGCATAAAAGAGGCACTCTCCAAACTACGAAAAGAGCAGCAGCAAGACCTCTACATCAACGCCAACGACATCTTGAAAGAGTATATCAAGCAGGCAACGGCTTCTCTTGGTGACGTGCTGAATTACGACAGCTACGAAGAAGTTGTGACTGATAAAGACGGCAAGCCAATGTTCGACCAGGATAATAAGCTGGAACGTTATCACCGGGTGGATATCCATTTAAGGCCAGCGGATGAAGTTGACTGGTCATTGATTGAAGACGTGCATGTTGGACGTGATGGTTTAGTGGTTAAGCTATACGACAAGCAAAAGGCCATGAAGGAATTGCTGGATCGTTTGCCTGAACCACAGACAACAGATGATACTGACGATGCATTCCTGAATGCCATTGTAAAAGCTAATAAGACAAAGGATGAGGACGAAGATGAAGACACAACAGTTTAATTTTGTCCCGTTCTCAAATAAACAGCTAAAAGTCTTATCTTGGTGGATAGATCCGCGATTGTTTAAAGCCAAGGTCTTTAAGAACGCTGCGCAAACTCATCCACAGTGGTTCAACCGAGAAGACTATGAAGCCATCATCTGTGACGGTTCTATTCGTGCCGGCAAGACCATGACCATGAGTATGAGTTACGTTGAATGGGCTATGACTAACTATGATGTACAGCAATTTGGCATAGCTGGCAAAACCATTGGTTCACTACGCCGTAACGTTATAAGGCCGTTAAAAGTAATGCTTGAAGGACGGAGCTTTAAAGTGATTGACCGTCGTGCCGAGAACATGCTAGAGATTCGCCGTGGTAGTAAAGTGAATTATTTCTTCCTGTTTGGTGGTAAAGATGAAAGCTCGCAAGACTTGGTTCAAGGGATTACTTTAGCTGGCTTTTTCTTTGATGAAGTAGCCTTGATGCCAGAGTCATTTGTCAATCAAGCGACTGGACGTGTTTCCGTAGCCGGTGGGAAGCTTTGGTTCAACTGCAACCCAGATGGACCATATCACTGGTTCAAGCTTGAATGGCTGGATAATTTAGCTAAACACAAGGCGTTACATATTCACTTCATGATGGATGACAACCCAGCCTTAGCTGAATCAGTTAAAGACCGTTATAAGCGCAGCTATTCAGGCGTGTTCTATATGCGCTATATCGAAGGTAAATGGGTGCTGTCGGAAGGCATTATCTATGACAACTTCGATAAAGACAACATGGTGGTCCAACCCCCGCCTGAATCGCAAATAACTAAATACTATGTATCGTGTGACTACGGTACTTTAAACCCTACGGTATTTCTGCTGTGGGGTTTTTCTAATGGCACTTGGTATTGCCTGAAAGAGTATTACTACTCAGGGCGGACGCATAACCGCCAGAAAACGGATGAACAGTATGCGGATGATTTAGACAAGTTTCTAGGAACCTTGCATCCAACCATCATCATTGACCCGTCTGCAGCTTCGTTCATTGCTCTGCTCAGACGGCGTAGTTATCACGTTATCAAAGCTAACAATGATGTGCTGGATGGGATTCGCGAGACACAGGTTGCCATGAACACCGGCAAGATTAAATTCACCCCAGAACTGAAGAATCTATTTAAAGAGCTAGCCAGTTATATCTGGGATGAAAAAGCTGAAGAACGTGGTGAAGACAAACCAGTTAAAGAACATGACCACGCGTGTGATGCCATGCGGTACTTCGTTTACAAGATTGTCCGCAAGGTTCAGCACGCTGGTGCTCAGATTTACAAAGACTTTTAGGAGGTGTGAAGTTGATTAAGCAAATTAAGCGGCGTAATAACCAGGACTTACTAATCAGTGGTCAGCGGTTAGCTAACCTTGGCCGTTTCGGTGATGCAATTGATTTAGGCGATGATATCCAAATCAACGACAGTGATGTCTTTACTTATCCGGCAGAGATGAACCTGCTGGAGCATTTGGAAGACGTCAATACGATGATCAACTACCACCGTGATTTCTTAGTTGGTGCCTACAAGATGAAACGGGACTACTACAAAGGCCGGCATGAACGGATCATTCGGCAGAAAGGTAAGTCACTAGGCAAACCTGATAATCGAATCATCGTCAATTACCCCAAAAAGCTCATTAACACGTTCAACGGCTTCTTTAGCGGTGATCCAGTTCAGGTTAGCTACGAGGAAAACGGCAACCCCAATGAAACCATCAATAAGCAGATTCAGGACTTCCTGAAACGCAATGATTATGATGACGTGTTCAGTGAAGCTTCTAAGATGGCGGATATCTATGGCCGGTCGTATCTGTATTGCTATATGGATGATCAGCCCACGCCTCAGCTTCATATGACAGTCACCAGTCCCATTGATACGTTTGCAATCTATGACGACACTGTTGAACACAATCAGATTGCTGCAGTGCGCTATACGTACCGCAATGCCCAGATGAAAGCAACGGTGATCACCGACAAAGGTGATTATCAAATCAGTAATACGAGTGAAGACGGGACTGCTGCTAAGACTCACATTACTAACCTGGGTGATGATGACTTACCACTTGATACCCACCCGTTGCCAATCTGCCCAGTGATTGAGTTCGAAGAGAATGAAGAACGTTTAGGCTTGCTTGATGATGTGGTCAACATCATTGATTCGATTGACCGGTCTATGTCGGAAAAGATGAATGACGTGGATTACTTCGGTGATGCTTATCTAGCAATCACGGGCGTTAAGCTGACAGACAAGCAGAAAGAGGAGATTAAGGACAGCAAGCTCTTTAATCTCTACCCCAGCGAAGATGAGATGGATAGCAATATCCAGCCTACAGTTGAGTTTCTGAACAAACTTTCAAATGACGAAACTCAGGAACATTACTTAGACCGGGCTGTCGATATGCTGTATCAAATCACTCAGGTAGTTAATCTTAGTGATTCCACCTTTGGGATGAGTGCCGATGCTGCTTCTGGTGTTGCATTAATTAACAAGTACCAGGCGATGCAGGCCATGGCGAAAACTAAATCACGGAAGATGTCGAAGATGCTGAGGAAACTCTTTAGCATCTTTTTTGATGTTGCCAACATTGATGGCGATATTACCAACCTGACATTCACGTATCAGCAGGCCGTACCGCATAACGACAGTGAGGAAGCTACTACGTTCTCGACCGTCTACGGTAAGATTCCGGACGAAAAAGCCCTCCAGTATCTATCTAAGATTGATGATCCTAAAGCTGTTGCTAAAGAGATGGCTAAGGACCGTGAGAAGGATGGCGCTGAGTTAGCTCAGGCAACTGCAAAAGTAGGTGAAGACGATGATCAACCTGACAACGGAGAAATTGCGCATACAGGAACTCCTCAACCAGGACAAGCAGGACAGCCTGACCAACAATCAGGAGTATCAGCAAAGCCTTAGCTTCATTCGTGATCACTTGCAGCTGTTCTGCAATCGGTATGCTAAAGATAATCAACTGACGCCTAGTGAAGTTGCACAACGTATCACTCACTGGGATAAACAGCAATGGCTTAATGCAATTCGTCAACTGGATACACACGACTGGCCTGAAGAGGCCCAAAAACGTCTTACAGGGCTGGCAAAAGATGCTGGTATCAATGTGCATCATATGATGAATGCCATCGTTGGTGCTGGTGTTTTAGCTTATTTCGTACATGAACACAACCTAGTTCAGCGACGAGTGAAGGTAGATGGGGCAACTGAGATTGCACGGGCACAAGTTAAGCCACGGCAAGCCAACCGGTTAGTCTCGATTGTTACCGATCCAGAGAATGCAACTAAGTGGAGTACCAATCTCTGGGAAGACAGCGACCAGTTCACCCGTGATTTGCAGTCCGTGGTCAGTAAACACATTCGGCATGGTACTTCGATTGATGATTTAGTTAATACTTTGATACCTCATAGTAAGGCATTGGAGAAGCCTGGTACTAATGCAGCTGATCGTTTAGCTGTTGCCAAGCGCAACGCTGACCGGCTTATTACGACAGAGTCTGCAAGGGTTAAAGACCGTGTCAACATGGCTACGTATCGGATGCAGGGTGTTAAATATGTTCGTTGGGTTACTGAGCCGGGAGCGTGTGAAAAATGCCAAGGCATTGCAGATGGCGGCCCATACCTAACTGATGACTGTCCAAGTATTCCAGATGATTCTCATCCAAATTGCCGTTGTTCAAAGATCCCAGCTGGCTATGAGTATCTCTCAGCAGATCAGCTAAGAGCGTTAAACGAATATAAATCGAGTTCCTCATATTTGATTAACGAGGCATTAGCAACAGGTCAAAACCTCACTTCAGAGATGAAAGCCAAGGTCGATGCTATTGATGACGCTTTAAAAATGCTCCCACATTATTCGGGTGAAATATACCGCAGTATTGATACGACGATGCTGCGGACAAGCCCGATCAATTTTAGACAGCAGTATCTACCGGGTAATGTCAGAAAAGAAAAAGCATATTCTTCATTTTCAACGGATATCTATAATCCATCTGCTAAAATACAGATGCATGTTCAAGCAGCACATAGTCCGCGGGACTTTAGGTCAGTTAATTCTGCTGAACATGAGATTCTGTATGAACGAAATTCTAAGTTTTGGGTAACCGGGAGTACAATGGATTCTAAAGGTAGATTGCTATTGCAGATGGAGGAATATCATGGCAAATAAAGCAGACGATTCAAAGATACCTCAAGGGTACGATCGTATGACCTATTGGTGGCCAGGAGAAGTCATTAAAAAAGGTGATCCACTGACCGAAGAGGAGCAGAAGAAATATGACCTTGATACCATTAAGTTTTTAGAATCTATAGCTCGTGATCAGCCCCTTAAAACTAATGATCTAAAAGAATTACAACGATTAAAAAAGAAATATCACCAAGATTAGCGCTTATTGAGCGCTTTTTTTATTGTCCAAACCATGCTTATGACATAAAACTGTGCAAGTGATATTAGTCATGCCAAGACTTTAAAACGTGAAAGGACGATTAACTATGTTATTGAATCTATTTAGCAACTCATTACCGATGAACCTGCAGTATTTTGCTGAAGATACTGGTGGCAGTGGTGGTGCCGGCAACAGTGAAAGTACCGAAACCACCAATCTGGATGACCAGCAGCCAACTGATCCATCAGACACAAAGCCTGACGGTAAACCAGGCGACAATCAATCAACTAACCCTGATGACGACAAGCCTAAAACATTCACTCAGGCGGAGGTTGAAAAGATGATTGCAGAACGAACAGAACGCGAGCGCTCTAAGTCATATAAAAAGGGAATTGAAGCTGGGAAAACGGAAGCTGAAAAGTTAGCCAAAATGGGCGATGACGAAAAGCAGCAATACAAGTTTGAACAGATGCAAAATGAACTCGAAAATATGAAGCAGGAGAAAGCCCGTTCTGAAATGGTTACTACGGCTAATTACCGCCTGCAGGAGGCACATATCTCATTGCCTAGTAAATCAGTTGAACGGTTCGTGGTTGGCCAAGATGCGGAGGACACTAATACTCGTTTAAACGACTTCATTAGCCTTTACAACGATATGAAAGCTTCAGTAAAGAATGACCTGTTGCGTAACGGTCGTGTACCAAAGGATAAAGTCAATTCAGCCAATGGTACGAGTGAAGACGTTGGTGCACGAATTGCCAAACAGAATCATGCAAAAGTTAAGAATCCATACTTCAAACAACCTAATGCATAGGAGGCGTTAGCATGGCAGACCAAGAATATGGTACCCAGTCAGACATTCGAGTAGCTCCTGAACTGTCGTTTTCGTTAGCTGGCACGATTGATGCAACCGGCGTTACAGCAAACAGCCGTGGTCGTAAGATCATTAAAGCCGGTACGCCAGTTGTTGCCGATGGCTGGCTAGAAGACGGCACGCAGGCACTGCACGCTGTTAGGTCTACGCCTGATGATACGTCTACCGGTCCGAAGGTGGATAGCGTCACAACAACTGACACTACCGCCACGGTCACACTCGAATAGGGGGTGACGACATGGCAGAAAGTATTCAAGGCGTTTTACTGCACGACATTGACGTCACGGATGGGCCAGAAACGGTTGCTATCATGACGCAGGGTTATATCAATGCCAATCGAACTGACAGTGATGTACAAGCATTACTCGAAGCGCAAAAGGCGAATATGCCTAAGATTCATATCATTAAACGATAGGAGGAAACCTCATGGCAACTTATGGCGTTCAATCAGACTTCCGGGTCGCACCAGAATTATCATTCGAACTGCCGGCTTATATCACTGGCACAGCAAAACTTAAGGCTGGTACCCCGGTTGGCGGTGCAACGAACTTCTTAGCTGACGAAACAGCCGAGTTATCCGCCACTACCGATGCCACCACGCAGGGATTACTGCTGCACGAAGCAAATCCAACTGCCGATGGTGCTGATACGGTATCAGTCATGACTGCCGGTATCGTCAATATCAATCGCCTGGACGCAGATGTTCAAGCACTGATCACTGATGATATCAAAGCGGCCTTACCGGATATCACATTTATTAAACGATAAAAACTAAAAGACCTTTGCGGGCCTTTTTTATTAGGAGGAAATTATGGATAACGACGAAATTTTAGATATCTATGACGCTACCACTGCTCCTCATGTGGTGAGCTTCTGGAATACTAACCAAGAATTAACTGAGCCATATCTAGGTGATGGTGTGTTATTTGCCAGCACTCGCCTGACTGATGACCAAGTCAACATTGTGACTGGTTCAGATACAGTGCCTCAATTGCTGGACCAGACATCCCGTGACGCTAAGGCCATTCCATTGACCCGTGGCACGTTGGAAACCTCATCCAAAGAAGTCCCTGGCTTCAAGAACTCAATGATCATCAACGAAAAAGATATTCGTGATTATCGTCGAGCACAGGCCAGTGCCGATAAAGGTTTAGCTGATGTTGTTCTTAACCGGATCTATGCTGACCAAACCCGCTTACTGCAGAACGCCGCTTACCGGCGTGAAGCTATGGCCATGGAAGAACTGACCACTGGGAAACTTACGCTCGATAGCAAGAAGGTCGTTGACTTCGGCTTGAAGACTTGGCAAAAAGCTAAAGCCACTGCTGACTGGGGTGCCGATGGTTCAAATCCTTACGATGACATTTATGCCCTGCAAACTGCTGCAGCTCAAAAGACTGGTACTACCTTAGGCCGGGCAGTTATGAACCAAAAGACCTTCAACAAGTTGGTACGTAACAACACATTGAAGTCTACTTTATTGGCTAACAACGCTAATACCGCCGTGGCTTTTGTGCCTAATTCAGTAGTTACTGGTTTTCTGTTCAGTGAACTTGGGTTAACCATTCAGGTCTACAACAAGGGCTACAGTGACAGCACTGGTTTCCACACCTTCATTCCTGATGATGTGGTCAGCTTCCTTCCTACTGAAGGTCAAGTTGGCCGGATGGCATACGCAGCTACTCCTGAAGAGGAAGAATCTTCACGGCTAGAAGGCACGGTTGCCATTGCTGGCAGCGGTGTGGCTGTTCATGTCTATGACCAATCAGATCCAGTTGCACGGACAACCAAAGTTGACCAATGGGTCATGCCGGTATTAGACGTGGCCAATCAGATTGCCATCTTGAACGTTTCAGGAAAGTAGAGGTACTTTAAATGGCTGATACAAAAACATTTGATATCTATGACGATAAAGGCACCAAGATTGTCGACGCCAAACCCTCACCAATTGAAATTGACGGCTTAACGGCTTCAAAGACCTATACGGGATATACCGCCAGTTATGCGGGTGCCACTGCTAAGACCCCGCTTGGAGACATTGTGACTAAGGCACCGGCTAAAGTTGCCGTTACCAGCATCAAGTTAGACCAAACCACAGTCAATGCTAAAGTTGGCGACACCTTTAAGCTAGTTGCCACGGTTGCGCCAGCCAATGCTACTGACGTTACTTATGCTTACACATCAAGTGACGACAAGGTAGCCACGGTTGACGCTGACGGCAATGGTAAAGCAATTGCGGCTGGTACAGCGACGATCACCGTAACTACGACAGATGGTGCTAAGACGGCTACAGCAACGATTACAGTTGTTGAACCAACCCCAAAGATTGACAAGGTTGAAACGACTGATACGACTGCAACGGTCACACTTGAATAGGAGGATACAACATGGCTGATACAACAGTAAAATTTGATATTTTCGACGACAAAGGTAAGAAGGTTGTGGATGCACAACCTTCACCAGTTACTATCTCTGGCTTAACTGCCGGCACGACTTATAAAGGCTACAAAGCTGCTTATGCTGGTGCAACTGCTCAAACTACCTTAGATGATTTCACAACTGCTGCGGCTCCGACTACAGCGCCTGATTCTTCGACTACCGGAACCGGCAAATAGATAAGGAGTGATTAGATGGCACAAGCAACTCATCAAACAACGCTGGCGGCCATCAAAAACTATCCCGATGCGGTTGGCTACAATGACGAAGCAATCCAGCAATCGATTAATGATACCTGGCAAAAGGTCTTAACTGATCAGCTACCTGATAGCGTTAGTGAGCGTGGTCATCGATTATTAGTGCTACATGATTTACTGATGCACAGTATTGCTAGTTCAGGCGGTGTTTCCAGTGCCAGTACGAAGGATTATACCCAGACTAATTTTGATTGGTCTAAAGAAGATCCTTATTTGATTGATTACAACCGGTTGGTTAGTCAGTTTGGAAAAGGGAAGTGGTCTATCGATGTCTTTTGATAGAAAGCCCGAAGTTAGAGCTGAAATAGAAAAACTGACCCATACCAAAATTGTTGCTGGGGTTCCCTTGCATGACAGTTATTTACAGATGATTGCCGGCGTTAATGAGAATGGAGCAGTGATCACTGCTAAACGGCAATGGCTGACGATTCCAACATCTGCAGCTGGTACGCGTAAAGCTAGTGAGATACCAGGATTGTTTAAACCGAAAGGCAAGAACATTCTGGCAGTCGATAACGGCGGTGAACTAACCGTCATGTTCATCCTTAAGAAGTCCGTTAAGATTCCACCACGGCCGTTTATATGGACGACTCGTGAGAAAAATCGGGCGAAGTATGCGCGGATGGTACGTGAAGGCGTCATAGAAATAGTCCGTGGCAAGTCAACTGCTGACATTCTGCAACACAAACTAGCCCGGACAATGGCAAATGACATTCGAATTACCCTGCGAGACTTCTTTGAACCAACTAACGCACCACTGACGGTTGAACGTAAAGGGAAAAATGATCCGTTGATGGATACTGGTAGGCTGATTGGATCAATCACGTGGACTTTCTTAGGGAGTGGTGAATGATGACATTCCAATTCAAGAACTTCAATAACTTTCGGTGGATGTTTGACCGATTGAAACAAGATATCGAGGTTACGGTGCCGGTCAGTGACCATAAGCCAACTGCTAAGGACTTCGATAGCACTGGTACACCTAAGAAGCAGTTCAGTGACGTACAGAAGCTTTGCGAGCCAATTGTAAAGTCGACGACTAACACTTGGACGTCACCAGGTACGGAGTTTCTGGCAGAAGGCGGTGGCACGGTGGAGGTTGCACAAATGCAATGGGTATCGTTGTATCCTGACTTTCCACGGGGCACACGAGTGCATGTCGTAGCTAGCAACCACGACTATGAGGTGGAAAACTTCACCCCAGACGAGGTGGCTGGACTAACAACATATTATTTAAAGACGGTGACTAAATAATGGCAATTTACCGAGATACAATCAGTAAGCTGATTGATGAAATTCATCAGTTCCAGCCGAACTGGATCATAACAAAGAGTGCAACGCCTGATGTTAGACCACCGTTGCCATTCTTTTACTACAACATAAGGCGCGACTATGAACGACTTACTTTCAATGATGTTGAAAGCGAGCCGTTTTCTTTTCCACTGCAATTAACTGCCGTGGCTGAGGATCCAATCGAAGCTTCGGACTTAGCTCATGACATGCGGATGCTACTGCAAAGTTGGGGCCTGCTAGAGGGCTTAGCCAAAGTCGGTATCTCAATTCCACGAGTCGAATCGCTGGCCAACGTTGAAACGAACTTTGGTGTGAGCTACGAAACTGAATCGAAGCTGTTAGTCACCATTGTGGCTAACGACACATACGACGACACCACACAATCGGGCTACATCGAAGGCGTTGATATAAGCACTCAAGCCAATATTAAGGAGGAAAACAATGAGTAAAGTCAAATTATTTTATGACGTAAATTTTCAAACATTAATTAAACAAGCTTCAGCATCTTCGAAGGCTGCTAATTTCTTAATTGCTTTGCCAGGTGATGCTGAAAGCCTAACTAGCTATGGTTCATTAGACGAAGTCGCAGAGAAGTATGACGAAAGCACCGCTACTTATAAACTGGCAGCTGAATTTTTCAACACGCTGGCAAAAGACTCAGTTTATGACGAACCGTTAGCAGTTGGTATCTACGTAGATCAAGACCAACCAGATCCAATGGGTGTTGTGAATGATGCACCCGTCGTGAACAGCATTACTACGACTGACACCACTGCCACAGTTGATTTATCAGCTGCAACGGTGCCAAACGTTAATGGATTAGTACACATGCTGACCAACTACTTCAAAGCTGGCTGGCGCTTTGTGACCGCTCCAGAAGCAACCACGGAACAGCTTGAAGCCACCATGGACTTCTTATACGAAAACCAAGATGGTATTTTACTCACCCAGGTCTCAACCACGGATGATGCCGACGCACTGAAACAATATGCAACCAAATTCGTTGACGAGAACAAGATGCTGCCAGTGATTGTATTAGCTGACAAAGAGGACCAGCCCAATATTGGTGGTGCTGCTGCTGAAGCAACCGGAACTGTACCACTGAACTGGCGTCATATCGGTAATTTACCTGATATCACACCTAATGACTGGACTATGCCGGAAGTACAACAGTTCGATAACGATAATGCTATTCCAGTAGTTAATAAAGCCGGCGATTTCATGTTCTTACATGGTCGAGCCCTGGATGGTCATTACATCGACAATGTTTTTGGTATCCAGTATGTTTATGACTTTATGCAATCTGGTTTGCAAAAGTGGCTGGATTTACCTGCTCAACGCTTCTTCAAGTTTAATGATGCTGGTTTGAGCCTGTTAAAAGCTCAAGCACAGTCACTGCTTGACCAATTAGGCACCATGGGCTTCTTCGCTGAAGGTGATGACGGCAAACCACTTGCTTCTGTTACTGTACCCACTCGTGCACAAGTATCAACTGCTAGTATCGAAGCCCGTCGTACTCGGATGCAAGTCAATGTTACCTTAGCTAACCTGATCGATACAATCGACGGTCAGATCAACTTCACAATTTAAGGAGGAAACTATCTATGCCTAATAAAATTCAATATGCCGCAGATAAATGGGTGTACTTAAAAGATACCCGATTCATTCACAGTTACTTAATTGTGGACGGCAATACTCATGAATTATTCGGTTTCTCTGCTACGGATGCCGTTAAGTGGAGCAAAGTTGATAACGACTTTGACCTTGACTCTGACTTCTCTGGGGATCCATTAGCTTTACAAAACCACTCTAGCAAAGGTCAATTAACTTTCTCCTGCAACGAAAACGGGATGTCAGCTGATTACTTTGATGCAGTTATTCATCGTCAAAAGACTTATCAAGCTGGCCAAATTCCAACGGTTGGTCTGAAGATTGTTGACGAAAACAGTGGGAAGACCATTTCATTACCATTTGCTTTCTGCCAAAAAGCACCTGATGGTCAAAAGTCTAATGGCTTTGACAACGCTGATTACCTATTCCTTGGCTGGGGTTACGACGACTCACGCGACGAATACGTTGATTTATAAAACACTAAGTATTTAGAAGATTCAGATTAAAGGGAGGACGCCAAAATGGCTGAACAAAAAGATGTATTGGATTTAAAGCAAGTTAAACGAACTGTTGATTACAAGGATACAGACGGGAAAAAGGTGACTAAAGAAATCACTTTGAACACGCCAAGTTACCCGGATGCACTAGATATCACTGATTTAACCCAGGGGCCTAACGGGTTCCAAGATTTCGGTGAAGCATACGCGAAAACAATGGAGAAAGTGCTGGTTAATCCGCACCTAGATTACAAATCCGTCAATGAACAGGTTGAAAAGAATCACGATGACAAGAGTTCAATTGAGTTCACTGACAAAAATGATGAAACGGTTAAACTCGACACAGTTTTCCCGAATGCGCGTGAAGCAGTCAACATCATCTTTAACTTCACTAAGTCGGATGGTTCAGCCAATGTGCGTCAAGTTGTGCAAACGTTGAATGATGATGTTTTTCGTGATGAAAAGGGTCAGAAACTGACCTGGGACTTCTGGCAAGAACATGGTGGCATTTTTGCTGCCATTCCTAAGGTCGTTGATAACTTATCGAACGCTTTAGGGCACACCGGATTCCTAGCAATCATCGGTGAAGCATACTCCTTTCTGCAGGAACAAATCTAGATCAACTAAATATCAAAACGAAGACGGCGATCTCGACCTGCGATTAATCAAGGCAGATCCGATGTATGGCCGTCTTTTTTTTGCATCCAAAGCTAAACGCCTAGGCATTGTTGACTCCGTTAAAGACGCTCTCAACATGACATTAGACGAATGGATTCTAGCGATGGAAGTGATGAAAGATATCGATGAAGAAACTGAGGCAATGATCCAAATCGGGGTCGCACAGGCCTTCGGTGCTGGGTCAGAAAAAGAAGGTGAAGGTAATGGCGGGCTCCCTCCAATCTGAGGATATTGGTATTCAAATCAAAGCGAACCTCGAAGTATTCTCCAAGATTGACGAGAAGTTTGACGCTTTAAAGGCGAAAACCCGTGAGATCAGTGAACTAACTGGCAATATGTTTTCTTCCAGCAAATTTAGTAGTATGAGTCGTAGCCTTAACACGATCAATAATCGCTTTGACAGCAGTACGAACAATGTAAAACAACTACGAGGTGAGTTGACCAGCCTACAATCAGCCTTTGAACGTAATAAGTCACAGCTAGACGGGTTATCTAATGTTCAAAAGCAGTATACGACCAACACACGTTCGGCAACTAAGGCGATTGAATCTCATCAAAGTGCTGTTAAACGATTCAATTCAACACGGACTGATGATGCTACCCGAAGCATCAATAAGACGACGAGTGCTACCCAGAAGATGGGGAATGCTTCAAAACGTTTAAGTGAGACAGGTTCTAAGTTCATTCGTACCGGGCAGAGCATGGCAGTAACGTCAACAGTGATTGGCGCTGCCATGATCAAAGGTGCCAATGATGCCGTTAAACTGCAGAACCAATATCGGGTCATCACTAACTTAGCCACTTATGGTGGCGAAAAGCAGGCTGAAGCCCAACGGAACGTTAATAAGATGCAAGCACAAGGTACGAACTACTCGGTTAAATACGGGGTTGCTCAAACTAAACTGTCTGCCGGGTATGAAGAGTTGATTCGGCGTGGTTATTCAACCAACCAAGCCTTAGCTACTCAGAAGACGTTCTTACAAGGTGCTTTAGCTTCTGGTGATGATTACACGGATGTCGTTCATAATGCGACCTCTGCAATTGAAGGCTTCGGTCTTAAATCTAACAATGCAACTACCATGGCTCAGCATACTAAGCTCGCGGTTAATCAAATGGCGTATGCCGCCGATTTAACCGCGACAGACTTTCAAGGCATGGGTGATGCACTTAGATACGTAGCGGCAACTGGTCGTTCGGCTAATCAGTCATTATCAATGACCACATCTGCAATTGGTATCCTATCCAATAACGGACTAGAAGACACTGTTGCTGGTACCGGTTTAAAGAAAATCATAAACGCATTCGGTTCACCAAACATGGCTCGAGGACAGCAAGCAACAGTCATGGACCAACTGGGCTTAAAATCATCGGACTTTAAACAGGCCAATGGTAAGCTTAAGAGTTTGGCTGATTTGATGGATATCATCAATAACAAGACCAAGAACATGGGTGCTGCGGACCGAATGAGCGTATTCCATAAGTTCTTTGGTACAACTGGTCAAGAAGCTGCACTGATTTTAGCAAAGAACACTAATCAGTTACGAAGCTTAAATAATCAGGTTTCACGTTCACAGAACATGAAAGGTGGGGGCTACATCGCCCAACTTTCATCTAAGAACTTGATGTCTGCCCAAGCGCAAATCAACATTTTTAAGCAGGCAGTCAACGGATTAGGTGTGTCATTTGCAACTACTGTGTTGCCTAACATTACTGACTTCATTAAAGGCCTCGACAAGATGTTACTTGCTCTGAATGGCGCTTCACCGGCCACTAAGAAGTTTGTCTCATACGCAATAATTGGGACGGCTGCTATTGCGCCGTTGTCACTAGCAATTGGTGGACTGGCTAAAGCCATTAGTTTTGCTAGAACTGCCTGGCTATTACTTTCTGGATCAATGAGTAAAGGACTGCCAGCAGTAGCCACTAAATCTGTGGCGTCGCAAACAGGTGATCTGACTGCTGCAACATCTGGTGGCAGTGTAGGTTCAAGAGTGGCTCGGTACGGCAGTGCTGTTGGTGGAATTAAAGGCCAATGGGCAAACTCTAGTCTGTTAGGCAAGGCCAGCACCGTTGCGCTTGGTGCTGGGATTGGTTTGCAAGCTGCTAATGCATTCAAAGACGGTGTTGACACTAAGCGTGGTGGCAGTGAGCTTTGGAATGCAGGCGGTCAAGCTGTTGGCGGCGCTATTGGTTTTGCTTTAGGTGGTCCTGCTGGTGCTATGGCTGGCACAGCTATTGGCGACGCAGTTACTAAAGCAATTGATGTTCACAAGATTGGTAAGGGCCTTTCTGATATTCCCCAAGAGTTCACTGATGGTAGCCTTGTTAAAGCGTTCAAAAATGGTGAAACTGGTTCAAGCCATAAGTATGGTGTTGGAACTGATGGCTGGTTTGCTAAAGGAGCTGGTACAGCCTGGAACGCGATGTTCCCATGGGCTAATGCAGGCGATAAATACTCTAAGCCAAAGGCACCAGCTCCTAAACCCAAACTCGTTAGAGAAGGTATTCAACGAAATGATAAGGCTGATTCAACTGCAGGCCTTAATAAATCAGATACCAGATACATCAATCAAGCTTCTAAGTTAGAAACTCAAGCTAATATTGCGTGGGCAAGCTCTGCTGGTAAAACTTATTCAACTGTAAAGGGGACTTATGACAAACTCTATGCGTTAGCTAGAGACCATGCTGAGAAACAGTTAAAGACTGACAAGCAAGGCTATAACTATCTGGTTAAGCAAGGATTGTTAAGTTCCAATTCTGCTAAGTCGGCCTACAATACTGATAAGTCACTGTATGGCAAGCGTTTAGCTGATTTAAAGGCAAACATGAAGAACCTGGTCAGTGCTGAAACAAGCGGCGGTAAGAACCGTGAGAAAGCAATCAGTAAGGTCAACCGTCAGATTCTGAGCTTGACAGATGCTGGTGGCAAACGTCAGCAGGCATTGAGCCGTAGCTTAACAAACCGGACGACTAAATTGACTACTGCTAGTCTAGGCAAGATGATTTCTGCTAGCAATTCAGCGTATAAGAAGACCACTTCGAATGCCAACAAGACCTATCGTACTGAAGTATCGAGTGCTAATGCCCGCTACAAAAAAGAAGTTTCGATTGCTAAAAGTACAAAAGGGCTTAGTGAGAGCCAGCGAAAGACGATTATTGCCAAAGCTAAAAATCAGCGAGACAAAACGGTCGCTAATGCAGAGCAACAAAGGAATGACACGGTTAAGTGGGCACAGAAACAGCGTTCTGCAGTTGTTCATGAAGCTGAAAAAGAAGCTGGTGAAGCAGCAAACGCATTTAAGGTAGCTGCTGGTGATATTGCAACCAGTATTCCAACTTTGATTGATTCAAATGTTAAAGCTGGTTTGTTTTCTGTTCAGCATAGTGTTTCAAATACACAGGCAGTTAAGAATTATACCCAACCTGGTAAAACCCTGGCCGGTGCTAGAGCCAAACAAACTGGTACGGGTCATAAGTCAAAATCAGCATCACCATTCGGTAGCTTTGCCGCGGGTGGCACTATTGCTAAGGCACAAATGGCAATGGTCGGTGAAAAAGGTACTGAACTTGCTTATAACCCACGAACTGGGCTGTTCCGTATGCTTGGCACTAATGGGCCAACCATTGAACGCTTGCAACCCGGTGAACAGATTCTGAATGCCAAAGATACCCGTAAAGCCTTTAGTGGTGGTATAGGTGCTGGTAAGGTTCTACCTGGATATGCCGATGGAACTACAAAGAAATTACCTAAGCAGACTGTCGCAACGGGTGCAATTGGTGGGAACGATAATCTATCAAAAACTGCTCGCCAGACTAAGAGTTCCATGAAGCAGATTTCAAAGTCTGTAACTGATGGTTACTCAACTTCGACCAAAAAATCGAAAAAATCAATTTCAAAATTTGAATCTAATTCCAAGCAGAGTTGGAAACAAATTTCTCGAGATACCAAGAAGACGACCCAGCAGATTCAGAGAAACACCACTGGTGATTTTGATGATATGCAAAAGGGCGCCCAGAAAAATATGAACCAGCTTCACTCGGGCATGAATTCAGCTGCCAAGGCGACGACTAAAGATTTTAATTCAATCTTTTCCCGGTTAGGACCATATGCACATAGCGGCATGAGTGGCGCCATTGGTTCTTTGAATGGTGGTATCAAGGGGATTAACTCCGCACTGTCACAATTTGGTGGCAGTCATTCAGTTATTTCTCCGATTCATTATGCTGAAGGTTCCAAAGGCCCGATTCGTGAAGATCAGTTTGCTGTTTTAAATGATGCACAATCTGGTCCACGGCAAGAAGCGGTGGTTCGTAATAACAAGCTGATGTTCCCACAAGGCGAGAACGTGTACACCCCATTGCAGAAAAACGATGAGGTTCTTAATGGTGCCCAAGTTAAGGAAATCATGGACGCTATGCCGCACTATGCCAAAGGTACCAAAGTCAATAAGACTGCGTTACGAAAGTTGATCAGTAACAACAGTGCTCATCCACAGAAAGTATTCGCAACTGAATTTACCGATAGGGTGAATAACAAGTCCGCCAAATCACCACTATCTGGGGGATTAAGGTCCCTTGGTAAACATGGTGCAGCGGGTGTTGGTAATGCTTGGTCAGCTGCTGCTTGGAATGCACTGAGTGATGCAATGAGTTCTGGTGGTTCAAGTGCTGGTGGTCCTGTAACGCACAGTCCCGGCGGCGGTTGGTCCGTTTCCTCTGGATTTGGTAGTCGTGGGGCTGTCAGTGGTGGCTTTAGCCAACATGATGGTGTTGATTATTCTGGTGCTAGAACAGTTCACAGTATGAACACTGGGACTGTTCAACGAATCGGTGGGCCTCCTGCTGGTTGGGGTGGTGGCAACGGTATTGGTGAATCGGTCGTCATTGGCGGTGGCGGTTTGAACTATATTTATCAAGAACTAAACGGTAAATATGGTTCAGGCGCTAAAATCTTGGTTGGCAAAGGTGATCAGGTTAAAGCTGGTCAAGCAATTGCCATCTTAGGATCTAGCGCAACACACGTCCACGTTGGTGCTACTAAACACCCAATGTTCTCAATTGGTGGTTCGTCCACAGCTGGTTGGCTTGACCCTCGAACCATTAAAAGTTCAGCAATCAAGGTTAAAAAGGCTAAGGCTAAACAGAATTCGGCACTTGATAAGTACGTTAAGAAGCAGTTGGCTCCACAGATCAAGTGGGTCAGCAAGAACTTAACCGAAAGTGATGTTGGTGCATTTGGCTTGTCCGGTAGTATTGCAGCACGGGCTCGTACCTTAGCGGACGCCATTAAGAAAGCATATCCTTCTGCAACTAACAAAGGGATTGCAGCCGTCCTTGGTAACTGGGAGTTCGAGTCAGGACTCAACCCTGGTGCAATCAACCCAGGCGGCGGTGCTTCTGGTTTAGGTCAATGGCTGGGGCCTCGTAAATCTAGCCTGATTTCCTATGCTCAAAAGCACAATATGTCCTGGAAGAATGCCGGGGCTCAGGTTGATTTTGCGTTACACGGTGATGGTGCTAACAGTGCCATTTTGAAACGGATATTAAGGGGTACTGGTTCAGTCGCTTCTCTTGCAAATGCCTTCAGTTCACAGTGGGAACGTGGTGGGTACAATGCCCAACACGTTGCCGGTGCACGTAAGATTGAGGGCGCATTGAAAGGCTTCAAGAATGGTGGCGAACCACCAGTTAACAAATGGAGCAAAGTCAATGAAGGTGGTAATTTTGAGCTCTTTAAGCCCAAGACTGCTGGTACAGTTGTTGACCACAAGAAGTCACAGAAAATTGTGGCCGGCGGTGGTCATACGGCCAAGATTGAACCGCATTATGACGTTCACGTCGAAGTCAAGGGCGGCGATAGCGACGCCCACATTCTCAAGTTAATCAAGAAAGCATTACAAAGCCACGATCAAGAATTAGTAACCTTAGTTCGTGCTGAAGTTGGCGATGATGCTGCATACGAATTTCTCGGCTAATTCAAAGTTCGGGGTGGGAGGGATGGAATATGGCAACACCAAGTAAGAGTCTGAAATCCGCAGTAAAGCACTTTTCGAGCACAACTATTTCAAGCAAAATCAAGAAGTGGGACTCTGCTGTTAGTGCTTCTAACAAGCAGATCAGAACCACACAGAGCAAAATTGATAAGTATCAAGATCAGCTTGATAAAGCGAACGATGAATTAGGTAAGAAAAATGGCTACAACGATGCGAAAGCGGCCTATAACGAAGTAGATAAAAAATTAGCAGCCGCCAAAAAGTCATTAAGCACTGCCAAGGATAAGTCGAAGATCAAGTCTTTAAAGCGTGAAATCAAAACTTTAACGGGGCAGAAAAAAGATGCCTACAAGAATCTGCTGAAAAAATCATCTTCTGAAAGCAAAACTCAGAAATCAATGACTGAGGCCCTGAATAAACTGGAAGTACTGAAAAAGAACCTAAAGAAAGAAAAGGGCTCTAAAACTAGTAATGCCAGTTATGCCAGTTTATATAAAAAAGAACAGGAAAAGCGCAAAGCAGCTGCCTATGCAGCACTGCAAAAGAAAAATGCCGCCTCAATTATGAAAAAAATTGCTGCTCAGGAAGCTAAGGTAAACGCGGGGAATGCTGGTAAAACAAGTATTTATTTGACGAATAAATCAAAGAGCACCGTCTTTTTCTTTGGTGAAAAAGAGCCTAGTGAGACTGACTCAAATGATGTAGACTCTCACGCGGTTGATAACGGTGATCCACGAAGCCGTTATAGCCGGCGGAATTCCAAAGAACTAACGGGGACCTATTTCTTATTTGGCAAGGACTTTGCCGATATTGATAAGAAATTTGATGCCTTTCAGAAATGGCAACGATACGGTTACGAGGTTACGGTTCGTGGCTTTTCACGATGGGGACATGCTCAAATATCGCAAGTTGTTAAAGGCACCGTTCATCAGAACGCAGTTGAAGTATCAATAACGTTTAATTACGCCAAAAAAGGCGAAATTATGTTTAAACGTAAGAAGGCTAAGTCTGGCTCAAGTAAGAGCAAGAATAATAATAAAGGCTCAAAAACTAAGTCGACTGGTTCTTCAAAAGGAAAACATAAATACGTAACAGTTAGAAGCTCACGTGATACCATGTGGGCTATTTCAGTAGCCAAAAAAGTGTCACTAAGGACCATTGAAAAGCTGAATTCAAAGTTAAAGCCAACTCAACTGCACATTGGTGACAAAATTTATTACTCATAGGAGGTATTTGAAATGGCACAATATGACACGATTCCCTGTGATCCTAATCAGTTACCCTATGAGTACACAATTATATTTGACGGTAAAGCATATACGTTAGGTTTCCAGTACAATGAATTTTCTGACCAGATTACCGTTTCCATTTCTGATGATGACGGCCTAATTGCCCGCGAACCATTAGTGCTTAAACAACCAATATTTCAGGCGGTACATTATAAAGACCGCTTGCCACTGATTGAATTAATGCCTATTGATGAATCTGGCAATGAAATTGAAGTGAATATCGACAATCTAAACTTAACCGTTGAAATTGCTGATACTAGCACCGATTTGACGGATGTAGGTGACGATGATGGCTAACATAACGACCAATAAGGGCACTTTCTGGGGTTATGAAACCGATCTGCAAGTCATTAACAGCGATGGCACATATACCTTCACAACTAAGAAGCCACGTGGTTATGGGTTGACCATTGAGTTTGAGATTCCGTTTAATACCGATGGCAGTATCCAGCATTTCACTGTGACCCTGTACAACATTTCTGAGAAACATGCTGCAGTATTAAAAAAGGGCAACCATGTTAAGGTCACAGCAGGGCCAACTGATCTGTTCAGTAAAATCACCGAAGGTACCATTATCAGTTCTGAAGAAGATCCCGACGATAACTTGGATTATCCTATCAAGCTTAATTGTTTAGGTGGTGTTGATTATTCGAAAACCAAGAATATTTACTCAACCGCGTTTGGATCAAAATCTTCAAAGCATGCCGTGACTATTAAAAAAGGGGAAGTTATTAAATGGAATACGTCCAAGCGTTTGAAAGTTAAGCTTACCTTTAAGAAGGGCACAAAGCCTAGTACGATTATGAAGCGGATTATTCGGCAGGCTAAGATGACTGTTAAAATCAAGCACCTTAAGACAGATAAGCCGATTAAAAAGGCGTATACCCTGAGTGCTAAACCTTTTAACGCGTTACAGTCGCTCGCCAAAAAATGTGGCAGCAAACTATACTTTACCCGTGATGGATGGGTAATTGATGATTTTGACAAGCCAGATATTTATAAGGACCATATCTACTTGACTTCTAATGAGTTATCCAGCGAACCAACTCAGGATGAAAGCGATGACGGGAAAGTCACTTATTCATTTACCACAGCGTTAGACCCTCGAATAGACGCTGGCACAATTATCGATCTTAATTCCCGGACACTTGATGGCTTTGTCCGAGTACTCAGTGGAGAGCATGATAGCGCAGATTGGACGACGCAATGTGAGGTGGAAAAAATTGGCTAAGAGAAATGCACTAACTGATTTGGCGAAAGTTATTGCTGAAGATGTGCCTAAATCATCTGATAATGACACCCACACGAGTTCAGATGCACGGGTACTAAGTATCACTGGGAATCTAGCTGACTGTCAGCTAACAGGTCGACCAGCTGATGAAGAATCACTGATTTTACGTGATGTCATCATTTCGGATTCGTGCAAGTGGATTGCAGTCAGTGATACCAAGAATGAGCGCTTGAAGGTTGGCGATTTAGTCCTAATCAACTTTGTAGACCATGACATTACCAACTTAAATTCAAAGGGCTATACATTCGATTCGGACCGCCGTCATGACCTATCAGATGGCGTAATTGGGGCGGTGATTAAGCATGGGTGATTTTGCGTACGATGATCAGCATGATGTGTTGCTTGATCCAAATAGTAAAGATATTGAAGTAACGAATGATGATCTCCAACAGGGGATTGTCATTTTTTTGAACACAAATCAGGGTGAGTTGTCTTGGAATCCAACCTTCGGTGTTGATATGCTGCAGATCATTATGGATATTCACAATGAGGCAACACTTTCAAGTGAGCTAGAAGAATGGCTGACAGGTTACTTTGATGAGATTGATTCAGTGGTTGTGGACTCCGTCACTTTTAATAAGCGAACAGCCACAATCAATTTAAAAATCGTCGTTAACAACGGTGACGACATTCAACTAGGTTTGGAGGTGGATGATGATGGCATTAATGACTGAGGATGGGCAGTTTGACCGTCCTGAAATTGGCGATATCCGAGAAGATATCAATGATCTTGCCAAACAAGATATATCACCTGACGCTCCAACGGACGATGCCCACCTACTGGGACAATTTCTTGGGATCATATCAGACCGGGATGACCTAACTTTTAAAGCACTAGAAGCTGTCTATTACTCTTTATTTGTTTTAAGTTCTCATGGTGACACACTTGACCGAATCGGGATTGAAGAAGGCGTTTTGAGGAAGCCAGCAGCACCAGCATCTGTCGAACTACAGGTTGATGGCTACACTGGCGGTTTTATTGCTGCTAATTCCTTATTTTCTACAGATGATGGCGTGCTATTTGAAACCACGGACGATGTTACTTTCGGTGAAATAACAATGGTTGATGATCCTGATAATCCAGGCACCCAGGTGCAATTACAGAATGAGAATGGTGTTGGCCTGTGCCGTGTGACCGTCAATGCAATGGCGGTTGAATCGGGTATTGACGGTAATGTTAAAGCTGGGGCGATTACATATAACGCCGACGCTAACGAAGATATTTATGCAGTTACAAATCCAGGGGCAGCCACTGGCGGTCAGGAAGCGGAAGTTGATAAAAGCTATGCTGACCGAATCATCAGCGATCGTCACGCCGGCGGTTCAAGTTCTGAAAACGGGATAACGACGGCTATTGGCAATTTACCGGATGTGAAGCAGGCTAAATTGGTATCGAATCGTACCATGCAACCTGATAAATACGGCAATCCGGCCAAGTCGGATCATTTATATGTGATTGGCGGTGATGACCAGGAAATAGCAGATGAATACTTCCACGTTCTAGGGGTCACTGAATACACCGTAGGTTCAATCGCTAAGACCGTGTACAACCTTTCGGGTGACGCACGGACAATTAAATTTGACCATGCAAAAACGGTACCGGTTTTTATCCAAATTGGGCTTACGACCACGGATGATTTTGATAGTGACAATGGATTGGCTGATATCCGAAAAAACATTGAACAGTTCTTTTCGGAACTGCAGATGGGTGAAACCGTACTCTTTAGCCAAATCTTTGGGCAAATCTGGAATGTCCACGGTATCACTGACATTAAGTTGGCCATGGGTACCGACAAGGCTAAGTTGACTCTTGATGATGTCAAAGTTAACGAATTTGAGCTGGCGGTGACGGATGATAGCTCAATCGAGGTGACCGTGAATGCTGGATGATTTTAATATTGATGAAATTTCTGACCGGATTCGTAGTGGCCTGCCAGCGTATTTCAATCAGGAAGATGCTTCAATTAATCAGGCTTTATTAGATATTATCGCTAAACGATTTGAAACATTAGCCGGTGTCATCATGAAAATTATGGACGCCTATGAATTGGATAAAGCTGATTCAGGGACGCTTGATATGTATGCGGCTGACTGGGGAGTCCACCGAATTGATAGCGATGACGATTATTTACGAATGCAGATTCGTTTAGCACGGATGCGACATCGTATTGGTACTACGGAAGACGATTTGATTCGACTAATTTCGTATGCACTGCAGGCGAGCCCAAGTGAATTTCATCTGGTAGTTGATCGCAACGAGTTGGATGGGGAACCTAAAGCATTAAAGATCGTCAATATCCCGGATAAATACAATGAAGAGCGTAAACGCGATTTACTTGTAGCGTCACTCCAAGTGGCAGTTACCCCGGAAGTGCGAATCATCGAAGTACAATTTTCAACTTCTACAACAGCACAACTATATGTCGGTGCGGCTACTCAGATTTGGCGAAAAACATATCCAACATTAATCACCTCGGAAGGAGTTGAAGCTGATGGCTGATGATAAGCCAATTAAATTTACAGTTATAACAGATGCTGGTGCTCAACTAGTGGACCAGTTGGCGACTAAATCCAATCAGATCACTGCCTTTAGAGCAGTTGGCTCCAGTGCAAATCATTGGGACGATGATTTAGCTAGTATTAGAGCCATGACGGAAATTGATTCTATTGAGCAAAATGGAAAATATATGGGCAATTATAACGATGGAGAGGTTACTGAAACTGTACAAATAGACTTTGACCAACAGGAATTAACTAATGCCTATCAGTTAGCAACTGTAGGCTTATTTGCCACTGATGCCAACCAAAAAGAGATTTTGTATGCTGTAGAGTGTTTACAAACTTCACAGCCAATGACACCCTCACCAGAACACGATGTCAGCACGCATTTGATTAAAGTGGCAGTTGGTAATACATCACAAGTAACCGCCCAGTTTTCTGATGCAGGTGTCGTTTCGCAGACTGAATTAGAACAACAGTTTAAAGATTATACAAAGACCGATGATCTGCCAAAATTAATCGCGGACAACATCCCTGCAGATATTTTGACTACAGAAAATATGGATCAACAAGTTCCTACGCTTGCTCGCATCGATAAAGCTAATACTTTCACTGAAACGCAGACGTTTAAAAATGGTGCGGTCAACAGTGCCGGAAAGAAAGCTCTTTTTGACGGAGATGTGGATCTGTCTGGCACACAGCCAAAGGGCGACTATGCCAACTCAGCTGACCTGACAGCACTCAAGAATGCTGTCAACAGCACGACAACCGGATTGCCGAGCAAGATGGCAACCGCTGACGCTGACAAAAAGTATGAAACAAGTGCCCACGCCAGTTCAACCTATCAAACAAAAGCTGACGCTAACTATCATGGATTAGCTGATGGTACGGATTTGTTCACGATTTTGGATAAAAGTGATGTAAGTTCAATTACTTATGTTGTTATGACCAACGCTTCGGCGGCTACCATGAAAAATTGTCCCACCAACCAAGCCTTTATCCTGAGATGTGATTCAACTGATTACAACGGGGGAATATGGTCGAACACAGTTTTAACCCTAACTAACTTAATGGGTCAAACTTGGGTGGCTACTAATGCTACTGGCCCTGATGGAAATTTAAATGCTAATCCCGGTTGGCATCAGATAGCTACCGTGGATAACATAAATGCTACAGTTGCAACGCGAATGCCGATTAATTCTGGTAATGTTGATTCTAAAAGCTTGGATAACATGAAAACTGATGGCATTTTTGCCCTCAATAACTTTGACCCTACCAATGTAGCGGGATTTCCGAATAATTTACTAGGAAATGGGGCGACTTGGGGAAAACTGATTGTCTTGTCCGCTGGTTCCAGCATGATTCGCCAAATTTTATACGGTTTAAGTGGGCGATTTGTTTACCGGTCATTTACTGGTAACCCAGGATTGTGGGGCCCTTGGATTCAAATGGCAACTGGTGATGATGTTCTACAAGCGAAGCAAGATGGTATCAATCAATCCCATACAGATATGCTCACCGAACTAACTAACCGGGGAAACCGGCGCTATTGGACTGGCACCCAAGCCCAATATGACGCGATGGGGTCTAAAGATGGCAACACAGAATACGACATTACAGGTTAGGGGGCCGTTGTTATGACAATGCTAATCAATGGCAAAGAGCCGGATAAAATTTTTATCGGCGACAAGCAAGTTCTCCGCAAATACTTGGGTGACAAAATGTTTTATGAATATAATCCGCCATCGACTGGGCCAACTGGCTACAATTTGACAAGAGAGTACCAGTTTATAAGTGGTGATGGCAAAGGATTCAATTATCAGGTTCGAGAAATTAGTCCTAATCTCGGTAGCTGGGAAGGGCCATTTTATTCCAATAATGATGAATTTCCATACCTTTCACCCAGCAACCCTGACATAACGAATACTGAGTGGATGTCAAATTAGCCTCTTGAGGCTTTTTATTTTGCACATTTTTAAAGGAGGAACAACTCAAATGAGCCAATTTTACGTACAGCGAGACGCCAATAAATTCGGCGCTAAGTTAGCAACTAAGTTGACGGATACTGACGATCCAAACCAATGGATTCAAGTCACGATTGCAACTGCTAACGACAATGATTTCAAACAGAATTTCATGCATTATCAAATCAATGACGATAGCACAGTGATTCGCGGTGGTGCATACGCTATTACCATCGAAGATGTCAACCAACAGCTTTCTGACTCATTGGACACAATCGATAAATTAAACAAGTCACTAAGTGCAGCTAATGCAACCATTACAAAGTTTCAAAACCAGTACAAGCAGGATAGCGATATGACCAATGAAGCCATTCTGGAGTTGTCTGATCAAGTTTTATCAACAGTTCCTGCTGACGGTTCAACCAGTGAAGCCAATAATCCTACGGCGCCTGCAACAGGAGGTGGTAAATAATGAATGCATTAGCAACTTTATACGCTAACTCAGTCAAAGATGGTAACCGCAAGATTGATGATATTCCAGCTGTTATTCGTCCTGAAGTTCAAACAATCCTAGATCAAAAATAAGAAAGAGGTAAATTATTATGACATTAAATAAAAAGTTTTCTGCTTTAACCATGCTGTATGCTGCTAACGTACTTGACGGTGGTCGGACACTTGACGAAGTCCCTGAAGTTTTACGTGATGATGTTGCCGGTATCCTAAAAAACGACGACAGCGCCGAATTTGCAGAGCCATCTTCTACGCCGGCTGCTTAATCGGTGCCTTTCTGCTTGGACTATTAATTTAGAAAGGACGGTGAGCAGAGTGCGTAGATTTGTAGCTTGTATGAGAACTAATCCATTTCACACAGTAATCGGACTGGCTGAGCTAGGACTTGGTATCCATCTCATTTCGCATGATCAATACTTCCTGTGGCCGCCAGTCATTGATGGAGTCGCCAATGACGACATCGTTGGCGGCTTTTTTGTACTCATTGGTATCCTCATGCTGTTCTGGGTGTTTGACTTACATCAATCAGTACGACTAGATCATGCTGTATTGATTGCGTCATCTTTCATCATGTGTGTGCTGACCTTATACCAATTCATGCACTGGGTCGTACTCGGTATCGAAATGCCGTGGATCAGCAACGCTGCGCTGACTGCGGTCATTATGATCTTGGCCAGCCGGAGTGACAGTGAGTGATGGGTCCCGCATGGGGGCATATCATCTTACAGCTCAATCCATTGATTGCTATCATCCCAGCGACGCTCGCAGCCTACCTCACTTATCGGCTTGGGAAACACAAGTCAGACCGTGAGGAGCGCTTCGCCGAGATGAATTATTGGAAGAACGTTGCTGAAGAAGAACGCAAGCGGCGTATGGAAACGGAAGATGAACTGGACACAGTACGCCAAGCTTTGCGTGATGAGAGAGCAAAAAAACATAAGGAGAATAACTAATATGGCTAAATTAAACAACGCAACACAAGTATTGTTCGCTTCACTGATTTTAAATGGCAAGGCATCAATTGATGATGTGCCAGACAAGCTTAAAGAAGGTGTGCAGGCTGAACTCGATTTCTTCAACGACATTGACGTTGCTGGTGAAGCTTCAACACCAGCTGCAGCTAAGCTTGCAACTACAAGCAACACTACACCAGCTGTCGCTGCACCGTCTGCTGATAAGCCGAAGGTAACTCCGACACCAACCACTGACCAAGTTGTGTCTGACATTAACAATGCTGTTAAAAACGCTAAATAGGGGGTGTCAGTATGCAACACGCATTTGAAGTTTTAAGCGATAGTGGATTACTTGATACTATTTTGATAGGCATTCTGACAGTCGTAGTCATCCCACTGATCCAGCAGCTGTTTAAATCAGCTAAGACAACTAATACTGCCAATGCCTACAGCACACTCGACAAGTTAGCTGAGGGGGCGGTTGCTAAGCTGGCTACGCAGTACGATCTGCCAACTGGGGTTAAACATGATCAAGCATTGCAGACTATCCAAACACAGCTGGCAAAAAAGGGTATCAAGTCTATTGATACCAAGGATATTGACTTCGCAATTGAGAAAGCCTATCAGTATTTCACTTCATTAAATACTAAGGCTCAAGCTAAGCAGGCTGTGATCGATGAGGGTGCTGCTAATGCTGATAGTGTTTCAGCAACCAAGGTAGACGCTGCAACAATTCAGAATGCTGTTGTTCCCGTTGCAGAAGCCGGTCAAGCAACTGAGCCAACTGGTTATGGCACTAAGCAGGCTGAAATTGAAAATCTGCAGGCAGCCATTGAAAAGGCACAGGCTAAGTTGACTGAGCTGCAAGGAAGTGAACCTAATGCCTAGATATGATATTGTCGATATATCAAACAATAACGGGTATATTAGCACGACTACCTTTCGTGCTATGCGTTGTAAGGGTGTTAAAGCCATCATCAGCAAGGTCAGTGAAGACACTTACTACTATGACCCTACAGCTAAAGGCAACTTATCCCGTGCTAAGTCAATGGGGCTAAAGATCCACGGCTATCATTTTGCCCGTTTTACAACTGTTTCTGGTGCTAAATCAGAAGCCTATTATGCAGTTAAATGTGCTAGAGCTGCCCGTGTACCTAAGGGTGCTGTGCTGGTTTGTGACTTTGAAAGCTACAACCGTGGCTGGACAGAGAACGGTGCGACAACTCGTGCCTTTGCTAAAATCATTAAGGCCGCCGGTTACCGCTATGACCTTTATACGATGGGGGGCTGGACTAACTCAGTGTCCATCAACAACAGTGGGCGTGCTGGCTGGATTGCCAACTACCCATATCATCCAAGTGGTATGAAACTATACAGCTCATACAACGCTTGGCAATGGACTTCTGGCGCTCACTTTACTGGCAGTTCATCACGTTTTGATGTGTCGGTCGCGTACTCAGACTTCTACACTAAAGGAGCTACGAGCGCCAAGCCGAAAAACAAGCATGAATACTTTGACTGGAATCCAGCCTGGATCTATCCACGATTTACGGTGGCAGCTTACCGAACTAAAGCTGAGGTTGGACATGGCAAAGGTATCGTCAAGTATTACAAGCCGTACACGAAGCTGCATGTTAAGCAACTGATCAAATCGAAATCAACAAAGTATGCTGTCTTCCAGCTGACCAATGGTCTATTTGTCACAGCCAACCGCGCCTGGATCAACAATCTTTATTACACGACCTCGAAAGGTGCTGTTAAACGAGTTAAATCAGTCCACGGAACCAACAAGTACAAGAGTAAAAAATTCGATAAGAAGCATCTTGTAGCCAGCTTCCGTGCAGGTACACTTTTTGACGTTGCCAAAGTTGTCAAGGTCGGTAGTGTCACACGGCTACAGTTATCTGACGGAACGTATATCAGTGGCAACAAGTTGATCAACAATTTTGTAAAGTAGCACAATAAAAATAAGAAATCTCGATAAAAGCCTCCTGACCTTTGCGGTTGGGAGGCTTTTTTGCATTTATTAAAAACTTAACTCAGTAATTTATAGTAGTTATTGTTTGGAGATAAGAAGAGCACCTGATATACTCACAGGGTTCCAGTCACTGACACCAGGAAAGGATATTTAAATGATCTATTTTATGACCATCACTACCTATTATTGGGATTTAGCCGAGCAGAGTAAAAAGCAGTCACAAATACCTTTGTTTGAGATTAAGATTACAGCAGGAAATCGGGAAAATATCAATGACATACAAACTATTCTAGAATTACAGGTAACATCAATACCAAGTTGGGTCTATGAAAGTCTACCCATTGATAAAGTTCGGGAAGATCGGATTCCAATCATTGCTGACGAAGTACTGATTATGCGAACAACTATCCTTGATATATGGAATGGGGATCAGGCAAATGAGATTGCGGATGCGCTAAAAAACGAATACAAAATGAATGTATGATATTAGCCCCCAAATAACCAATGGGGGCTTCTTTTATTGTGTTATAATTTAAATATGAGAAAGCACCAAAAGGGGTTCTAATTTTCATTAACAAGAGCCCAAAAATGCCGATGGTGACACCTAGGTGACACCCAATATTGAAACACCGCATTATTAAAGGGTTTTAAGTCCAATCCCTTTATTAGTGTCGAATGATTCGGAAATGATTTAAAGTAATTAAATCAAATTAAATTAAAGTGGTGAAGCTCTTTTATGGGTTTCACCACTTTGTTTGTTGAAATCTTTAATTAACGCTTTTATTCGGTCAACAGTTGAAACCCGGCTTCAGCAGAATCGCTCAAAAGGACTATCAGCTTTGCAAATCAGCTGCGATTTTATTGTCCGCTTCAGTTTGAGGGAATTCGTCTTTTTAAAAATGATGGTCAAGGCTCTTTCACAAAAGTGTACGACGTTGCGCTTGAGTAAAATTTGAGAACGATTTATGTTAAAATATTCAAGATAGCTTTTTATTCACTAAGTAATTTATTCACTAAGTAATTAGAAGTAATTAGCATTTAGTTAAAGTGGCGTCTCATTTGAACCGGCACTTTGTTTATCGATTGTATCGGTTAGGAGGGAGTTAAGTGGCGTTATCAGATTCCGTGACAGTATTACCCGGTGTTGGCCCCAAGAGAAGGGCAGCACTGGCTGATCTTGGAATTACGACGATTGAATCGTTACTGACCTACTATCCCTTTCGTTATGAAGATCTACGGGTAAAGGCACTTAATGAAATTGGTGATCAAGAGCAGGTTACTTTGAAGGGAATCGTTGCGGCCCCGCCAACCTTAAGCCGCTTCGGCCGTAAAAAAAGCCGACTTAATTTTCGGCTGCTGATCGGTCAAGATATTGTTCCAGTCACGTTTTTCAACCAGCCCTGGTTAAAAAACAGTATTGAGGTCGAATCACCGATCATGGTGTATGGCCGCTTCGATGCAAACCGTAAGCAGTTAAACGGGTTAAAGATCCTGAGCAGCGGTAAAAATGATCCGATGGCTTCGGTCTACCCGTCAAATAAAGGGATTCGTCAAAAGACGATTCAGGAGTTAGTGGTGGCCGCTTGGGATAAGTACCATCCCGAAATTGTGGATTTGATCCCCAATAACATTAAAACGCATTACCGCTTACTCGACCGCGCCCAAATGATACATGACATGCATTTTCCAAAAGATTTGAAAGCCGCCAAGGCCGCTCGTCGATCAGCCAAGTTTGAAGAATTCTTCCGGTTTCAAATGCAGCTGCAAATGCTTAAACGGCAGGACCAGACGCAAGCCGGGATTGCCATGGCGTACGATAAGAAACGGCTGCAGCACTTTGTTCAGACGCTGCCTTATGAATTAACTGATGCCCAAAAGCGGGTGGTTAATGAAATCTGCGCCGATATGAAGCGGCCAATCCACATGAACCGGCTGCTGCAAGGCGATGTTGGCAGTGGTAAAACGGTGGTGGCTGCGATTTGTATGTACGCTGCCATTACGGGAGGCTATCAAGCGGCTCTGATGGCACCGACAGAAATCCTGGCAGAACAGCATGCCAACAACTTACAGGCGCTTTTTGAAGGGCTACCGGTGAATATCGTGTTGCTGACCGGTTCCACAAAACCAGCTGTTCGAAAAGAAATTCTGCCACGCCTGGCTTCTGGCGAGATCAACCTGATCATTGGTACGCACGCTCTGATTCAAGACGGGGTGGATTACCACCACCTGGGTCTGGTTGTTATAGATGAGCAGCACCGTTTTGGTGTGGCTCAACGGCAAGCTCTGCGGCAGAAGGGGGACAATCCCGATGTGTTAGCAATGACTGCTACGCCGATTCCGAGGACGTTAGCCATTACCAGCTATGGCGAAATGGATATTTCCGTGATTGATGAACTGCCAGCTGGCCGCAAGCCGGTCACTACCCGGTGGATCAAAAATGCGCAGATTGATTCGGCGATCCAGTTTGTTTTACGGGAGCTGGCAGCGGGCCATCAAGCATACGTGGTCACGCCATTGATCGAAGAGTCTGAAGCGGTGGATATGAAAAACGCGCAAGCAATTTACGAACGGTTTTCAGCCTACTTCTCACCGCATCATTACCAAGTCGGCCTACTGCACGGACGAATGAAGAACGATGAGAAAGACGAAGTGATGCAGGCATTTAAGAAAAACGCCTACCAGGTTTTGGTAGCCACTACCGTCATTGAGGTCGGAGTGGACGTCAAGAACGCCACCGTGATGCTGATTTATGATGCCGACCATTTTGGCCTGGCTCAGCTCCATCAGCTAAGGGGCCGAGTTGGCCGGTCTGATCAGCAGTCGTACTGTATCTTGGTCGCCGATCCCAAAAATAAAAATGGGGTTGACCGGATGCGCGTAATGACGGAAACTAATGATGGTTTTGTGGTTTCACAAAAAGATTTAGAGCTGCGCGGCTCCGGTGATGTGCTGGGGAAGAAGCAGTCGGGACTGCCTGACTTCAAAGTCGGTGATCCCGTGGCTGACCTGACCATGCTGAGTGTTGCGCAGGATGAAGCTAAAAAGCTGACCAGTACGCCTGAATGGCAAAAGCAGCCTGAAAACGCGGCCCTGGTCAAGTATTTGAAACAAGCCGAAGAACACGCTTATATGTTTGATTAAGAGAGGATGACACAATTGAGAATCGCTGTTGATGCAATGGGTGGCGACTACGCCCCTAAAGAAGTTGTTGCGGGAGTTGAACTGGCTCGTGACCGCTATCCGGAAATTGAATTTGACTTGTACGGCCAAACGGATAAGGTTAAGCCGCTGCTAACCAACGCGGACCGTATTACCCTAGTCCAAGCCGATGAAGTCATTACGATGGAGGACGAACCAGTTCGCGCTATTCGGCGAAAGAAGCAGTCCAGTATTGTACTGGCTGCCCAAGCAGTCCGTGACGGCCAAGATGATGCCTTCTTCTCCGCCGGTAATTCCGGTGCTTTACTAGCAGCCGGCTTATTGATCATTGGTCGGATCAAGGGAATTGATCGCCCTGGGTTAACCACCACACTGCCAGTTTTAAATAATCCGGATCAGCATCAGTTCCTGATGCTGGACGTCGGTGCCAATGCAGACTCCAAACCGTTTAACTTGTACCAGTATGGTATTTTGGGCAAGTACTACGCACAAACCGTCATGGGTGTTAAGAATCCCCGTATCGGCTTGTTAAACAACGGTACCGAAGCTGACAAGGGTGATATGGTTCACAAGGCGGTTCACGAATATCTGGCCAACGCCAAAGATCTGAACTTCATTGGTAACGTGGAATCCCGTGAATTGTTAAACGGGGTCGCCGATGTCGTCGTTACTGACGGTTTCACTGGTAACGCGGTGCTTAAGAACACAGAGGGTACCGCCCTTTCCATGCTGAAGTTAATCAAGAACGGTATCATGAATGGCGGCGTTTCGAGCAAACTCGGTGCGCTGATGCTCAAGTCGACTTTTAAAGAAATTCAGACGCAAATGGACTATTCGAAGTACGGCGGCGCGGTTTTGCTGGGTGTAAAAGCACCAGTCATTAAGACCCATGGTTCCGCTAAGGCTGAGACCATCGCTAATACCATTGGTCAGATCAAGACCATGCTTGCAAACCATTCCGTTGATAACGTTGTGAGTTACTTCGATGAACATAGCGAAGAAATGGCGGCAGCTAAAGCCGAAATGCAGAAGTAACAGGTTAGTTCTACCGTTTCTAAACGGATTGTGCTAAACTGATTGTTGAACTAAATAGGGTGAGGTAGATTATGTCAAAAGACGAAATTTTTAATAAAATTGCTGACATCATTGCGGATCGGTTCGAAGTCAAGCGTGATACGATTACCATGGACTTGAACTTTAAATTCGACCTGGATGCAGATTCCATTGATTTTGTGGAATTTATTTTGGAACTTGAAGATACCTTTGGTGCCGAAATTTCGGACGATGTTGCCGAAAAGCTGAACACCGTGGGTGAAGCTGTTGATTACATTGCTGCTAACGGTGACAAATAATAACAGTGTCAATTAATAAACGGAAAGGTTGCGGTAAAACGATTTGTTTTGTCACAGCCTTTTTCCTTGCAACTTGATAGCTTTATAATTGAACAAAAAGGAGCGTTATTGATCTTGATAAAGGGATTAGACGATTTACTGAAAAAGAATTTTAACATCGTAATAAAGGATAAAAGTTTACTTGACGAAGCGTTCACGCAGGCTTCTTACGTTAATGAACACCCAAATGAAAACTTGAAGTTTTACGAACGGATCGAGTTTTTAGGTGACGCGGTCATGCAGCTGGTGGTTTCGGATTATATCTACAAACGCTATACCAAAATGCCACAAGGACGCTTGACCCGACTGCGTGCGGCCATGGTAAACGAGGAAAGTTTTGCCAGCTTTGCCCGGGAATGCCACTTTGACCAGTACATTCGTCTCGGCAAGGGTGAAGAGAAGGCGCACGCTCGGGAACGGGATTCATTACTTTGCGATATTTTTGAATCCTTTATTGGCGCTTTATACCTTGATCAAGGAGTGGAACCAGTAAGAAAATTTGCTACTCAGGTTATTTTTCCAAAACTTGATGAGGGTCGTTTTGACGAGTTTTTCGATCATAAAACGGAATTACAGGAAGTCGCACAGAAGAACGGTCCAGTGGCCATTGATTACGAATTACTGGACGAAAATGGGCCGGACAATGACCGGGCTTTCAAAGTCGCCGTTAAGATCGACGGCAAAGAACTTGGCGTGGGCGTTGGCCATTCCAAGAAAAACGCGGAACAAGGGGCTGCAAGGCAGGCTTTACTTAAGCTGGAACCGGACCAGGCCTAATTTGGAAGTAAGTGGGGAGCAATCATGAAACTAAAATCGCTAGAAATTAGTGGTTTCAAGTCGTTTGCGGACGATACCAAAATCGAATTTGAAGACGGCGTCACCGGCATCGTTGGCCCCAACGGAAGTGGCAAAAGCAATATTAGTGAAGCTATTCGGTGGGTCCTTGGAGAACAGTCTGCCAAGAATCTGCGGGGCAGCCGGATGCCAGACGTTATTTTTAACGGTTCTTCAAAGCGTAAGCCGTTGAACCGCGCTCGAGTAACGATGATTTTGGACAATACTGATCACTATTTGAAGTCCGACTACACGGAAATTAACGTGACCCGAAAACTATTTCGAAATGGTGAAAGCAGCTATCAGCTTAATGGCCAAGATTGCCGTTTGAAGGATATTTTGAATTTATTTATGGATTCGGGGATCGGTGACAACGCGTTTTCGATGATTTCTCAAGGGCGGGTTGAATCAATTTTTAACAGCAAGCCGGAAGAACGTCGGTTTATCGTTGAAGAACTCATTGGTGTTTCAAAGTATCGTCTCGGCAAAGAAAAAGCCAAACGCGAGTTGGATCAAACCGCTGGGTACCTTGACCGAGTTAATGACTTGATGACAGAGCTCAGTAGTCAGATTGAACCTCTGGCTCAGCAAAGCAGTTTAGCCAAGGAATACGTCACGCAAAAAAAGCAGTTCGATACATTAGACCAAACCAGACTGGTGTTAGAAATTGAAACGTTACAAAGTCAGTTAAAAGATCAGCAGGGGCAACTGAAAGAAAAGCAAGCGCGTGTTGCTGATACGAAAAAGCAGTTGGCGAATCATTCAACCGAATTGGCGGCCGCCCGAAAAAAGACGGCGGCACTCTCCAACCAAAAGGATGATACTAACCAACACCTGCTAGACGTGACGTCTCGTAAGCAGCAGGTAGCCGGTGCACAAGCGGTCGATTCTGAACGTCAAAAGCACCAAAAACAAACGTTAAGTGAGCTAACCACTCGTGTTAACGAAGCCCAAACTAACCTCAATCAGGCTCAAAAAACGCTGACAGGCACGCAAGATCAGTTAAAAAAACTCAAAACCGCTTTGAAACGGGATCGCAGTACTGCAAGCCAGCTCAAAAAACAGCTTGATGACCTGGATGAAGCTAAATTAGCTGGTGAACAAGACCGTTTGCAGGGCGATTACATTGATCAGCTGCAGGCCATGACGACTTTGCATAATCAAAAACAGTATTTAGAAAAAAATCAGCAACGGGCAACTTCCGAAAATCAGCAAGCGGATCAGCGGTTGCATGATTTACAATCGGAGCTTGCCGAACAGACTGCTAGGTTAAAAACGGCTACGCAAAAGCTACAGACGCAGCAGCAGCAGTACGATAAGTTACGGCAAGCTTGCCAACAATTAACTACCGAACACCAGCAGCGGCAAAAGCAAATTGATCAGTTGAATAACCAGTGGCTTTCGGCGCTTGAAGTCAGTCAGCAGGCGAAGGCCCGTCTGAAGAGCCTGCAAGAATTAGCCCAAAATTACACCGGGTTTTACCAAGGAACCAAAGCCGTCCTGAAAGCTAAAAATCAGCTGACCGGGATTATTGGTCCCGTTGCAGAACTGTTAGACGTGCCAGAAGAGTATACCAAAGCTGTTGAAGCAGCTATTGGTGCCCAGCAGCAGCACGTAGTTGTTACCGATGAAGCGGCTGGGAAGGCCGCCATCCGTTATCTCACCCAGAATCAGTTGGGACGCAGTACCTTTTTACCGTTGAATAAAATTAGACTGAATCAGGTTGATCACGATACGCTATCAAAATGCCAGCAGGCACCCGGCTTCTTGGGGGTTGCCGCTGACTTAGTGCGGGTTACTGATCGACGGTTAAGACCGGTGGCTGCTCACCTGTTAGGTCATTTAATTTTTGCGGATGATCTTAACCATGCCGTCGCATTAGCCAACTTGATCCATCACCGATACCGGATTATTACGCTAGCCGGCGAAGTCATTTCTACCAGCGGTGCAATGTCTGGCGGTAAAGATAAGCACGAGCGTCACGGTATTTTGAGTCAAAAACAAGAATTAACCAAGTTGCAAGCCAGTGTGAAGCAGATGACCAGTCAGCTTAATGCTAAGCAGGCCGAGTTAAAGAAACTGAAAGAAACACAGAAAAATGATCATCAAACCGATTATCAAGGCCGGCTTAATACGCTGAATGCGACCCGTCAGCAGACTGAAAATCAGGTTAAGCTGCTGACTGATCACGTGAATTCCGTCAAAAAACAGATTGCGGTGCACCAAGCGCAATGGGGCCTCAACCAGCAGGATGAGGATTTTGCGACACAGTTGAGCCGTAATCAGCAGGAGACCGAAGACGCGGAGAAAAAGTTGACGGCGTTGAAGGCCCAAATGGCTGCACTGAAACAGCAACAGGCCCAACGCAGCGAATCGGTGGCGAAAATTAGTGCCCAGTACCAAGATCAGCGGGCAGTGGTGACCACTGAGTCGGTTCAGGTCAAACAGTTGGAGAAAGAAGCGGGACAACAGGCTAAGCGTGCTGCCACCCTCGAAAATAACATTAAGGACCTGCAGGCGCGTATCGATGCGTTAAACGCGGAGCAGTCCGAAACGGGAGAATCTACCCAGGATCACGAATTAACGCTGAAACAGCTTAGGGAAAAAGAACAGCAGCTGCAGGATGCTTTGAAACAGCTAAATTTGGATCTGGCCTCTGCTAATGATCAGCAAGCCGACTTAGAACGATCGAATCAACTGGCGACAGAAACGTTAAATAACGAACAGCTGACCGTTCAAAAATTGGACGTTGCCTGCTCAAAACTGAGTTCACAGCTGGATCAGCGTCAAAACACCTTGTCGGAGACGTACCACGTCAGCTTAGGGTTTGCCAAACAAAACCAAGTTGATTTACCGATTGATCAAGTCAGAGAAAAGCTGAAACTGCTCAAACGCGGACTAGACGATTTAGGCGAGGTCAACGTTTCAAGTATTGACGAATACGACCGAGTCAAATCACGTTATGACTTTTTGACTCAGCAAAAAGAAGATCTCAGTGCGTCAAAGGATAATTTGCTGGAAACCATGAACGAGATGGATCAGCAAGTGATCGAACGTTTTGACACGACGTTTAAAACGCTGAACCAGAAGTTTCAAGAGACCTTCGTTAAAATGTTTGGCGGCGGTCAGGCTAAGTTAGTTCTAACGGATCCCGACCATTTACTGACCACTGGAATTGAGATTATGGCAGAACCGCCTGGAAAACGACTTCAGAGTATGCGATTATTATCTGGTGGTGAACGGGCGTTGACTGCTATTACCCTCCTATTTGCAGTGCTGCAGGTCCACCCAGCACCGTTCTGTGTGCTGGATGAAGCCGAAGCTGCTCTGGATCCGGCTAATACGGGACGTTTTGCCAGTTTTCTAAATCATTTTGAGGGCGACACGCAGTTTATTGTTATCACCCACCGCAAGGAAACAATGGTGCAAGCTGATCGGCTGTATGGCATCACCATGCAGGAGTCAGGTGTCTCAAAGATGGTTTCAGTAGATTTAGATAAGACACCAGCTAACAGATAAAGATAATGAAATAAGGGATGTGATTTTGTGGGACTATTTGATTTTTTCAAACGACGCGCTAAAAATGACGAGTCAGAAAAGACTGCGGAGAAGCAGCCTGACACTGAGACGACGCAAACGGATGAATCTGCCCCTAAAGCGGATGAGGCTTCTGATTCAAAGGTAGCGCAAACCCAAGCAGAAACGGTATCAACCGCAAATAACGACTCTTCAAAGGCTACGGCAGACACAACACCAGAGCAACTGGATAAGAAAGCTGCTGCACCTTCGGAAAAGACTGAAGATCAAAATACTGACTCTTCTGAAACGGGTCAGACCGCTGATGAAACTGCCCCTCAGGCTGCTGAACCGCAGAGTTTAGCAACCGCAAGCTCAACTGATGAACAGCCCCAAGCAGTAACTGAGCAAGAACCGCAACCTGATGCAGTAACCGCTGAGAATTCTGAGCAATCGGAACCAACGGAAGCAGAACGGTACGATAAGGGCCTCGAAAAATCACGGTTGACGTTTGGCCAGCGTTTAAATCATTTGCTGGCTAACTTCCGTTCCGTTGATGAAGGCTTCTTTGACGACTTGGAAGAAACCTTGATCGGCGCTGACGTTGGTTTTGATATGGCCATGAAGATCAGTGATGAGCTGCGTGAGGAAGTTAAGCTCAAAAACGTAAAGAAGTCCAAGGACGTTCAAAACGTAGTGGTTGAAAAACTCATTGAACTCTATGATCAAGCTGGCAGCAACGAGCAAAATGGGTTGACCTTTGCTAAAGAGGGACCAACCGTTATTTTATTTGTTGGGGTCAACGGGGTGGGCAAAACCACCACCATTGGCAAAATGGCCAATCTGTTCAAACAGCAGGGCAAAAAAGTTCTGCTGGCTGCTGCTGACACGTTCCGTGCCGGCGCAATCGAACAGCTTAACGTCTGGGCCGAACGTGATGGTGTAGACATTGTTAAAAAGCCAGAAAAAAGTGATCCATCTGCCGTAGTTTACGATGCGCTAAAGAAGGCCAAGTCAGAAAACTACGATATTTTATTTGTTGACACTGCTGGCCGGCTGCAGAACAAGACCAACTTGATGAATGAATTAGCAAAGATGAAACGGGTCATTACCCGTGAGATTCCTGATGCACCGCACGAAGTCCTCCTGGTATTGGATGCAACTACCGGTCAAAACGCCTTGAATCAAGCTAAAATGTTCAAGGAGGCCACTGATGTATCCGGTATCGTACTGACTAAGCTTGACGGGACGGCTCGTGGTGGGATCGTTCTGGCGATTCGAAACGAACTGCATCTGCCAGTCAAGTACGTCGGCCTGGGTGAACACGTGGATGATTTACGGCCGTTCGAACCAAGCGAATTTGTTTACGGTTTATTCAAAGGTTTGATCGACGTTGAATAATGGCATTGAGAGCCTGTGACTTAAGTCTATATTGATAAGGATGCCAGTTAATTCCTTAACTAAAACACAACGTAGGATTTACTTTTGTTTCCTCCTTTCATATAGCCTTAACCCGCTCCATAACTCAGATTCCGGCCATTTAACACCCAAAAGTGCCCTCCCGATCAAAACCATCGGCAGAACGCTTTTGGGTGTTAAATTCTGGAATCTACCGAGTCAAGTCACGGCCTCTTTGACTTTTTATAGAGCAAACCCTATCGCTATTGTTAGGATTTGGTATAATGGATAGGCTAGGTCAAGTCGTTTGCGAGTTAAGCAGGAGGGTGACAACGTGGAGATTGAAAAAAACAACCGGATCAATTCGCTGTTTGCCTTTTATCAGCCGCTATTGACCAAAAAACAAAATGACTACATGCAACTCTATTACGGCGATGATTTTTCATTAGGTGAAATTTCTGAAGACTACCACGTTAGTCGACAAGCGGTCTACGATAATATTCGTCGGACTGAGAAAATTCTTGAAACCTATGAAAAAAAGCTGCATCTCCTAGAAGAATTCACCAAGCGGAATCAATTGGCGGATGAAATCCAGGGTTACGTTGCCAAACAATATCCAAATGATCAACAACTTAACCAGCTGGTCAATCGATTAGAATCAGCTGAAGAAGAATGAAAGTTAGGTGCATAATAAATGGCATTTGAAGGACTAACCGAGCGTTTACAAAACGCCATGAAGAAACTTCGTGGCAAAGGGAAAATTTCCGAATCTGATTTACGCGATACCATGCGTGAGATTCGACTCGCGTTACTAGAGGCCGATGTTAACTTTGACGTCGTTAAAGACTTCGTTAAAACCGTTCGTGAGCGGGCAGTCGGCTCCAAAGTGCTGGAAGGGTTAAACCCCGCTCAGCAAATTGTTAAAATCGTTGATGAAGAATTAACCAAGACCATGGGTGAAACGGCAGTTCAGCTCAACAAAGCACCGAAGATTCCGACCATTATTATGATGGTTGGTCTTCAAGGTGCTGGTAAGACGACCACCGTTGGTAAATTAGCTAACCGGCTTAAAACCGAAGAAAAGGCGCGTCCACTGATGATTGCGGCCGATGTTTATCGACCGGCTGCGATCGATCAATTAGTGACCGTTGGTAAGCAGATCGACGTCCCCGTTTTTGAAATGGGAACGGATACTGATCCCGTTGAAATCGTGCGTCAGGGACTTGCCAAAGCGGAAGCTGACCACAACGATTACGTCTTTATTGATACTGCTGGTCGCTTGCAAATCGATGAACAGTTAATGGACGAGCTGGCCCGCATCAAAGCGTTGGCCAATCCGAATGAAATTATGCTGGTCGTTGATGCCATGACTGGTCAAAACGCCGTGGCAACGGCTGAGGGCTTTAACGATAAACTGGACGTCACCGGTGTGATCCTCACTAAGTTAGATGGTGATACCCGTGGTGGTGCCGCTCTGTCGATTCGCGCGGTCACAGGAAAACCCATCAAGTTCGTTGGTGAAGGTGAAAAGATGTCCGATTTGGACGTCTTCCATCCTGACCGAATGGCTTCTCGGATTCTGGGCATGGGGGATATGTTATCCCTGATCGAAAAGACTCAAAAAGAGTATGACGAAAAGCAAGCGCAAGAGTTAACGGAAAAAATGCGTGAGAATTCGTTTGATTTCAACGACTTCTTGGGTCAAATGCAGCAAATCCAAAAGATGGGCCCTATGGATCAGATCATGAAAATGATTCCTGGCATGGCCAACAACCCAGCATTGGCTAACGCTCAAATGGATCCTAAGGATATGGAACATATTAAAGCAATCATCTATTCGATGACCGAGCAGGAACGGACGGATCCGGACGTTTTGAATCCTTCTCGCCGCCGCCGGATTGCTGGTGGTTCTGGCCGACCAGTTCAAGAAGTTAACCGGATGATCAAGCAGTTTAACCAAATGAAGAAAATGATGAATCAAGTCTCCAAGGGAAACTTCTCCGGTATGCAGGGCATGATGAACAACGCCGGCATGGGGAATGCGCTTGGCGGCAAGATGGGGCAGATGGCAATGAAATCCATGTCCCGTCGAATTAAGAAAAACAAGAAACGCCGGAATAATCTAAGACGGCGCCGGAAATAACGTGTCAATTACTGAGTCGGGGGTGAAAACCCTGGACTCTTTTTTGAAAAAACGGAAGAGGGCGAATCAATGTTATCATTTCAAGAACTAGTGACGGCAATTCCGGTGGTACTCAAGGCTGGTAATGTGCCGGCAATCGTCGGCGAAGCTGGCATCGGTAAGTCAGCGTTAGTTCAAACTGTGGCGGAAAAGATGAACGCCAAGCTATTTACAACGGTGGTAAGCCTCTCTGAAAAGGGTGATTTGGCTATTCCAATACCGCCAATGACGGAGAAGGCCTTTGTTAAAACTTCGGCATACGGTGAATTAGCAGACGTTAAGTTCGGCTATACCCACACACTCATTGAAATTATTCAGTGGGCACAAGCACACCCGCAGCAGCCGATTATTTGGTTCCTTGATGAATTCAACCGCGGTACCCAGGCGGTTCAAAGTGAGCTGATGAATCTGGTGTTACAGCGCCAAATCAACAGTTTGCGGCTGCCGGACCAGGTTCACATGGTGTTAGCTGAAAACCCCGATGCCACGATGGCGGGCTTTGAAACCAGTGACTACGGGGTAACCGTCGGCGATGCTGCCATCAATGACCGAACGGTACGTCTGGTGATGCAAGCAGACGTTTCGGATTGGCTGCAGTGGGCTAAATCCAAGGGCAACATCATTGGCAGCGTTCAACGGTTTATTGAAGAAAATCCGCAGCAGCTGGCACCTAAAGAACATGACGATGATTTATACCCGACGCCACGAGCCTGGGAACGGGTCTCTTCGAACTTGCAAGCCCTAGGTGAGCTGCCAGCTGATGAACAGCAGCGATTGCGCCTGGACCTTTTACAGGGTGATTTAGGTGTTACCGTGGGTCAAAGTTTTGAACAATTTGTCCGCCAGCAAACGGCAGGACTCACCGCCCAGGAAATTTATGCTGGGGACACGTTAAAGCCAGCAGTGGCTCAAATTTTTAACGAAGCCGGTATCGACCAGCAGCAATCCATCATGAACAGCTTGATTCAGCAAACCGATACCTATCCACTAACGGATGGAACCTACGCGAGCCGTTTTACGACTTTGCTGAACTTAATGCCGGTTGACGCCCAGTTTGCCGTTGCCCTGAAGCTCACAGAAGTACCTGACCTATTAGAACGGCTTTATCAGGCCGCTCAGGAAACCCCGTTAGTCAAACAGCTGTACGATCAGCTAACGGCCATTGGATTAAAAAACAACGTCAACTGAGAGGGGGACTTAGTATATGTTTCGTGAGCAGTTGGATAACTTGGCTGATTTGCAGGATCAACGGCAACTGCAGCAGCAAACGCAATTACTGTTTCAGCGACTCACCAGTCACTTGCTTAATAGTCAGCGTTTCTATGGCGAACTGCTGTTACGGCTGGATAAGCATGCCAACTTGCAGCTGCCCGTTGCCATTGCACTCACAACAGCTAAGAAACCCGCTTTGCTGATCAACCCCCAGCGGTTAAGCGACACGGTTAAGTCTGATGATGACCTTTTAAGCTTAGTTCAGCATGTTGTGAGTCACTTAGCCTGGCAGCATCCAGAGCGGTATGCGGATCAGGGTAACGACCCACTGGTTCAGCTAGCAACGGATATGACTGTTAACGAACACCTCCGGCCATTGTATCCGGAAGCGATTACCCGGCAGCACGTTAATTTCAAACTCGGCCTGCATCTGTCAGCTGACCTGGGTTCAGCTGAATACCTGACAGCATTAAAAACAGCCCTTCGAAAAGACCAGGATGGTACCCAAGCAAAACAGATCAAGCGGTTACTGGGACATTCCCCAGAAAGCCATCTTGGCTGGCAGCAGTTGACGCAGGAAACGAAATTGCAATTAAACCAACTCGTTGCCAGTTCGTGGGAGGAAACGCCAACGAAGCAGCGGGGAATTTTGCCCAGCAGACTGCAGCATCAATTAAACCGGCGACCCGCAAGACTGGCACTCGACTGGCGCAAGTTAGTCATGGTGGGCTTAAATGGACCGCAAAAACGACAGGAGCCGGCTTTTAACCGGTTTAACCGCCGGCAGCCTTACCGCTTAGACCTACCTGGTAAAACGCGGGCTGCTACACGCCAGCTTTATTTATTTGTCGATCAGTCCGGCTCCATGACGGATGCTGAAGTTCAAAATATTCTCGCCCAAATTGTGCAGCTTTTGAGGCGATATCGTGATAAAATTACGGTAATTCCGTTTGATGCCGTTGTACATGAGGATCAAAAACAGGCAGTCTCTCACAGCAATCAAGTTGCGTTTCAGCGAGTTGCCGGCGGCGGGACGGCCTACCAGCCGATTTTTGATTGGCTGGCCGAACAGGGTGCTAATGATTTAAATGCATTAGTACTGATTTTAACTGATGGACATGGTGAAGATACGGTGACCACTCATGGCTTGACTAATTTGGTCTGGGGATTAACCACTACCCGAGATGATCTATCCGTGAAAAAGCCCGTGGGCACGGTTACCGCGATTCGTGAAAGGAAGTAGCTTTTATGCTGACAGCCCAGCAATTACGTGCCGTGATTCAACAAAATAGGCCTTTTAAGCGAGCCTTGAGTATTTTGAAGGATGACTGGCAGACAATCAATGATCAAAATCCGCTGGCACGGCAATTGATGACCGTGGACGATCTGCAATTTGCGTTGGCACTGCAGTCGATTCAGTCAGAAAATCAATTTGCGGATACCCAAAATTACACTAGTGTCATGGCATTTGTTCACACGCATCAAGACGATTTTGCACCCGGCAGCCGGGAATTTTTACTTCAGGCTTTTAAGTGACATTTTTTTACAGCCATTGGTTTAAAAAAAGTTAATCACGCTTACAGCCACTTTGTTTTCAGGTGTAAAGAAAAAAACCTTTACAACCTCTCTCATAACTGGTATATTATTTATCGTTGAAAGAATTAACAGGAGGTGTCATGCATGTCAGTAAAGATTCGTTTAAAGCGAATGGGTTCTAAGAAGCGCCCATTCTACCGTATCGTTGTTGCGAACTCACGGAGTCCTCGTGACGGTCGTTTCATCGAAAAAGTTGGGACTTATAACCCACTTGTTGAACCAGCTCAAGTTGAACTTGATGAAGAAAGTATCATGAACTGGTTAAACAACGGTGCCCAACCTTCAGATACTGTTCGGACATTACTTTCCCAAGCAGGTATCATGAAGAAGTATCACGAAGCTAAGTTTTCAAAAAAGTAGTGATCAGTCATGACTGACTTTAAAAAATTAATTACCACGATTGTAACGCCCCTAGTTGAACACCCTGAAGCCATTGAGATCGAACGCGTTGAAACTGATCGGTTTTACGAGTATCACTTAACGGTTGCCGGTGACGATGTGGGTCGTGTAATTGGCAAGCGGGGGCATGTTGCTTCTGCAATTCGCACAATCGTATATAGCGTACGGATCAATGATCCCAAGCGTGTGCGACTTGTCATTAACGATGAGTCTAAAGCTCCCAAATGAGACTCGTTCTCGGGGGCTTTTTTGTTACCGTAGATAAATCACTCAGTGAAAGGCAGGTGCCTAAATGTACTATAAAGTTGGAACCATTGTGAACACCCACGGAATTCGTGGCGAACTGCGCGTCGTTGCCACCACGGATTTTCCCGAACAACGCTTTAAGAAGGGCAGTCGGTTGGCGCTCTTTAAAAACGACCAGGATACGAAGCCGGTGGATACGATCACCATTAAAAGTTCCCGTCCGCACAAGGGGTTTATCCTGATCACCCTGGATGGATACGACAACATTAACGATGTTTTAAAGTACAAGGGGATGGTCCTCAAGGTTGCCGAGGAAAACCTCAGCGACGACGATCTGGATGACGGCCAGTATTATTATCACCAGATCATCGGTCTCAACGTAGTAACGGTTGACGGCGAAACGCTTGGTACCATCAAAGAAATCATGGCGCCTGGCGCAAACGATGTCTGGGTCGTGGATCGGCCTGGCAAAGATGACCTGCTGCTGCCCGTCATCGACCAGGTTGTCAAAAAAATTGATTTGTCAGCAGGACAGGTCACAGTGGAATTAATGGAGGGATTAGAGTAATGCGAATCGATGTCCTCAGTTTATTTCCCGAAATGTTTGGCCCGCTGCACGATTCAATCGTCGGTAAAGCACTTGACCGTGATGAGCTTGAAGTAGAAGTCACTGATTTTCGCCAATACTCCACTGATAAGCATGGTAACGTGGATGACTATCCATTCGGTGGTGGCGCCGGAATGCTGCTTCAGGCACAGCCAATTTTTGACGCTATGGCGGCTACCCAAAAAAAGGCGCAAGAATCAGGTCATGACAAGGGCCGGGTCATTTTAACGGATCCGGCTGGCGTGCCCTTTACCCAAAAAGTCGCCGAGGATTTCGCTCATGAGGATCACCTAACGTTTATTTGCGGTCATTATGAAGGTTATGACGAGCGAATCAGAAGTCTGGTTACCGACGAAGTTTCCATGGGTGATTACGTGCTGACTGGCGGAGAATTACCCGCTATGGTCATGATCGATGCCGTTTCACGGTTACTGCCTGGCGTTCTTGGTAACGAAGAATCTGCGCCCGGCGACTCGTTTTCTACCGGTTTATTAGAGTATCCGCAATACACACGGCCCGCCGATTTTCGTGGAATGAAGGTGCCTGACGTTTTAATCAGCGGCAACCACCAAAAAATCGATGAGTGGCGGGAGATTCAATCGCTGAAGCGGACGCTGCTCAGACGGCCGGACCTGCTGGATCAGCTGCAGCTGACCGGTGATCAGAAACGTAAACTAAGCGATATTAAAATTGATTTGGAAGATAATCAGCAGTAGTGCCAAATAGCCCTTTACTCCAGTAAGTAGATATGATATTCTAGTAAATGGCTGTTTAGCCACATTAACAACATTCCGCTGTCGAGGTCGAGAATGAATGTTGATTGAAGGAGAGAAACAACATGCGACAAAACCAATTAATCGAAAAGATCAACAAGGATCAATTACGGACTGACATTCCTGACTTCCGTGCCGGTGACACGATTCGTGTTCACGCCAAGGTTGTTGAAGGAACTCATGAACGTATCCAATTGTTTGAAGGTGTCGTGATCAAGCGTCGCGGTACTGGTATCCAATCAATGTATACTGTTCGTAAGATTTCCAACGGTGTTGGTGTTGAACGGACTTTCCCCGTTCACTCACCACGTGTTGCTAAAGTAGATGTTGTACGTTACGGCCGTGTTCGTCGTGCTAAACTTTACTACATTCGTGCATTGCACGGTAAAGCAGCTCGTATCCCAGAAGCTCGTCGTCCTCGTAAGTAGTCGACAGTTTTCGTTAAAAAAGCGTTCAGGTCAGCTAACTGCTGACCTGAACGCTTTTTTGTGCCTGTATGGTGCTAATCGATTAGCCGTAAGCAAAACTTAGCGACTTACCGCTTAAAGCGAGTAGTGGGCCTGACTTTACAAATTCATATCTTGATGGTACCGCAACGGTGAAAAAGCCGTTGCTTGAGTAATCAGTTTAGCGGATAATTCCCGGTACTTTTTTAACGCGAGTTCTGCGTTTTTGGTGCTTTCCTGAGTCAGCAGCGTACTTAGTTCAATACCAGTTAAGCGTTTGGCTTGTTGATCAGTTTGTAAAACCGAGCAGGCAAATTGTTGGTTGAGTTCTTTTTGGGTCTGCTTTAACTGGTCACCAAACTGATTGTAATGCGGATCAACCAGTACACCAGCCTGTTTAAAGACCCAGTAAGCACTGTCAGGGCTGTATGTTTCCAGTCCGCGCTGGTAGTCAGCTGGTGTTTCGGTAATTCCCGCGTAGAAGGGAACGTAGACGCTCTGAGCAGCTACGCCCATTGCCAGCCAATGAATTCCCGACAACTCCGGCTGAGAGTACTGCCGCAGCTGTAAAACGTGGGATTCCTGGTTCGTGGCGAGACTAACGGGACGGAACCGCTTTCGGTCGACGGGGTTACCGCTGCCAATCGGATCGTAAGTTGTTTCCTGAAAGTGGGAACTCAGGAAGGCTTTAGCATCTTCAACTGACAATAATTTTTCAGCTTGTCGAATAAACGGCATCACATGGCTATTCGTCGCTTGCTGAGTGCTGGGATTAAACATTTTTTGACCGTACCAGACCCGCGGCAAATTATAGTAAGCGTCCATTTGATTATTCGTCCCGAAGATCTCACGAAAGTTAAACCCGGTTCGTTGCGGATTAAGCGAATGCTGCTGCACAAATTCTTGAATGTGGGGATGCCACATAAAGTTAGCCGGATCATCAAAGTCAATCGTTTGGATGGCCATCTGGTTTGCAACAACGGCATAACTGTCATCGGGGATCCGCTGGGCAACCCAGTAATGGCCCGAACCGGTTTCAAAATACCAGGCTTCCGTACGATCAGCAAATAAAATGCCGTTGGATTCCGAAGTACCGTAATGCGAGATGATTGTCCCGAGGCGCGAAACACCTTCACGGGCCGTCTTCACGTATGGCAGGGTCACCGTCACCATGGCTTCTTCACCAATGCCATCTTTGACCAAAGGATCTGCAGCTAATACCCGATCGTTTGCGTAGGTACTTTCAGTGGCACTCATTGCCACGCCGTACTGATTGATGCCGTCCTCTTCAAACAGGCCGTACTTGGCGGTCCATTCGGGGGTTGCCGTATATTTATAGGCGGTTTTCGGCAGCGGCATTTTAAAGCCGTTATCAGTTGATTCAAAGCCGGTTTGACCGTTCGTAGTTGCCGGGTGAACAACAAAGTGTTTAGGCCAGGCTGGCCGTGAATCCTCGTTACGGCCGATCATTACTGAGCCGTCAACGGATGCCGACTTTCCGATTAGAATACTGGTACAAGCTGAATAAGGTGTAACTGACATGCAGATCCCTCCAAAAATAATTTCTAAGAGCATTCTATCATAGAAAACGTGCGTACATGTTATGATGTTGCCACCTTAAATCATTAAATAGTCTTGATAGGATAGTCAAATACGCTGAAATATGATTAAATAAAAAACGTGACTCAAATTATTGGAAAGGAAGTTATTTTCTATGCAGGCTATGCAGGCAATTATCGACCGTAAAGACTTTGCGATTAAATGTACAGTCATCATTGGTGCAGCGCTGATCAACGCAATTGCGCTAAACTTTTTCTTGATCCCCGGCAACATTTTCAGCGCTGGGATCAACGGAATTTCCCAAATCTTATCAATTTTGGCATTAAAGTGGTTTCAGTTTCACATCAACACCGGTTGGCTGATCCTGCTATTCAACATTCCGATTGGTATTCTAGGCTGGTTGAAGATCGGACGCGGCTTCACGGTCTATAGTTTTCTAACTTCCTTTTTTACCTCCGTATTAGCAGTGGTTTTACCCGTCCAGACACTATCCCATAATGCACTGCTGAGTGCGTTATTCGGTGGTATCCTCACGGGTGCTGGTGTGGGTTACACACTAAAATACGGTTTTTCAACGGGTGGCTTAGATATTATTGCGGTCATTCTTGAGAAGACCACGGGTAAGACGATCGGTTCTTTGATGATCGCCATCAACCTAGTAATCGTTATACTGGCTGGTACACTGGTTGGTTGGGAAAACGCAATGTATACGGTCATTTCGCTATACGGCATGTCCCGGGTAGTGGATGCTATCCACACCCGGCATCAAAAATTAACGGCTTTTATTGTGACGACTAAACCGGACGAAGTGATTGATGACCTGAACGGTACGCTGATCCGCGGGGTCACGATCCTGCCAGCTCAGGGCGCTTATAAGCGCCGTCCCGGAGCAATGTTAATGGTCGTTATTTCCCGTTACGAACTGTACGAACTGGAACACGTTGTCCAAACGGTCGACAGGAATTCATTTGTCAACCTGGTCAGTACCGTTGATATTGAGGGCAACTTTTATGATGAGACTGAACAGTTAAAATTGAAGCGGGAAGAAGCACAGTAACTTGCGTGAAAGACGGAAACGGGTTATAATTTGCCTATTCTATAGAAGGAGGCACTAAAAATGCCAATTGTACACATTGAATTAATCGAAGGCCGTTCACAAGAACAGTTAAAAAACTTAGCTAAAGACGTTACTGAAGCCGTAACCAAAGATGTTGGTGCTCCTGCACAAGACGTTCACGTTATTTTAAGCGAAATGGCAAAGGACCGTTACAGTGTTGGCGGCGTCCTTAAAAGTGACGACAAGTAATCGTCGAGGGTGAACGCATTTACGTTTGCCCTTTTTTTGTGGCACTTGTGAAACCGATTACATTACTGACGTGAATGTTTCCTTAATGATTGATTTTTAGTTGGCTAATTTTTGCTTCTTCGGTATACTATAGAGAGATTCACTATCTTGAGAACGTAAATGAATGGAGACTTAACGATGAATGACGAACAGTACATAATGGCAATTGACGAGGGTACGACCAGTACACGTGCAATTCTATTTAACCGGGACGGTCAAATTGTGGGTCAGGCGCAACGTGAATTCACACAGCACTTTCCAAAGCCTGGCTGGGTGGAACATGATGCCAACGAAATTTGGAGTGCCGTCCAGTCAGTAATTTCTGACGCGGTGATCGATGCTCATATTCAGCCTTACAAGGTACGGGGCATTGGTATCACTAACCAGCGTGAAACAACGATTGTCTGGGACAAGAACACTGGTGAACCCGTCTACCATGCGGTTGTTTGGCAGTCAAAGCAAACCAGTGAAATTGCTGATGAACTAAAGGCAAAGGGTTATGCCGATCTGATCCACAAAAAGACGGGCCTAGTGATCGACTCTTACTTCTCAGCAACGAAGATCATGTGGATCCTGGATAACGTCCCTGGTGTGCGCGAGCGTGCTGAAAAGGGCGAGCTCTTATTCGGGACGATTGATACCTGGGTCTTATGGAAGCTGACTGGTGGCCGCGTTCACGCCACAGACTACACCAACGCCTCACGGACCATGCTATTCAACATTCACGATTTAAAGTGGGATGAAGAGATTTTGGATCTCCTGAATATTCCGGCTAGTTTGCTGCCGGAAGTTCACCCTTCTTCATACACTTACGGGTACACGGCCGGATTTACTTTCTTTGGTCTCCAAGTACCGATTGCCGGTATCGCCGGTGATCAGCAGGCCGCGCTTTTCGGACAGACGGCGTTTGAAAAGGGCTCGGTTAAAAACACTTACGGTACCGGTGCTTTCATCGTGATGAATACCGGGACTGAGCCAACCCTGTCACATAAAGGACTATTGACAACCATTGCTTACGGTATTAACGGTGAAGTCACGTACGCCCTAGAAGGCAGTATCTTCGTTGCCGGTTCCGCCGTTCAATGGTTACGGGATGGTATGCGGTTATTTAAACACGCACCGGAATCCGAAAAAATGGCGGTTGAAGCTAAAACGACTAACGACGTGTACGTTGTTCCAGCCTTCACTGGTCTGGGTGCACCGTACTGGGATCAAGAAGTGCGCGGTGCCGTCTTCGGTCTGACTCGCGGCACTACCCGGGAGCAGTTTGTCCGGGCAACGCTGGAAGCCATTGCTTACCAGACTCGCGACGTTGTCGACACGATGGCTGCTGATACGGGCATCGACATCAAGACACTTAGCGTTGATGGCGGGGCTGCCAATAATAACTTTTTGATGCAGTTTCAAGCTGATATTTTAAACACGCACATTCAGCGGGCTGCAATTGCTGAAACAACGGCTTTGGGAGCTTCATATTTAGCAGGATTAGCAACTGGTTTCTGGCAGGATCTAGATGAGATCAAACGCATGCACAAACCAGCTGAAGAATTTGATCCGCAAATGTCTGACGCAAACCGCGAAAACTGTTATTCTGGTTGGCAGGCAGCGGTAAAAGCTACCCAGTTATTTAAACCAAAGAAAAATTTGTAAATTTCAACTATAAAAACAGCCTTTTCATCCCGTTACCGATGAAAAGGCTGTTTTTATCATTAGTTTGACCTCAATAATCAAAGTAACCGCGAAAACCGCGCCAAATTTGATCAACCTGTTTATTTTGATTTTGGTAGTATCGCGCATTACCAGACAACGGCTGCGGATCCGGCCGCTTAAAAATTTCTTTCAGTGTCCGCCTTCTGGTGTCAGTTCCATCGCCAAATAGCTGGTATTGCCAGTGGCGAATCCGACCAGCGCGGTCACGCCAGCCGTAGCGCAAGCGAAGTAACTGGCGCTGCTTCGGATTGATTACCAAAACGTCCCAAGCACCAATGGTTCGACTGTTCAAACGACTCGTTTTACGCCGGTCGGCGATATCACAAGTGGTGGTGATCCAGTTTAGACCATCCTCACGTGACCAATCATCAACGTGGGTATGACCGGACATAACGGCAATGATTTGCTGCCGATGCTTCACTAAATTATTATAAATCCGAGCAAAATCGCCTTGCTGATTATTAGCAAACCAGTCATAAGTCCAAAAGGGGGTAACGGCTTGTCTCCGGGTTGCGGAGCGAATCGAATCGTGGGTGAAAACGATCACTTGCTCATCAGGGGCTAACTGGTCCAGCGTCTTAGTCAGCCAAGCAGCTTGTTGACTGGCAATTCGCGAACGGCTGTGCCGAATATTTTGTAGAATCCCCGTCCAATGGATACCATTAGGCTGATCATCGTAATCACGGTCAAAATAAACGTCTGAGTGCGAGTCACGTATGTCAAAGGTATTGAGCATAATTAGACTGATAGCGGTGCCAGGGACCTTGTATTTGCCATAGAAGTTATTCTGGTTGGCTAACCACTGATTATTCAGCCGATTGCGTAAATGAAGTGCCGTTTGTTCCGTCATGACCTGTTCAGTACGATAACCATTTAAATACCGGGCAAAACCAGAATTATCATCGTGATTACCCTGAGTAATGAAAACCGGCAGTTGGCTTTCCGCAAGGGCGGAAACAGCATCACCGGTATCAATAATGGTCCGGTTCAGGGGTTGATTACCATCAACCAGGTCGCCGTTCATGACGATACCGTTAAAATCATGGTTACGAGCAAAATGGCTGAACAATAGCAGATCATGCAGCGTTCGCTGACTGTAAGTGGATTGGTGAGCATCATAGTGGGTATCGTTGATCAGGCCAATGACGATCGAATCAGGCTGTCTGACGTTTGCCAGCTGCTCTTCAACCTGCCGTAAAGCAGTGTGTTCCAACGGTGTCGTGGAAAGGTCTACCGTGGCGTCAGTACGATTGAAGACCCAGGGTTCACGTAGACGTGAAACGGCTTTAGAGCCCGTGATCTCACGGCCGAAGTAGTGACCATGGTTCCGATAGCGACTCATAAAGGGAACGTAACTGTGCTGACCTGCACGGGTCAACTGGAGCCAGCCGCGATGCCGATCTGCCAATTTACCCGTATAATCGACGATGGTGCCACGGTTAAGGTGCCCCATGATCGGAGATTGAAGATTGGGAGATTGATAAACGTCAACCCCACGACGGCTAAAGCGGAACTGGCCGTGCAGCTTAAAGATGGTGGGGTGATTGGATGAGACCTTTGCTGGTCGCTTTAGTTTTGAGCTGATGATCACACCATATCGTTTACCCGTTTGCGAATTGTAATAGGGTAAAAAGCCCTCTTGGGTTTCAAGATAAGAGATTCCTTTATTTACCAGTATCTTGTTATATACAACTAAACGACCTGTATACAGCATTTTGCACTTAGAATTAACTGCTGACCATTCCGGAGCAGTTCTGAATACTAGGGGTTCAGCAGTGACAAAGAAACGTTTGTCAGTATCGAATTTTACAGCAGGCACTTGCGCTGCTTTAGGTAACGATTGTGTGCTGGCTTGCCAAATCGGATTATTATCATGGCCGTATAAAACGCGTTTGGCAGTAGCTATACAGAGATAGCCATCTTCAAGAACTAACCAGTAACGGCCATCACTTTTTAGTTTAGCCAGATAGTGAACCGGACGGTGTGCCGGATAAATTTGGCTACGTGAACTTAAACCATTAGGCTGTTTTCGACTGATTAAAAACCGGTCAGGAGTAAAGAAGCCCGATTGGCATACCTTTTGGCCATCAATTAAATGATCAATAAACGTGTTTTTCTGAAGTTGTTTCAATACTGTCACCACCATCTAATTTTAAATCTTATGGTATAATCAACTTAACGATTATACAGGTGTGCTTGCCTCTAGCACTACCTGCAATGAAAAAGGAGTTTTATTAATGCAGCCAACTTTAGCTTATAAGATTCAGGGACTGGGGAAGCAATCACCAGTTACCGCCTTTTGTTTTGACCACCAAATGTGTTACGTCGCGCAAACGATCAAACAGGACACAGTTATCACTAGATGTGATTTAGGTGATTCTAAAGCCGTTGCTACAGCCGATAAAATAACGCTGCAAAACTTTGTTAACGTGCATAGTTTAGCACTGTTTCAAAGCGCTCCCAAGCTTGACCTAGTCGTTTGCGGTCAGCCGATCGGCGTTAACGGACAGGTCACTGCCCCCGAACTGTGGTACGTGGCAGTCGATGCCGATAGTCAGGAGGACCAGCCAAGGATTTTTAAAATAACGCATTTAGAGAGCGCCAATATCACCGGTACGCCTTTACCGGCACCCGTGATTGGTGCAGTTTCTGCCTTATCCAGTGATCACAATGAGCTGACTGTGATGGTTCTGGATAAAGCACAGCACCTGCAATGCAGTGTTTATAATATGCAGCAGGTCAGTCAAATGATCTGGCAGATGATCGAAGCTGATAAAGCAGCCATTGAAGCTGGTGACTTTGACATGATGGCCAACGTTTACCAATCGTTTAAACCAACGGCAAAGCAACTGGCCCCCGACACCATTGGCAGTATTCAAAGCATCGCTTTTTCCAATGGCCGAGCCATTTATGCCACCAAAAGTTATGGTGCACAGCAACAGGTAAGTAAGGGCTTTTGGCTGTTAAAAAACGGGTTTCATGATCAGTCGATCGATGGTTTAACCGCAGATACCAGCCTGACTGGCATTGCACTGTTTGGCAAGTACGTGTACTTCGGCGTCGTTCAAAAGTCAAATGACAGTTATTCGAATACCATTCACCGTGTAGAAAAGACGCTTTGGAAATAAGCAGTAACTTGTTTAAAATGTTTGATAGCCTAGCGCTGCTCAAAAGAGCAGTGCTAGGCTATCGTTAATTATACGAACTGTTTTTAGGCTAACTTTAACGCTTTTGAGAGGTATTCTGCCATGCCATCCTGGTCATTATTGTGTTCAGTCACATCATCAGCCAAGGCTTTTAACTGATTAGTGGCGTTATTCATGGCAACACCCCGACCGGCAAATTCGATCATTTCCTTGTCGTTATGTTCATCACCAAAAGCAATGACGTTTTGTCGGTCGATATGGTAATAATGAGCAAGACGTTCTACGCCAACGGCCTTTTGCACACCCTTAGCACCGATTTCCAAAACACTGTTTGGACCACCCCAAGGGGCAACGTCCACAGAGCTGCCAAAACGCTCTTCAATGTAAGACTGAAGCCGTTTTTGTAATGGTCGGTCAACCGCAATCGTCATACTAGTAGGATTTTGAGTTAAGGTAGCAGGGCTTAGCTGCTGTTCGTGCGTTAAAACAGCGGGGAAAAAGCCCACCTGAGTTGATTCGGTTTGGTGCGCTAAGAAAAGGTGCTTTCCTTCAGCAGCAATCATTTGAATGTTGAATTCCTGCTGGTGCTGCAATAAGTCCAGCACAATCCCACGATCAAAGGTATACTGGTATTCATACTGCCAGTGCTGATGAGGCATATGGCCTAAACTGCCATTAAAGTTGATCATCGGTGAAGACAGGCCTAACTGATCGTAAAAGTTTTGGGAAAGCCGATTGGGCCGTCCCGTGACGATACTGACCACGTGGCCAGCTTTAATCGCCGCCTTAATAGTGGCAACCGTTTTTTTAGACAGTTGCGCTTCATTGTTTAAGGTTGTTCCATCCAGATCAAGGGCAATTAATTTTTGAGTCAATCTTACACATCCGTTCTTTTCGATTAGATTAATAGATTAAATTTACCACAATCGATAGGGCGAGGGCAAGATATCTTCCATTGCATCAAACGGGGCCAATTAAAATTGACCCTCAGGTCCTGAAAAGGTATACTTTTTTCAGGGAATTTTTGCGAAATGAAAGGGATAGATCATGGAATTACCAGCAGCATTTAAAACTAAATATCAACGCCTACTAGGCGACGAAGCGGCCGCTTTTTTTGCCAGTTTCGACCAGCCGGAAAACAGTGGTTTCAGGATCAATCCGATGCGGCCGGTACCCGTTGACCTTGATTTAAGCGATCCGGTACCTTACACGCAGTGGGGCTACTACGGTAAGGTTTCAGGACGTAGCCTTGATCATCAAAGCGGCGCCGTTTACAGTCAGGAGCCCAGTGCCATGTTTGTCGGCGAAGTCGCGCACCCCAAAGCTGGCATGCGGGTGCTTGATCTCTGTGCTTCTCCCGGTGGCAAATCAACTCACCTGGGCAGCTTCCTACAACAGAGCGGTTTGCTCGTCAGCAACGAGATCATGCCCAAACGTGCTAAGGTCCTGGCTGAAAACACGGAACGTTTTGGGCTAAGCAATACGCTGGTGGTCAATGAAAACCCCGCTTCGATTGCCAAGGCCTTTCCCGTTTTCTTCGACCAAGTTCTGGTGGACGCTCCTTGTTCAGGCGAGGGTATGTTCCGAAAGGATCCGGACGCCGTCAGCTACTGGTCCACTGACTACCCAGCTGCTTGTGCCAAACGCCAGCGGGAGATTCTCACCGAGGCTGTTAAAGTGCTTAAACCCGGTGGTGAATTAGTTTACTCAACGTGTACGTTTGCGCCGGAAGAAGACGAACAGATTATTTCCTGGCTCTTAGAAACTTATCCGCAATTCGAAATCGTCCCCATTGAAAAACCTGCGGGCATCATTGATGCTAAACCGGAGTGGGGTAATGGCGATCCGAGTTTAAAAGAGGCCGCACGGCTGTTTCCGCATTTAATGCGCGGAGAAGGGCACTTTGTTGCTAAGCTGAGACTGAATGAAGCGATTGGCAACAGCAGCAAGTATCACCGCCAGCCGTCCAACGTTTCCCGGGACCAATCTCACTTATTTGAAGCGTTTGCCGCTGAGTATTTAAACTTTAAGGTGGACTCACATCAATTGCTGGCCTTCGGCGATCAGCTTTATTTGATGCCCGAAGGAACCACGTCGTTAAGAGGACTAAAAGTTATTCGGCCAGGGCTGCACCTGGGCACCTTAAAGAAAAACCGCTTTGAACCTAGTTACGCCATGGCACTGGCTTTAAGTCCCGGTCAATTTAAGTATGAGGCGTCGATTTCTGAAGCTGACTGGAAGCAAGTGGTCCACGGCGATATTTTCACAAGCGATGAGATGCCCGTTAAAAAGGGCTGGGTTCGATTGTTCTGCAACCATCAGCCAGTCGCTTTTGGTAAGGTTGTTAACCAAACCGTTAAGAACTTCTTTCCCAAGGGGTTACGGTTTAAAGTTGAATAAACGACACAAAAAACGTTTTAGCACTGGTATGAAGTGCTAAAACGTTTTTTGTTGTGGTTGTTAAAGATTTATTCTAAAGATTTATTCTAGTGAAATGAATCTTTGGCGGGCAAACGACTCCAGTTCTGGTGAAAAGACCATGGATTGCTTGCGCAGATCTTTGACGGTGCTGCTGCCTGTTAACAGCATTAGCCGTTTGAAATCCTGTAGCCAATGCCTTAGCCATTCAACCGTTGCCACGTAATCCGTAGTAATGAGATGGTGTAAAACTTCACCAGCCATGCCCGCCATGTCGGCGCCCAAAGCCAATGCTTTAACGGCATCTAGCGGTGTTTTAATACCGCCACTGGCAACAATCACCGGGCGGCTTGAAAGCTTACGCATCTCAAGCAGCGATTCCGGCGTTGTTAACCCCCAGTCATCAAGGTAGGCCATTTCCTTTGCCGGCCGGCGGAAGTTTTCAATCCTGGCAAAACTCGTGCCGCCACGGCCACTCAAATCAACGTACTTGACCCCGATCGCCATTAACTTCTGCACCGTTTTGGCGGTCATCCCAAACCCGACTTCTTTAACGATCACCGGCAAGTTCAGCTTTGCCACAATTGCTGCCAATTGATCCAGCCAGTAAAATTCCCGGTCACCTTCAGGCATAATGACTTCCTGAGCAGCGTTAATGTGAACTTGCAGGGCATCAGCCGAAATCATTTCCACGGCTGCCTGAGCGTCAGCAACGCTGTGCCCTGCACCAATGTTGGCAATCACCAAACCGTCTGGATTGTAGTCGCGGACAACGGCAAAGGTCTCGGTTAATTCAGGTTGCTTCAAGGCAACACTTTGCGACCCAACAGCCATTGGCAGGTGGACAGCAGCAGCTAGCTGCGCAATTTGTGCGTTTAGCTTACCCGTCTGCTCACTGCCGCCAGTCATCGCTTCAATCAAAACCGGGTAAGCAACCTGCTTCCTGGCAAACTTGGTAGAGGCATCAACGTCTGACAAAGCCAATTCAGGCAAACTTTGATGGAGTATCCTAACTTGGTTAAAGCTGCTGTTTTCGGCAGGCTGGTGAAATTTCTCAGCCAGGGAAACGTGTTCATCTTTTCGATGTGACTGTTGTGAGGTCATGTCATCACTCCTCTACGTGGTGAACGTTGAATCTAAGTGGAATAATTTGGTTAGCAGCCCATTTTTCAATCAACTGGTTGAGCTGTTTATGTGAATCAATAATTGCAATCCCGCAGTCACCGCCACCAGCACCGGAAGTCTTGGCGATGCCGCCGAACTCTTCGGCAATGTCACAAAGCTTCTTGAGCAGTGGGGTTTCAATATGCGCTTGGGTGAACTGATCCAGTTCATTCAGCAATTTGCGGTTAACGGCGATTTCGGCTTGAATGGCGTGAAGATCCTGGTTCCTAAAGCCCTCGATCATCCGCTTCAAACAGGCCTTACTATTGGTGAGAAAGTCTTGATAGGCTTGCTGCCGTTTAGCTTTATTCAGCGCCACCCGATCAACCAAGTGGGAAGTAGAAGCCGGTGAACCGGTCCAGCCGACCAATAATTTAAGGTTCTTGGGCGGCGTCAGTAACTCAATATCTAGCCCCGGCCAGTCCATTGACAGCATTTCAGCAAAGTTGTAGTTCTTTTCAGCTAGTTTCAACCAGTCCCGGTCAAAGGAACGATAGGCGATCCAGCCGCCATAAACACTGGCAGCAATGTCGCCTAATGACCCGTTTCCCTGGACGTGAAAATGCGCGATAGCTGCTAGCTTAAACAACTTATCGTGGTTAACGGGAAGATCATAAAACTTGCAGAGCGCCTTGATAGTTGCAACGGTGACCGCTGCAGAAGATCCCAGGCCGTATTTACGACCGTCCTTACTGTCCAAATCGCTTTCAACGGTTAAATGATAAATTCCCAGATCCTTGCCCAGTGTCTTAGCATAATCTTCCGTTACCTTGATGGCGGATAAAATGTAGTGGAAGGGATTATCCCGATTGTCAAAAACCATTTCCCCGTCTTCACGGCGCCAGTAAATGGAATTTTCCTGATACTGACTGGAAACAATACTGCCGATTTGGTCAGCGGATTGAATCGTCACCGTTACGAATTGATCCAAGGCAACAATGATGGCGGGGAAGCCAGTCTCCACGACGGCGTACTCACCTGCAATATAAAGTTTGCCTGGGGCTTTCACAGAAATCAAAAAATCATGTCCTTTCATTAGCAGGCTAAAGGTACTTGCCGCTAATTCATCAATAAAGCAATTTATTAAAGTAAGTTATTTAATCTGAAATTGAAATACCCGCACCTGGTCGGGTGATCAGTACTTGATCCTTGCCGAAGACCGCTTGAAAGTGCTGGGCGATTTGCTCAGCATCAGCACCTTGGCAAATGATCTTGACGTTTGGTCCAGCGTCCATTGTAAAGTAACACGCTATCCCTTGCAAACGTAAGTCTTTAACCAGCTGCATGGCTTTAATGCTGTCAGCGTTGAAGTAAGTAAAGTTCGGGTCGGAACTCAGCGTTAACGCATGCATCCGCATGGCGTTCTGCTCAGAAGTGCGGCCGAGTGCTTCAAAATCCTGGTTTTGAATGGCTGTTTTTACCGTTTTAAAATCGGCTTGACTGGCAGTTACCCAGGCGGAATAAAAGGGGCTGGTCTCAACAGCAAGCCGCATGCCGACGCGGCTAGAGACCTTTTTTTGTTTCACCGTTAATACCAGCGCCACTACCGCAATGTCCCAAGCCGGCCGTTCATCGATGGGGTAGGCAAATGACGTCGCGTCATCGTGTCCCTGCTGCCAAGCGACGAACCCGCCAAAAATGGAACGGGTAGCTGAACCCGATCCGCGACGGGCCAATCTGGAAAGGTCACGACGGTTTAAAGCTAAGCCGGCAGCGCGGCTGGCAGCACCTGCTAGGGCCGCGAAGCCTGAGGCCGAAGAAGCCAGTCCGGCGGAGGTGGGAACGAAATTTTTAGTGATCACCCTGGCATGATAATCAAAGCCAGCAAGTTCACGCACGTGATTTAAGAACGTCCGCACCCTTAAACTGGCATCGTCAGATAAAACCTGACCGTCAAAAATAACGTCATCGGCCGCTAACTCCGGGAGAAATTGAACGGCAGTTTGCGTATAGAATTTGTCTAGGGTAATCGATAAGCTGTCGTTTTGCGGAATAATCAGCTGGTCATTTAACTTCCCCCAGTATTTAACCAAGGCAATATTAGTATGTGCCTTGGCTGTGATTGGATGATCTGCAATTACCATTATTTAGTATCCTCACTTTTTAAGGGCTGGACCCACGATTGTGCAGCGCCATGATTGGCTAATGCGAGGCGAATCTGAGTTGCTGTGGATTCGTCTGGAGCCAGACAGATCATGCAGCCGCCCATTCCGCCACCGGTTAACTTGGCGCCAAGTGCACCGTTTTGTTTGGCTACACTGATCATTTCATCCAACTGAGGATGACTGACCCCCAGTTGTTGCAGGCGAGCCTGAGCCTGGTCGAAAATCGTTCCTAGGTCGGCTAAACGATCGTTTGCCAGCGCCGTTTTAGCGGCATAGGTCAGCTGACCCAGCCCCTTAATGGCTTGGTTTGCCAGCTGCGGATCAGTTTCACGAAAATGAGCAACTGCCTTAACAGCCAGACCCGTTTGACCATGGATCCCGCTGTCCGCGACCACTAAGTAGCCGTGCATATGAAACGGAATGACGACGGGCGCGGTTCCGGTAATAAACCAGATCGGATTCTTGGCGCTAGCCGTTGCAGCATCGATCCCGCTTGGGTTACCATGAATAATTTTTTCGGAAATATTGGCATCAAGCAGCAACTGGTCGTGTGACAGCGGCTGTTCCAAGAACTGGTACAGTGCGCGAATAATCGCCACTGCCGTCGCTGCTGATGAACCCATGCCGCGTTCGGCAGGCAAGTGACTGTTGATGGTTAAATCAAAGCCCAGATCAGTTGCATCGAACCATGCCAACAGTTCATCGATCAACTCATTGATACCGCCGAGTTGTTTGGGACCTGAGTGTCTTGCACCAGTGTAATAGCGACTGATTAGCTGCTGAACACCATCGTTTCGGTACGCTAAAGTCACACTTTCACGTACGGCTGGCAACGGCAGTGCAATCGCCGGCTGGTGATACACAACGCTGTGTTCACCGATTAATATAATTTTTGCGTGACTGCTGCCACTAGCCGGTGTATCCACTAAGAATTGCTCCCCTCGAACGTTTATTGTAAATTTCAAAATAACTCATACGTTTCGTAAATGATTACAAACACATGGTATCATACGACAATTAGCGGGTTGTGACAAGAAGCTAGGGTGTTGCGTACCTGAAAATCAAGTAAATTTAATGCTTTATTTAAGAATAAGCTTAATCGTCAGTAGGTTTCGCTTTCGATCTTAGATCATAGCGGCTTGATTTCATTGTGAAATGGGGTTTTATTCAATTAATCCTATCATCTATAAACGCCGGCTTCCGCCTACGAACCAAGTGTAGTATGATAAACAAAGAAAGATAATAGAGAATTTGGTGAAATTAATGGATGCAAATACAATTTATGCCGTCGTCGATATTGAAACGACCGGTACTAACGTTGCTGAAGGCAACCGAATGATTCAATTTGGGTGCGTGCTGGTGCAAAATGGTCAAATTATTAACCATTTCAACACAGACGTTAATCCACAAACTTCAATTCCACAATCCATTCAGGCATTAACGGGCATTACTGAGGCCCAAGTTAAGCGGGCGCCGCTGTTTGATGACGTGGCCGGAACAATCTATAGCTTACTGTCTGATACGGTTTTTGTGGCGCATAACGTCAACTTCGATTTCCCGTTTGTTAATGCTGAACTGGAACGGGTCGGGTATCCTCGGCTTGAAATTCAAGCCATTGACACGGTGACGCTCAGTCAGATTTTGTTGCCGACTGTCCCCAGCTACCGTCTGCATGATCTGACGGCGTATCTAAATATTGAACATGACCATCCGCACACGGCCAATGACGATGCACTGGTAACGGGTGAACTCTTGATCGTGCTGTTTAACCGCATGTTAGAACTGCCCATCGTGACCCTGCAGCAAATGGTTGCTGAAGATGCTGATTTACCGCAGGATACTGCCGACGTTTTTAAATGGGGGCTGGCAGAAGTACGCAAAAATCCGCGTAGCCTGCCTGATTATTTGTACGTTTCCCACGGTATTGCATTACGAAAAACGCCGGTCATTAGAGCAGCCGATGACCGCGAGTACACTTACCCGCGGACTAAAAAGAATAAATTAAAGCGATTCCCTAAAAACTTTGAATGGCGGGCTGACCAGGCTAAAATGATGAACTTAGTCTACCGTCAATACACGGACAAGGAATCGGCTAATCAGCCGCTGATTGTTGAAGCACCGACTGGTACTGGGAAGACCTTAGGCTACGCACTGCCGATGGCTTATTTAGCGCAAAAATACGATAAGCAAGTCGTGATTGCCACGGATACGGTATTACTGCAAAATCAACTGATTAATCAAACCATGCCGTTGCTGGAACGGATGCTGCCATTTGAAACTCACGCTGAAGTGGTCAAGGGTAACGCCCATTATTTAGACCTGTCACGGTTTAAAGTTTCTTTGAGCCAGGCCGACCATTCCAAACAGACTCAGCTGATCAAACTCAGGCTGCTGGTTTGGTTGACCCAAACGGCAACTGGTGATTTAGACGAACTGCACTTTAAAAACGAGCCGCCTTACTTAGATAGTGTCTACCATCACGGGATCGCCGATTTAACGGATACCGATCCGTTTTTTGAAGACGACTTTCTTAGACGGTTGTATCAGCGATTGAAGTATACCCGCTTTATCATTGTCAACCACGCTTTTTTGATCCGCCACGCCGATCTGCTGGGGGATAACTTCCATCAGCCGTACCTAGTTGTGGATGAAGCACAGCACCTTGCAGATTACGCGCTGAAAACTCAGCGTCAGAAGTTTGATTTCCAAGTCTCGCTGTCCACCAGCCGTCGGTTAATGGAGTTCTTGGATCCGGAAAATGAGTATGGCCTGACCGCCGCCACGGAAGGGTTATCGTTAAACGATGACTTGAAGACCTTTTATCGCTGGTTAATTGAATTCAGCCGTCAGCTGCGCGCACTGGATGATTATTTAACTAACCATTTTAAACCTCAGTTTGGCGGTAAGTTCACTAAGCCGTATAAGGAAATTGTGATTTCTGAAACGGATTGGGTAAACTTCCTCAAACAGCGTGAAGGGTTGTTTGAACAGTTAGATATTTTAGTTGGTAAATTTCAAGATCAGCTGGCCAAAATCACGGATTCGTTTTATCAGCAATCAAATCGCTGGTTAAAAAGTGATGAAGAACTCTTCATGCGTTTCAGCCACGCTGTCAATGCCCTGACGGATGCCTGGAATACGTTAACCGCGATCCGGCAGGCACCGCAGCATGAAGAAGCCGGTACGGGCAGTTACTTATACTGGCTTACCGTCAGCAACGATTTAAGCCATATTATGGTAGCGTCAAATTTGATGACTGTAGAGGGCTTTTTGACGCAGCAGGTTTACTCCCATTTTCAAGCACCAACGTTTACGGGAGCAACGCTGTTTTCATCAAACCGTTCACAATATCTGTACGATCAGTTAGACCTCGATAGAAGCACGGTCAAAATGCGCCGGCTTAAATCCGACTTTAACTTCGAAGCTCAAGCCAAGATGTACATCAGTAATGACGCGCCTGATATTATTAAAGAAGAAGAAAACTATAATCACTACGTGTCGCAAACCCTGATCAAAATGCTGTCAAAGGTTAACCGGCCAACTCTAGTCCTGTTTAACTCACTGGCAGCAATTGAGTCGGTTTACGGCAGCCTGACTGAGGCCATTCACCCTAAAGAACGCTTGATCCTAGCGCAAGGTATTTCCGGCTCAAAGGAAAAATTGATTAAGCGCTTTATGGATGAAGATAACGCCGTTTTACTGGGTGCAGCCAGTTTCTGGGAGGGGATTGACCTCCCCCAAGATAAGCTTCAGGTCCTCGTGATTGCACGACTGCCGTTTGATTCACCCGATCAGTTAGAAACCAAAGTGCAGTACGAACGATTGAAGGCTAAGGGTAAAAATCCGTTTTATAACTTGTCATTACCTAAGGCGACTCTGCGCCTGAGGCAAGGTATCGGCCGTCTGATCCGTACCCGTCAAGACTACGGTGCAGTGATCGTGCTTGACAGCCGCTTAGTCACTCGGCATTATGGGCAAACCATTTTGAAAACTTTACCTGCCAGTTTGCCTATCATGACGGGGACCGTACCGCAATTACTCAGCGATATGACAAAATTCTTTAAAAAACACAAAAGTATCAGCCATGACAGCTGAGATTTTGCTATAATTATGAGCAGTAATAACTGAAAGAAGGCGTTTTAACGAACATGAGAAGGGAACATGCCAGCCGACGGCATATGAGTAATCGTATTTTGCTGACCATACTCGGTATCGTCGTGGTTTTACTGCTGATTCTTTTCGGCGGTATTCATCACGCAACCTCACCAGTCACCAAAGCCAAAGCTCAGTCGGTGCAAATTGCTAGGAAGTACGCTGGCCTCAAAACTACTGATGGTTTCTACTGGACCAACTTGGATCAAACCTACTACACAGTAGCTGGTAAAAATAATCACGATCAGTCAGTGTATATCATTGTTCCCCAAAAGGGCGGTAACGTTAGGGTTTTACAACAGAATAAGGGAATGTCCCGTAATCAGGCACTCGGCCGTATCTGGGCAAAACACAATCCCAAAAAGGTGATTTCTGCGGCTCTCAGTGTGTTTAACGGGCGTCCTGCCTGGGTTATCAGTTACATGAATCAAAAGGGTCAACTATGCTACGAAACGTTAAGTTTTAAGTCGGGTAAAGTATTACAAGCGATTGAAAACATCTAGTTATTCAAGGAGGCCATTCTTTTGAAGATTTCACAGCGTGCACAACAGCTTCAGCCGTCAGCGACGATGAAAGTTTCCGCTCAAGCAAAACAAATGATTGCCGATGGCATTGATGTTATTAACCTGGGAATTGGCGAACCAGACTTCGAAACGCCCAAGAATATTGAAACGGCTGCTATTAATGCGATTCAAGCGGGCAAAGCGAGTTTTTATACACCAGCTGCCGGCATTCCGCGGTTACGAACCGCAGTGGCGACGCGTACGACTAAAGATTACGGTCTAAAAGACGTAACGGCGCAAAACGTCGCTATTACCACGGGTGCTAAAATGGCGCTTTACAGCACCTGTCAAGCAATTCTTGACGCGGGCGATGAGGTTTTGTTACCCGAGCCATACTGGGTCAGCTATTCTGAACAGATCAAGCTTGCTGGTGGTGTGCCGATTGCAGTTCCAGTCGATGACAGCTTCAAAGTCACGCCAGCGGATCTAGAAGCCAAACTGACTGATAAGACGGTTGTTTTTGTGCTGAACAGTCCTGCCAATCCTACCGGGGTAATTTATGATCAGACTGAACTGGCTGCGTTGAATGACTGGACCAAGCAGCATGATGTAATGGTGGTCACGGATGATATCTACGGTCAGCTGGTTTATAACGGTGCTAGCTTTACTTCCATTGCCCAGCTCACCGATCACTTAGACCCGCGGATCATCATTATTTCTGGCGGTAGTAAAACTTATTCCATGACGGGTTGGCGAATGGGTTATGTCGTTGCTGACAATCGGTTGATCAGTAAAATTTCGGCCTTTTTGTCCCACGCCACCGGTAACCCGACGGCTGCCAGTCAGTACGCGCTCTTAGAAGCCCTGACCGGGGATCAAAGTCAGGTTGAAGTTATGCGAAAAGCCTTTGAGGAGCGACTCAATACCATTTATCCGCTTTTAAACGATATTCCGGGCTTTGAACTGAAAGTCAAACCGCAAGGAGCCTTTTACCTCTTTCCAGATGTTAGCGAAGCATTAAAACTTACCGGCATTGCAACAACTGGTGAATTGGCCAGCCGGCTATTGACTGAAGCACACGTTGCGATCGTTGACGGGAACGCCTTTGGTGTCAGGAACCACGTCCGTATTAGTTACGCGACTGATTTAGATTCATTGAAAAAGGCTATGGCTAGAATTAAGGCTTTCATGGTACAATTTAAAGACTAAGCATTCATTAGGGGGTTACATTGTGCAACAGATTAACATCATTAACGCCAAAGACCACGTTGACGAAAAAGTCAAAATTGGTGTTTGGCTAACAAACAAACGTTCCAGCGGAAAAATTTCCTTCCTTCAGTTACGAGACGGAACCGCCTTCTTCCAAGGTGTGGTTTTAAAAAATAACGTTTCCGAAGAAGTTTTTGAACTTGCTAAGGAACTCCGTCAAGAAACCAGTATGTGGATCACGGGTGTCATTCACGAAGACAGCCGGTCTAAATTCGGTTACGAAATTGCCGTGGAAACCATCGACGTGATTGGGGAAAGTGAAGACTACCCGATTACGCCTAAGGAACACGGTATCGACTTCTTGCTCGATCACCGTCACTTATGGCTGCGGTCATCACGGCCACATGCCACGATGGTTATCCGCAACGAAGTTATTCGGGCAACCTACGAATTCTTCAACAAGGAAGGCTTCGTTAAGATCGATGCTCCAATTTTGACTGGCAGCGCACCTGAAGGGACAACGGATCTGTTCCATACGGAATACTTTGACCGTGATGCTTACCTGTCACAATCCGGCCAGTTATATGAAGAAGCAGGCGCCATGGCCTTTGGTAAGGTCTTCTCATTTGGACCGACCTTCCGGGCTGAAAAATCCAAAACTCGGCGTCATTTGATTGAATTCTGGATGATTGAACCGGAAATGGCCTTTATGCACCAAGAACAAAGCTTAGACGTTCAGGAACGCTACATTGCGTTCTTAGTTCAAAGCGTCATTGATCACTGTAAAGACGCACTTGAAACACTTGGGCGTGATATTGATGTTTTAAAGCAATATACGCAGTTACCTTATCCTCGAATCAGTTATGATGAAGCTGTTGAAATGCTTCAGCAAAACGGTTTCGACGTTGATTGGGGTGTTGACTTCGGTTCACCAGAAGAAACTTTCTTAGCTGATCAGTTTAAACAACCAGTATTTGTTTTGAATTATCCTAAAGCAATCAAAGCCTTTTACATGAAGGAACACCCAACGCGTAAAGACGTTGTGATTTGTGCCGACCTGTTGGCACCTGAAGGCTATGGTGAAATCATTGGCGGTTCCGAAAGAGCCACCGACTACGACTACCTTTATGATCAAATCGTCAAGAACGGTTTGGATCCTAAGGAATACGCCTGGTACTTAGATTTACGGAAGTACGGCAGTGTACCGCATTCCGGATTTGGGTTAGGTCTTGAAAGAGCCCTTACTTGGATTACCGGTGAAGACCACGTCCGGGAAACGATTCCGTTCCCACGTTTGCTGAACCGGATTTACCCGTAGAACGAAAGACAACTATTGTTTGAAGCAGAAACTTCTCCAGAGCCTAATTTTGATTGGTGCGATGGGGGAGTTTCTTCGCTTTGTCAATGTATGACATGATTGGAGGGCATGATATGGACGCATTTGCGAATGCCTTGATTAAATCGGGGCAGACCACTATTGCCACTTTACTGCTGGAACACTATCGTGAATTGGGGATGAGCAACACCGAGTTCTTAATTTACCTGCAAATCAAAAGCTATAACGATCGGGGCATTAGTTTTCCCCAAACAGAAACTATCGCTAAAGCAGTCGGTCTGACTGACAACCAAATTTTTCAGGAGCTGCACACGATGATCGGCAAGCGATTAATGCAAATTGATACCGTACAGCAGCCTGGACAATTAGCGCGAGATTCGTATGACTTTACCTTACTGTACGAAAAACTAGCCCAGTACGTCAAAAAATCGGAAACCGAAACCATTACCAGTCAAGTTGATAATGATCGTGAAACGATTTTTAATCAGATTGAAACCGAATTTGGCCGTCCGTTGTCACCGATTGAACTGGAAATGATCTCGCAATGGCTAGATGAAGATCATTATCAGGTAGACGTGATCCGGTTAGCCTTAAAAGAGGCGGTCCTAAATCAAGTTTATAACTTAAAGTATATGGACCGTATCCTGCTAAATTGGCAAAAAAAGCACCTAACGACTCCGGAACAGATTCAGCATGAACATCAACAGCATCAGCAAAACCGGACGTCAACGGGCACCAACAAGCCGAATAAGGGTGCCAAAAAACCAGCTATTCCAATTTTTAAAATTGGTGAAAAACCGAAAGATTAGTGGCATTATTGCGGATTGACAGTAAAAAAGCACCATCCCGATGGTTTTCGGGATGGTGCTTTTGCTGCTATATGGCCGAAATCTGAGTTGTGAAGCAGGTTAGGGCTATATTCAAGTAGTCGTTTCAGGCTGTATCTTAGTCAAGAAGCCAACTGGAATTCTTATCACTATAGACTTAAGTCACGAGTCTGCTTTTTTGATCTTATCTTACCCGGCTACTGACCAGCTTTCGGTGAAGTCGAGTTAGCTTTTCCAGCGTTCGAATTAGTATTGGCGTTGTTGTTATTCGTATTATCCTTTGGTGCACTTTCATTGGAAGCCGAATTCGTATTCTGGGTATCGTTATTATTATCGTTACCATTGCCACCATTACCGTTACCGCCATTTGGACGCTGTTCAGTAGAAGTGCTTGATCTTTCACTAGAACTAGAAGATCTTGACGTATTATTCGTGTTGGCTTGATTATTTCCCGTCGAGTCATTGGTATTAGTACTGCTGCTGTTACCATCATTTGTGGCGGTTGACGCATCACCCGGATAGCCGGCAACGTAGTACTCAGTAGTGCCGTTACGCTTCGTTGGAACGACGTCCGATGGCGCAGTCCAGTCGGTATTACTTGCACTTTGCTGAACATAACCCATTTCGGAACGATAAATTTCTTGGGCGATTTTAGTTTGGGCTTCAGGAATGTAATGACCGGCCTGGAATTGCTTGTCATACCCCGTCCAAATCGACAGCGAGTAATTCTTAGTGTACCCCGTAAACCAGGAATCCATTGCAGCGTCACCCGGGACAGAGGATGCGTAGTCATCAGGATAGGCAGTCGTCCCAGTTTTACCCGCTTGATATAAGCCGGAAATCTTCGCTGCGGTACCAGAACCGTTTGGACTCGTCATCACACCCTTTAGCATATCAGTAATCATGAAGGCCGTTGCCGGCGACATTGCGCGGGTGCCTTTGGCATGGTAATAGTGTGTTTGACCATCAGCGGTTACCACGTGATTGAGCAGACGCGGCTTATAGTAAGTACCGCCATTAGCAAAGGCAGCGTAAGCGGCAGCTTCTTGTTCGGTAGAAATATAGAGGCCGATCCCATTTTGAAGCGTCAGCTTATTTTTAAACGTCATTCCGAGGTTGCCCAAGAAGTCAGTAGCGCGATTAACACCCACAGCGTCCATCGTTCGGACCGCCGGAATATTCCGCGATTCAACCAACGCTTTACGCATCGTGATGGTACCTTCATGCCGATTATCAAAGTCGTTTAGCTGCCGGTTAGTTCCCGGATAGGTATACGGCGTATCTTGAACCGGCTGATAGGTTGGGTATTTCAAATATTGGATAGCCGGACCATAATCGGCAATCGGCTTCGCCGTTGACCCACTGGAACGATCGGTTTGAACGGCCCGGTTAAGGCCTAAGGTTACGTTGCCGGTTTTACGGCCGCCCAGCATGGCAACGACCTGGCCGTTGTGCGGATCAACCATTGTCGCACCCATCTGGAACTTATTATTCGGATAGGAGACGTAATTATTGCTGTTAGCAATGCTGTACAAGTGCTTTTGAGCTGACATATTAAGGTTGGTATAAACCCTCAAGCCATCCGTATTAGTGTTGTAGCCCTCGTTCTTAAGTTCGGCGTAGACCTCTTTAAGGTAAGAATCAATATATTTTTGATTCGTTAAGTTAATGGTGCTGACCGGATGAGTTTGGGCTAAGCCGCTTTGTACGCTGGTGGCTTTAGCATTGGCTGCCTGACTGGCAGTAATCTGTTTGTTGGCAACCATGGCATCCAAGACTTGGTCACGACGGTACTTGGCATATTGAGGATGGTGAATTGGATCGTAGTTCACGGGACTTTGCGGCATCCCAGCTAACGTTGCCAGTTCCTGTAAGTTCAGACTTGATAAGGACTTACCGTAGTAGTAGTGGGCAGCCGTCTGCATCCCGTAGACACCATTGCCCATATAAACCTTATTAATGTAGAATTCAAGGATTTGCTGTTTACTGTACTTTTGGTCAACTTTGATTGCTAACCAAGCCTCTTGTGACTTGCGTTTTAAGGTTTGGTCTGACTTGGCAGTAGAAAAGACTGAAAGTTTAACCAGTTGCTGCGTTAAAGTACTGCCACCCTGAAGCCCCAGTGATGAGCCGGTAACGTTGTGAAATGCAGCACTCATAATTCTAACGGGGTCCACACCATGATTCTTGTAGAAACGCCGGTCCTCGATAGAAACCACAGCGGCTTTCAACGTTGCAGGAATATTGTTCGATTTAACGTAATCACGGTTTTGTGCGCCTAATCTTGAAATCACATCGTTGTTAGAATCGTATACTTTAGTTGAAGTATCACTTTCCAACGCGGATTGTGAAATACTTGGCGCACCCTGTGCGTAATAAAAGAACACCACCGCACCCAATAAAATGACAGCTAAAAAGAGGACGACCGCCCACTTAAGTATCCGCCATAAGGTGTGATGGCCCTTAGGACCGCGATCGTGTTGGGCTCGCAGTTCTGAGCGTGTCTGAGGATTGGATTGATTACTTGACATAAATAGACTCCTTTGATTAAGGCGTTAAATGAGTTGATCAACCGCATCAAGATAAGCAATGATGGGATTGAGCGAATACTTTATCGGTATGGCATGCGTTTCAAATGCAGTTAGCGGAATCGACTTTCTGCCACCTGCGTCTTCCTGTGCATCCCAGTATTCGATTAAATCAGTTGCCTTCAATAAATAGAGTTGATCGAGGGTAACGAACTTGATCAAACCAAAACAAATTCCGCCTTGTTTTAAACAACTACGCATATGTTCTACTTGATGCTGATGAAAATTATCCAACGGGAAACGGGTCTTTTCCTTAGTTTCCTTAGCATCAAAATCGATATACCGGCCACGATAAACTCCGTTATAATCAGTGGTAGAGGCTTGTCGGAAATAAGCTTCCCGAATCACCGCGGCACTGCGTTTGGGATAATCTACCTTGACGATTTGAATAGGAGTCGGTTTTTTATGAATGACTGCAATCTCGTGGGCCAAATAGTACTGATTGCTCTCGTTAATTTCCTGTTCCAACGTCATCCCGCGACCACCATGTTTAATTAATGAAGATTTCGTACGCAGCGTACGTTTGGCTGGTTGCGGTTGGTATTTCGTCCCATTTGGATAATGGATTGTCACTGGCTGGATCATCTCTTTTCTATAGTAAAATATTGAAAAAAAGTGCATACCCAGTTACGGTTATTATACCAAGTTGCTTCACGAATAAAAACTGGAATATGAAACTATTACCTTAAGGAAGATGTAAGAAAAATAGTTTTTTCATAACACTCATGGTTGAAATGATACCACAAAAAGGAGGTAGGGGAATGCAACGGGTTTGGATTACTGGCTATCGGGCCTACGAATTAGGCGTTTTCTCGGAAAAAGAGCCTAAATTCTTAGTGTTGCAATACGCCTTAAAAAAGTTAATCACGCAGGCTGTTGAAGACGGCACCACCTGGCTGATCACTGGTGGCCAGATGGGAATTGAGCAGTGGGCCGCACAGGTTGGAATGACACTGAAAAGCGACTATCCAGAACTTCAGGTTGCTATGATGACACCATTTACTCACTTTGGGAGCAAGTGGAAACCAGACAACCAAGCAAAGCTGGCCGCGTTGCTCTCGCAGGTGGATTTTCAAGCCAGCGTCAGCAATCACGATTATTCATCGCCGCAACAGTTAAGAAATTACCAAGAATTTATGCTCACGCATACCGATGGCGCGATTTTAGTATACGATGTAGACAACGAGGGCAAATCGAGGTACGATTATAATGCAATTGTTAATTGGCAAGATCAGCACGATTATCCTCTGCAGCTAATTGATTTTGATCAATTGCAAGAATTTTCGTATGAATTTGCAGAAATTTCAAATAAGGGTTTCAATTCTAACTAAAGTTTGATAACATCTTAAATGTTGGTGTTGAATAAATGATGAGGTGTATTTAAATGGCAACCATTAATTATAATCCAAAAGACATCCTTCAAAAAGAGTTTCGTCAAAAAATGCGGGGTTACGATCCTGCCGACGTTGACAGCTTTTTAGACAATGTGATCAAGGATTATGAAACATTCACAAAGGAAAATCAGCACCTCCAAGACGAGAATGAACGTCTGCGTGCAAAAGTTGATGAATTGACGAAACAGTTATCCGTTGGTGGTACGACTACGGCTCAACCGAGTCAGCCGGCTACAAATGTGACTAACATGGATATTTTAAAACGTCTTTCCAATTTGGAACGTCACGTCTTCGGTTCTCAAGTAGACAGTGGTGCTAACGCATCTCACCGTCTTTAACAATTTGATAGTAACTTGTAAATCTCGGGTAATCGCGGTCGGCTTATGTCGGCTGAGGAAAGTCCATGCTCGCACAAGCTGAGATGCTTGTAGTGTTCGTGCTCGGTGAAAAAATAAGCCGGGGGACTTCGCAAGAAGTTACGGCGGGAAAAAGCGCTAAGGTTTCGGCTATGCGTTAATATCCCTGAAAAGTGCCACAGCGACGATGACGTATTCGGAAACGGGTACGGTGGAACGTTGGTAAACCCCTCGAGCGGGCAACCCAAACTATGGTAGGGGAGCTTCACATCTGGAAATGAACTAAATGTGGGGGGAGAGTTTTTAACTCTCGAGATAGATGATTACCACTTTATTAGACTGTCCCTGACAACTAATAAAGTACGGAACATGGCTTACAGAGATTTACAGTTCAGGATTGGTGAGAGGTGACTCTCACCTTTTTTTATGCAATTTAACTGGCCACTCACCACAAAGAAAGAGGCAAATCATGGCAGAACAAAAATTTCAATTATATGCAGCAACCGCCAGCGGACTAGAAGCATTAGCTGGTCAAGAATTACGGGACTTAGGTTATGAAGTCCGTGTTGATAACGGCCGGATCTATTTTGAAGGCGATATGAAAGATATTTTACGGGCCAACATCTGGTTACGGACGGCTGACCGCATCAAGATCATTTTAAAGACGTTTAAAGCAACGACTTTTGATGATATCTTCGACACTGTCACCGCAATGCCGTGGGATCAATGGCTGCCGATGGATGCTAAATTTCCGGTGAATGGCCGTTCTAAAAATTCTAAGCTATTTAGTGTACCGGATATTCAAGCGGTCACCAAAAAAGCCATTGTCAATCAGATGGCGGGCGCTTATCACCGAAAAACCCGTTTCCCTGAGACCGGCGCTTTATTCTCCTTGGAAATTGCCCTCAATAAGGATGAAGCAACCTTAACGTTGGACACCACTGGTGACAGTTTGTTCAAACGGGGCTACCGACAGGAAAAGGGTGAGGCCCCGTTGAAGGAGAACTTCGCGGCTGCACTGATCATGCTGACCAACTGGCACACTGATATGCCGTTTGTTGATCCAATGTGCGGTTCTGGTACTTTACCTATTGAAGCAGCTTTGATGGCACGCAACATCGCACCAGGGCTCAACCGGCATTTTTCGTGTGAGAACTGGCATCCTGATAACCTGAAGATCTCAAACGAATTGAAGGAAGAAGCTAAGACCAAGCAAAACGACGACGTGTTTGACATCACCGGCTGCGATATTGATGGGTCCATGATCGATATTGCGAAACTTAACGCTAACGGGGCCGGTGTTTTGCACGACATCACCTTTAAGCAGATCGCGGTCAAAGACTTTAAAACCGATAAGGAAGACGGCGTCATCATTGTTAACCCACCTTACGGTAAACGAATGGGCGATCAAAAGAGTGTCCGTAAACTCTATGAACAAATGGGGCAAGTCTTCAAACCGCTGACGACCTGGTCTAAGTATATTCTGACCGCTGACCTGGAATTCGAGAACTTCTACGGTCAAAGAGCCACTAAGCGCCGCAAATTATATAACGGTGCGCTTAGAACGGATTACTTCCAGTTCTGGGCAACGCATCGGAAACACTAAAACGATTTATATTACGAGCAGTCGGCATAACCAATTGAGTAAAAATTGGCTATGCCGACTGCTTTTTACATACTTTCAAAATATATACCATTTACTCCATGAAGATGTATTAAAAGTTAACATCATGACGACAATTCTCAAAAAAATTTAATCCTCCTCTCATATAGTTTTCACGCTGTTTACTGGTAAACCAATAAAAATAACTAGTTTACATCAACCAAATACTGCTGGAATAGCATTCTAAAGCATGTTACTATTCATAACATAATAAAAGAGAGAAGTGATTGTATGAGTCTTGCTAACGTCTCGTTTATGGTGCTGTCCAGTATCCTGGTGTTATTCATGACGCCCGGATTAGCCTTTTTCTATGGTGGTTTGGTCTCGAAACGAAACGTGGTCAATACGATGCTATCAGTCTTCGTAATGACCGGCGTAGCCATTATTTTGTGGATCTTAATCGGTTATTCATTGTCATTTGTTGGTGATCATGGCGGCATTTTCGGCAGTTGGAGCCACCCGTTCATGAGCCATTTGAATTTGAACACGTTGACAAGCACTCATATTCCAACCAGCCTTTATTCGCTATTTCAAATGATGTTTGCCATTATCACACCCGCACTGTTTGTCGGTGCGGTGGTTGGCCGTATCCGCTTCAAATTTTTGCTCACGTTTCTAGTTGTTTGGTCCATTTTTATCTACTATCCGATGGTCCACATGGTTTGGAGTCCGTCGGGGTTGCTTGCCAAGCTAGGCACGGTTGATTTTGCTGGCGGAACCGTGGTTCACATCGACGCTGGGGTCACCGCCTTTGTCCTATCAGCCTTTCTGGGTAAACGAATCAAGTTTGGGGATATTCCACACACCCACTACAACTTACCCTGGGTCCTGTTGGGAACTACCATCCTGTGGATCGGCTGGTACGGTTTCAACGCCGGTTCCGCGTTAGGCGTTAATACGGTAGCCGTTCAGGCAACGCTAACCACGACCGTTGCGACTGCTACGGCAATGGTCGTTTGGATGTTTTTAGACATCTTCATTAAGGGTAAACCAACGTTGGTCGGTGTCTGCACCGGGACACTATGCGGCCTCGTTGGCATCACCCCCGGCGCGGGCTACGTGACGATTAGCGGTTCCTTCTGGATCGGTCTTGCGGCCACTTGCTGCAGCTACTTTTTCGTGAACGTTTTAAAGGATCGGATCGGTGTAGACGATGCCTTAGATGCCTTCGGCTGTCACGGTGTCAGTGGTATTTTAGGCAGTATCGCTACCGGTTTGTTTGCCACTAAGTCCGTTAATAGCAGTTTAGCTGAAAACGGTTTGTTTTACGGCGGGGGCAGTCACTTATTCTTAGTTCAATTGGCAGCTACCGCAATGACCATTGTCTTTGTTGCCGTCATGTGCGCGGTCCTGATCAAAGCACTTGAACTTGTGATGCCAATGCGTGTTGATCGTGATGAAGAAGCACTTGGCTTGGATATTGGCGAACATGGTGAAGAAGCCGATTATGCCGTAGAACTGAGTGCTGACGTTGCTAAAGCTCAAAGTGACATGAAGGTTTACGCAAACGAGTTCAAGGGTCAAACTGCCCGTTTACGGGAATGAGCTTTTTCCCGTATAATAGAACCATCAAAGTATAGAAGGTGGTTACATGGGACTCGACCGCACTGAAAGAGTCGAATTAGTAAATATGTGCATGGTTTATGACCCGGCAACAAAGCAGGTACTGGTGGAGGACAAGACTGATGTGGCCTGGAAATTCGGTCACACTTTTCCTGGCGGCCACGTTGAACCCGGCGAACCGGTAGCTGATGCTATGATTCGCGAAGTTTTTGAAGAAACCGGCCTGCGCATCAGTCAGCTTGAAGCTTGCGGCTGCGTTGAGTGGTTCGACCAGCAGGCAGGTTACCGTAAAATCGGCTTTTTGTACCGGACAAGCCACTTTTCCGGCAACCTCAAACAGGGCGATGAAGGACACATTTTCTGGTTACCTTTAGCTGACTTGAACGCCAAAAATACGGCTGAGAGTTTCATGGAAATGTTAGCCATTTTCACGAAACCGACAGCCGTATCGGCAGTGTCTTCAGTTATGAACGGTCAGTTACACCTAACTGCCGATCAAAACAACGATCAGTAGATCCCAAACGGAGTGAACGATAATGCCTGGCCATAGTGAACGACTTTTTAGAAATAACCAGCCGAATAAGTAACCTAAAATCGCTACTGTCACTAACTGACTCAAAATTGTCAGAATCGGCAAGGCTGGGTAAGTGGTCAGGTAGCGCGGTAAATGAATCAGGGCAAATAAAATGGCCTGAATAATTAACGCAGTCTGTTGCGAATCAATCATTTTTCTAAGCCGGTTCAGCAGATAACCACGAAACACCGTTTCTTCACAGATACCAACTACCAGAAAGTCCTGCAGCAGCATCGTGGGTTTAAAGGTGGCGACAACGCCAATACTATGCCGTTGAATAAACGCCGTTGCCAGCATGTAAATGATGATCGCAATCAGTGTGATATAAAGTGGTTTAAATTTTAGATTCAGCTGAAAGGGCCGTTCGATAACGAACTGGTCCCTTTTAGTATGAAAGATCATATAGAGGCCCACGCCCAGCCAAATAAGTACTTTGACGACATCTGTCAGTAATTCCTCAGCCCAGCCACTGGCTAAATTAATAATTGGTACATTAACAAAAACTTGTATGACAAACCATAAAACAAAAAAGTAGCCGTACTGGCTAAGCAGTTGTCGACCGGCTCGTTGATGAAGCATAACGTCACGTCCTTCATTATTATTCAATGTTCTCAGTTTAGCATGCCATTCAATGGAGGACAAACGACTCTTTTTTAATGATAAAAGGCAACATAATTATTTACTTACAAAAAGTAAGCTGTTATACTAGCTCTTGTAAAACAATGACTGATACAAATTGGAGGATTTCATAACATGAAAGAACAATTTTTAAACTTAGCAAAACAACGCCGCTCAATTTACGCTTTAGGCCGTAACGTAACCGCTAGCGAAGACGACATTGCGTCATTGATCAAAGAAACTGTCAAATGGGTACCAACCACCTTTAATAATCAATCAACTCGTGCCGTTATTTTGTTTGGCGCCAATCACGAAAAGCTTTGGGACATTGTTGGTCAACGCCTCAAGTCTGAAGTACCAACCGAAGAAGCTTACCAAAAAACATTACAAAAGATCAACGCTTTTAAATCAGCATTTGGGACTGTCATGTTTTATACTGATATGGATGTTGTCCACCAATCTGAAAATAACTTCGCGCTTTATGCGGACAACTTTGCTGACTGGGCTGAACAAGGTCAAGGGATCGCCCAATTTGCTGTTTGGACAGCTTTAGCTGAAAACGGCTTGGGTGCTAACCTGCAACATTACAACCCACTGATCGATGATCTTGTCAGAGATGCGTTTGACATTCCAAAGAACTGGAAATTACGTGCTGAAATGGACTTCGGCTCAATCGAAGCACCAGCTGGCGACAAAGCATTTATGTCTGATGAAGACCGGTTTAAAGTTCTTAAATAAGCTGTAAAATAAGTATCCCTTAACTGCTATCGACGAATCATCTTCATTCATCGATAGCAGTTAAGGGATTTTTTGTACAAAATGATATTTTTCAATAAATTTTCATAAAGTTCTGGCACAATCTTGAAAGCGATAGTATGCTAAAATGACGTTATGAAACTAAAACTGATTTCAGGAGTGTGGTAAGCAAAATGAATAAGAAAGTTGCAATTATTGGTGGCGGCATTGTTGGGGCAAGTGCAGCTTATTACCTCAGTAGTTTACCGGGAGGCAGTCAGATCAGTGTGACGCTGTTTGACCACGGTACTGGGCAGGCAACCAAGGCAGCAGCCGGAATCATTTCACCGTGGCTATCAAAAAGAAGAAATCAACACTGGTATCAGTTAGCCAAGGACGGTGCGACTACGCTAATGACCTTAGCGCGACGGGCGAACCTCTCTACTGAAGTTTACCAGCAAACCGGAACCATTATTACCAGAACAAATGAAAAAGACCTTCACGACCTATACGTTTTAGCACAGGAGCGCCGAGAAGAGGCCCCTGACATGGGGAAAGTTGAACGGTTAACGGCACAGGAAGTCCAAGAGCGGATCCCGCTACTAACCAACCCGCAGCCCGGAATTTACGTGAGCGGCGGTGCTAGAGTTGATGGCGAAGCTTTGATCTCCGCTTTATTAGAGCAAGCCCAACAAGTCAATCTGGCGGTTAAACACGAACGGGTGGCCTTAGATAAGCAGGGCAATATTTTGACTTCAAGTGGCCAGCAGCACTTTGACAACGTGATTATCGCCGCTGGTCCGTGGTTGAACGAACTGGTTAAGCCACTGGGAATTCACGTTGCGGTTCGTCCTCAAAAAGGGCAGCTGATTGAACTGGCGGTACCCGCCTATGAGTCACGGGAGAACATGCCGGTCCTAATGCCTGAGGGCGAGCGGGATTTCATTCCGTTTGGCCATGGTAAACTGATCGTTGGTGCAACTCACGATGATGAAGGCGGCTTTAACTTAACGGCAACCCCCGAAGCAACCCAAGATTTATTGAGTAGTGCCAAACAGTTTGCCGATTATTTAACGGCCGATAACATCATCCGCACAAAAGTTGGTACCCGGGCTTATACGCCTGATTTTGCACCATTTTTCGGCCGCCTTAAAAACTACCCGCAGTTGTTAGTCGCCAGTGGCCTGGGCGCTTCAGGTTTAACCACCGGACCGCTCATCGGCCGGCTGTTAGCTGGCACTTTAATCTACGGCGGGACGCCAGACTGGTCGAACTACGAAAAGCCGCTGACAAATTATTTAAGTTAATCACGTTCATGCAGCGCTTGCTGTGCTAAGTGATGGGCACCTTGATTTTGTTTTTCTGGTACCCATTGGGTAATGACTAGATTAAATTCAGCCTGCTTGGCTAATAACTCATCGACTAATTGCTGATAATGCTTTGCATAGCGCTTTTTAACGCTGTCAGCAACAATTTTAGAATCGGTGAAGTACTGAACGGTGACGTTGTTTGCTGTCCCGTTTAGCAGTTTCAGCAGCGCATCAAACCCGGCCAGGGCAGCGTGAAATTCCGCATGGTGATTGTCACTATTGGGCAAACTGGCACGTAATTGCTGCTGTTTGCCGGCGTGAACGATCAAGATGCCCGCTGCACTGTGAAGGGTTTCATTATTGGTCGCTGCATCTGTGTATAACGTATACATGGTATCAACCCTTTCGAAATGAGGTAATTCTATCATAAATCAAAAGCGAAAATTTTTATATCAACCGGCACCTTTAAGTAGTATCATCCTGTGGAGCTGGACGTTTTGCGTCCTTTTTCTCAGTTTGATCACAGGCTTAGAAGTCTCCGCCAGGCTACAATGGATTGCCTACACGCTGGGGATCATCTTTTTGCTCTTAACTTGGGCACAAGTTCATTATCGGCATATTTACCTGGATAACGGTACCATTCGTGTCAGTCGCGTGATTAATCATAATTGGGTCAATATCCGGTTAAAAGATGTGCGACAGCTTCACGTCTCTAAGTATCGGCTGGGTTTTATTTATGGCGGTAAAATTTATCAGTTTATAATGCCTTTGAATTCCACCATCGAATTGAGTAATATAATCAGTGAAACAAGAAAAGAAGCACTCAAATAATTGGAGGTTGTTAAATTGAACGATATTGAGATTTCACAAGCTGCAAAAGAAGCCCCGATAACAGAAATCGCTGCTGATTTAGGCCTTTCTGCCGACCAAATTGAGCCCTATGGCGCGGTTAAAGCTAAAATCAAGCTGCCCGTTCAGGGTAACACTAAGCATTCCAAACTGATTCTGGTCACCTCAATCAACCCAACGCCAGCCGGCGAAGGCAAGTCGACGGTGACGGTTGGATTAGGCGACGCGCTTAAGCGTCAGGGCAAGAAAGTCGCTATTGCCTTGAGAGAACCATCTTTAGGTCCCGTTATGGGAATGAAGGGCGGCGCCACTGGCGGCGGCTACGCTCAAGTTGTTCCAATGGAAGACATCAACCTCCACTTTACGGGCGATATGCACGCCCTTACTGAAGCTCATGATACTTTGGCAGCGTTAATTGACAACCACATTCAACAGGGTAACGAATTAAACATTGATCCGCGCCAGGTGATCTGGAAGCGGGTCTTAGACATTAACGACCGGGCCCTACGTCAGACCGTTATTGGTTTAGGCGGGAGAACTTCAGGTGTCCCTCGTCAGGACGGTTTTGATATTACCGTGGCCAGTGAACTGATGGCAATCCTTTGCCTCAGCAAAAACTTGGCGGACCTCAAAACCCGTATCAACCGGATCGTTATCGGCTACACGTACGACAAAAAGCCGGTTACGGTAGCTGATCTAAAGGTCGGCGGCGCTATCACCGTCTTATTAAAGGATGCCATCAAACCCAACCTCGTCCAAACACTGGAACACACGCCAGCAATTATTCATGGGGGCCCATTTGCCAACATCGCGCACGGCTGTAACTCCGTTTTGGCAACGCAAACAGCTCTAAAACTGGCCGATTACGTTGTCACCGAAGCTGGGTTTGGCGCCGATCTTGGCGGTGAAAAATTCATGGATATCAAGACGCCGGTTTTAGGCAAAACCCCAGATGCCGTCGTGATCGTTGCAACTGTCCGGGCTTTAAAGTATAACGGCGGTGTTGGTAAAAACGACCTGGAAACCGAGAATTTAGAAGCTTTAGCAACGGGTTCTGCTAACCTGAAACGTCACGTTGACAGCATGCAGCAGTACGGTGTTCCTGTCATTGTTGCAGTGAACCGTTTCACCTCCGACACGGATGCTGAAATTAACCAGCTGCTCGACTACGTTAAAAATGACCTGCACGTACCAGCCTTCGACACCACGGTGTGGGCAAACGGCGGTGGCGGAGCGCTTGATCTGGCCGATGCCGTGGTCGACGCCACTCAGAAATCCAGTACGTTTAAGCCGCTTTACCATTCGGATGACGATGTTGTTAGCAAAATGACGACCATCGTTCGCAAGATTTATGGTGGCAAAGACGTGGTTCTAGAGCCAAAAGCCAAACGACAGTTACGACGGTTCGCCAAATACGGCTGGGATAAGTTACCAGTTTGCATGGCTAAAACCCAGTATTCTCTATCTGACAATGCCAAGGCACTGGGCGCACCAACGGACTTCACCATTCACGTCCGGGAATTTGTCCCTAAGCTAGGTGCTGGCTTCATCGTGGCGATGACGGGGAACGTTCTCACTATGCCGGGACTGCCAAAACATCCAGCAGCTTTGGATATGGACATTGATGCTGATGGTAAAATTACGGGTCTCTTTTAGGTCTCTTTTAAAAACAAACAAAGCGGATTGATAACAATTAAGTTTATCGACCGCTTTTTTTGATATAATGAAAGTTACTTGAATAAACGCACATACATCACAGAATAAAGGGAGTTGCCAACTTGTTAATTGGGCTAAGTACAGGATTGATTATTTTATTATTTCTCATTGATCAGTGGATCAAACACACGGTCGTCGCCACAATTGCTTTGGGCGGTATGCACACCGTTGTGCCTGGCGTGCTGTCGTTAACTTACATTAGAAATGACGGTGCCGCCTGGAGTATGCTGGCTGGCCAGCAGTGGTTTTTCCTCATTATTTCGGTAGCTGCCTTAGCTATTATGATCTGGTTTTTGGTTCGCTACCGTCACCACTGGCAGTATGACATTGGCCTAGCCTTCATGATTGCCGGCACATTGGGAAATTTTTATGACCGCTTGATCAACGGCTTTGTTGTCGACATGTTCCAGTTGGATTTTATCAACTTCCCGATTTTTAACTTTGCTGACACGTGCCTGACGGTTGGCGTTATTTGGATCATGGTGGTTTTATTTTTGGAAGATAGAGCGGAGGCCCATCATGCCTAGGAAAGTTCAGCTAGAAATTACGGGTCAAACTGGCCGGCTGGATAAAGTGCTGAGTGAAATGATGCCGGATGAAAGCCGCTCACAGCTTAAACTCGCCATTGACGAGAAACGGGTCCTGGTCAACTCCCAAGTGGAAAAGCCAAAGTATCACGTACAGCCAGGTGACCAAATCGAAGTAACGATTCCCGATCCGGTCAAACTAGATTTAGAACCCGAGAACATCCCGTTAGATATCGTATACGAAGACGATGACGTTATCGTCGTGAATAAACCGTCAGGGATGGTTGTCCATCCTTCACCAGGGCACCCCGATCACACACTGGTCAATGCATTACTCTACCATTCGCCGCTTTCCACGATCAACGGCACGTACCGTCCGGGAATTGTCCACCGAATTGATAAGGATACTTCCGGTTTGCTAATGGTGGCAAAAAACGATAACGCTCACCGCTCATTGGCTGCCCAGCTAAAAAACAAGACCAACCTGCGAGAATACATTGCACTGGTTCATGGTGTGATCAAACAGGATACGGGTGTGATCGATGCACCGATCGGCCGCTCGCCGAAGGATCGTAAACGGCAAGCCATCGTGGCAGACGGTCGACACGCAGTGACTCACTACCAGGTGCTAGAACGCTATTTAAACTACACGTTGATTTCCTGCTGGTTAGAAACCGGTCGCACTCACCAGATTCGGGTGCACATGAAGTCGATCGGCCATCCCTTAGCTGGTGATCCGCTGTACGGACCGCGAAAGACGATTGCCGGTTCAGGACAGTTCCTGCACGCTAAGAAATTAGGTTTCCGTCATCCGGTAACTGGTAAACAGCTCGTTTTTGATGCACCGTTGCCGGCAGATTTTCAAAAGGTGATCAACCGGCTTAGAGAACAAACGCCAGGCCTAAAGTAATATGGCTTGCAAGTGAATATATTCCAGGATATTGTAAAGTTATAGCAATTATTTGAAACAATCAGAACTTAAAAAACAGGAGGCCACTCATGGCAAAAGTAGTTGTAGATGCAATGGCAATGCAGCGTGCACTGACACGAATTACTTACGAAATTATTGAACATAATAAGGGAATTGACGGTTTGGTGATTCTCGGTATTAAAACCCGCGGCGTTTATTTGGCACAGCGAATTGCCAGTCGGTTAAAGCAGTTAGAAAACGCCAGCGTCCCGGTGGGTGAACTGGACGTTACCCAGTACCGTGATGATATTGAACATGACAGTCAAGACACTGATCCTAAAGTCACCATCTCGAAGATTGATTTTCCAGTGACTGATAAAAAGGTGATTTTAGTTGATGACGTTTTGTATACCGGCCGAACGATCCGTGCAGCAATGAGTGCCATTATGGATCTGGGTCGTCCTAAACAAATCAACCTAGCCGTTTTGGTCGATCGTGGCCACCGCGAATTACCGATTCGGGCCGATTTTGTCGGCAAAAACATTCCAAGTTCGCAGCAGGAACGGATTAAAGTATCAGTTAGTGAGATCGACGGCCATGACAGTGTCGAAATCATTGAACGATAGTACAGTAATCAGGATTGGAATGATATAAATGGCACAACGCTTTTTAATATTGGAAGATGGTTCGATTTACCCTGGACACGGCTTTGGCGCTGGCGCAACCACCACTGGTGAAATCGTCTTTAATACCAGTATGCTGGGCTACCAGGAAATCGTGACGAACCAAATCTACCACAATCAGATTATTGTCTTTTCTCAGCCCATTGTTGGTAGTATTGGGATCGCCCACGATGCCTATGAATCAATTCTGCCAAGTGCAAAGGGCATGGTTGTTCGTGACGTAACAGACATTTCGAAAAATCGCCAACGGTCACTTTCCCTGGATCAGTTTTTAAAGCAGCATAATATTCCCGGTATCAGCGGAATTGACACCAGGCATTTAATTCGTCAAATCAACCAGACGGGGACCATTAAGGGCAGTATCGTAGACGTGGCGGACGATCACGCCTTCGATCAGCTGCACGCCACGGTGCTGACAAACCAGCAAGTCGCCCAAGTTGCCACACCGCGACCGTACCCTAACCCTAATCAGGGCTATAACGTGGTTGTCATTGATTTTGGCCTCAAACACGGGATTTTACGCCAGTTATCTAAGCGCAACTGTAACGTTACCGTTCTGCCTTGGGATGCCAGTGCACAAGACGTAATCAACTTGGATCCGGATGGGGTCTTACTCTCCACTGGACCTGGTTCGCCACTGGATCTCCCGGAAAGCGTTCTTGAGATGATCAGAACGATCCAGGAGCGGATACCAATGTTTGCGATTGGTCTGGGGCACGAACTATTCGCATTGGCTAACGGTTCCGACGTGACTAAACTAAAGTTGTCACACCATGGTGCTAATCACCCGATTCGTAAAATTATTACCAACGAAATTATTTACGCTATGGAAAGTCAGGGTTACGTTGTCGACCCAGATTCGATTAATCGTGACCGGCTGATCACCACTTATCTGGATTTGATCGATGGCTCGATTCAGGGACTGCGGCACCGGGATTACCCGGCGTTTTCAGTGCAATTTTTCCCTGATGGTGCACCAGGTCCTAACGATTCAGTTGATCTATTTGATGAATTTATTGAAATCATGGGGACACGGGAGTGATCAGATGGATACTAAAGAAATTCAAAAAATACTCATAATTGGCGGGGGGCCAACGGAGATTGGCCATGAAACCGAACTAGACGCAGCTTGTGTCCAAATTATTCAAGCGTTTAAAAAGCAGGGTATTCGCTCACTGTTAATTGACAATAACCCGTTTTCAGCTGCTCTGGAAGATGTGCAGCCAACCAACGTGTTCATCCAGGCAGTGACGGCCGATAACGTTCAGCGGATCATTGAAAACGAACATCCTGATGCGATTTTACCCACGGTAGGCGGTGTCGCAGCAATTAGTGTGATTCAGGAACTGCAGGAAAACGGGGTACTGACTGATAACAACGTGCAGACGCTGGGCATTCCCGCTAGTGCAATGATGGAAATCAATAACCCCGACCGGCTCAACGACGTCATGCGTCACGTTGGCATGCCGGTAATCGCATCAGAAACGATCGGTACGTTAGATGAAGCCATTAACGTTGCTAACGAAATTGGGTATCCCGTTATCGTCAAGCCGATTGCACCGCGAATCGATACTAACCGGATGCTGTGTGAAAATGAAAGCGATATGATCAACGCGGTTTCTCGTGGCCTGTCTTGGTCGCGGTTTAAGCAGTGTGTCATTGAGCAAAGCATCGTGGGCTATAAAGAAATTGAACTGGTTTCGATGCGCGATACCATGGGTACGCAAGTCTTAATTGCTGGTTTGGAAAACATCGACCCGATTGGCATTCACTCCGGTGACTCCATGGTGGTCACGCCAACCTTAACGTTAAGCAACGTTGAATACGAATCCTTGCGAGACACTGCGTTTGCCATTAACAACCAATTCCGGTTTACGGGCGTGGTTCACACTCATTTTGCGCTGCGAGCTGACGGTGAAAGCTATTACGTCACAAAGGTTACCCCGTATAATGACCGGGGGACTTCGCTGGCAGCCTGCGCTACCGGCTACCCAATTGCTTACGTTGCCGCTAACTTATACTTAAATCAAAAGCTGACCGATGTTCGGCTGCCAGAAATTTACCATTTCAAGCAAACGGCCATCCTAGAACCCAGTTTAGATCACGTGGTCGTGCGCATTCCGCTATGGCCGTTTGAAGATATCAAAAACGCCGATAAGCACTTAGGAACCGTTATGAAGTCTGTGGGATCAACAATTGGTATTGGTAGAAGTACTGAGGAAGCCATTTTAAAAGCCTTGCGTTCTTCTCAGTTCAGTCCCCAAGATGAATTACCATCCATGAGTAACTTAACGGATTCGCAAATTATCTCACAACTGATCCATCCGCTGTCCAGCCGGATCTTAGTTCTGCTGGAAGCATTACGCCGTGGTTATCAGGTAGACGAGCTTAACGAGTTAACCAAAATCGATCAGTTCTACTTCGTCAAGTTCAAACACATCTTAGATATCGAAAAAGACATCAAAACGCACCCAATGTCAATTGAAGCGCTGCGCAAGGGACGCTATTACGGTTTTGGTGACGGGATGATTGCTAAAATGTGGCAGACCGATATCGAAACGGTCCGCCAGCTGGGCCATGACAATCACATCTCACCAACGTACAAGGGAATTGAACCTTCAGCTGGCGAGCTGTCAGGGACACCAACCGGTTACTACAGTACTTTCGAGCTTAAAAACGAAAGTCAGCAACTTTCCAATAAGACGGTCTTAGTATTAGGTCGTGGTGGTAATCAGCTGGGACCCAACGCTTCAGCCGACTACTTTACGACTGAAATGCTGAAACAGTTAAGGAAGTCCGGCTATCAAACGGTGATTATGAACACGAATCCTAACGCTGGCTCACTCACCGCAACTTTAACGGATAAGCAGATCATCGACCCAGTCCAATTAGGTGACATCATGAACGTCATTGCGATTGAACGTCCCGTTAAGATTTTCGTACCGGGGAATCGGCATTACCTGACACGGGAATTGCGACGACGGAACTACTCGATCTCCATCTTGCCGCCCGATCAAGAAAAACGCAGCGAATTATTAAGTGATCATGCTAACATTGGTCTTGACCTGTTTGTCGCTAAGGGGCATATTGTCCCAATCTTGGCCAGCGATTTACGCTCTGATCAGGGAATCGCAACAACGTTGAACCAAATTACCTTGATGCGCAACCCGGCCACGTTGACGACTCAGCAGCTAGACGCCATTCTTAAGCACGCTAAGGCTTACTTAGGGGCGCATAAGCGAACCGGAATGGTCCAAATGCTGTACACCACTAATGGCAATTCCAAGCAAATGCCCCAGTTTGCCGGTGTCAGGCCCACTCGTTTAACGACGATTGCTTATCTCAATAAAGTTACGGGCATCAATTGGGTCCGCATGCTGGTTCGCCAGGCTTTAGGGGAAATCGATGAAAAGTTGATTGCCAAATGGGACGTTGACATTCATTCCGAGCGCCGTTCACAAGTACGTGGTACTTTCCCGTTCAAGCAGTTACAGTTGCCTGATCAGCTAGGACTGACCACGCAAGAAGTAGGGGCAAAAATCAGTTTTGAAACATTGTAACTGAGTGTTACTTAAAAAAGTCATGATTTCAGTAATCACTGAAAATCATGGCTTTTTAGTTCATTTTTTAAAATAAGCGGTGGCTTATTTCGTACTGAGTTTATCAACAAATTCTCTAGTAGGTGTGACAAAGAGGGTCTTTTGACCTTCATAAATCACGTAACCCGGTTTAGCACCATTAGGTTTGCGAATCTTTTTTACCTGAACGTAATCCACCGGTACGGAACTGGATTGACGTGCCTTGGAATAGTAAGCGGCAATGGTTGCGGCTTCCACCAAGGTTTGGTCCGAGGGATCAGCATCGTGAATAATCACGTGGGAACCCGGCATGTTTTTAACGTGCAGCCAAATATCAGTTTTAGCAGCACTGTGCAGCGTCAACTTTTCGTTTTGGAGGTTGTTTTTTCCAACTTCGATCTTAGTGCCGTCAGTGGCGGTAAAGACTTCTGGTTTTGAAACCTGACGCCGCTTCTTCTTACCGCTGCGCTGGTTATGTTCGTGATCGCGTAAGTAGCCGCCTTGTTGCAGTTCGGCTTTGATGTCAGCCAAATCCTTAGGGGCTGCCAGTTCGATTTGCGAGCTGATATTTTCAAGGTAATCAATTTCGGCATCAGTCTTCGCCATTTGTTCGTTGACGTAGCGAACCGAGGCCTTTAATTTATTATACTTTTTGAAGTACTTCTGGGCGTTTTGTGACGGACTGATCTGATTCGACAGCGTCACTTTTAACGGTTTTTCGTCGTTATAGAAGTTCGGTAGGGTGATACTGGTCATCCCGCGAGTCACTTTTGTGAGGTAAGTGGTCAGTAACTCGCCCTTAACCCGGTATTCATCCGCATCGTCAGCTGACTTTAGCGTGGCCTGCAACTTCTTAAGCTTGGTTCGGTTCTTCTTTAATTCGTTACGAACCACGTGAATCAACGTACTGCCTTGCTGCTGAACCCGATCACGTTCGGCACGGTCCTGATAGTAAAAGTCTAACATTGCACTTAAACTATCAAAAGACTTGCTAGTCACGTGTTCTTGGCCGTAAGGAAAGGCGTTAAAACCCGTTTTACCCTTATCGTTAGTTACCAAAACTGGTGCTGGCTGATCAAAGCGTTTAAAGAAAGCCGTAAAATTATCAATCGGCTCACCAGCTTGATGCAGGGCCTTCGCCAGCCCTAAAGCCGTGTCTTGACCTAACCCTTGGTAGGTGTGGCGCAGCTGCTGTGCCAGGACGTCTTCATTGGGATAGTCCCGCACTAGCGCTTTCACAGCGTCACTCGCGCCTGCTGCAAACGGATCAGTCAGATCCTGAGCCGGTGGGTTAATATAGCGGCCACCAGGCAGTAAGGTTCGATAGCGATTTTGGTCTGAACCAACGTGTTTGATGGTATCCAAAATAGTGCTGGAGGCAAAATCAATCAAGATCACGTTACTGTGGCGGGCCATGATTTCAATAATCAAACGTAAGGCCACTTGGTCGCCCAGTTCATTTCGGCTGGTGAAGTCCAAATAGACCACGCGATCATTGGCAGCTTGGCTGATACCGGTCAAAATGGCACCGCTCAAGTATTTACGCATCATCATGGTAAAGTTAGTGGGCGTCGCAGGATTAACGTAGGGAATATCGGTAATTTGAATTCGGGCAAAAGTTGGGTTAGCTGATAGCAGTAACGGTCGGCTTTTGCGATTAGCCCGAATGGTTAAGATCACTTCATTATTATAGGGTTGGTTGATCTTTGAGACGCGACCGTCAACAAGCTGTCGGCTTAACTCGCCAACCATTGCGTGGGTGAATGCACCATCAAATGACATGGTCTCACTTCCTTCGTTCGTTTTTTCGCACGGCTACTAGTATAGCGGTGTTTTCAAGCATAGTAAAGCAGATTGGTTCTAAATTATGGAGTAAATAAGACTGCATTTCTGGTAAAAAGATGTATAATACAAGTAAATGATACCGAAAGGGGACGGGTGCTTTGGAGGGAATCTTAGATAATTTAAGTTTAGCTGCTAAATCATTGCAGACCCAAACGACTAGAATAACGAAACACTACCACGTCACGATTGCCGAATGGCGGCTTTTACGTCAAATTGAAAGCCAAGTGATCACTCAGGATGCAATGGCGGATGCGTTGCAGCTAGATACTTCAACGTTAAGTCGGCAGTTAAAAAATCTGACCGTAAAGGAGCTTGTTTCTAAAACAGCCGTGGGTAAAGACCGCCGGCAGTTAGAATACGCGTTAACGTCAACGGGCCGCGCCACTTTGCAGCACATCAATTCCGACTATGATGCGCTGATCGATGCCGTTTTCCATTACTGGCCCGAAGATGAACAGCAAATGATGAAAATCATGTTAAACCGCCTTAGCCGCAGCCTCGACCGTGCGGAAGGTATTTTAGAAGAAGACGCTGATTAAATACTGACGTAACGCCTGTTTTAAATTTTAAACAAGCGTTACGTTTTTTCGTATGCTTGCTTTCATACCGTGTATTAGTTACAATTAATCCCAGACTTAAACAATGGGTAAGTTAAATCGAAAATAGAAACGGGTGTTTACCATGAAAATAGCTGTCGTCACTGATAGTACCAGCTATTTATCAGCAGAAGAAATTGAGCGCTATCAGATCCACGTCGTTCCGATCCCAGTGATCATCGACGGCCGCTCCTATAATGAAGGTGTGGATATCAGCACCGGGGAATTTTGGGAAAAATTGCGCTCCTCAAAATCATTTCCAAGTACTTCTCAGCCGCCGCTGGGGGAAATGATCCAGCTTTACCAGCAACTGGGCGATGAGGGTTACGACACAATCATCAGCATTCACTTGGCCAGCACCATTTCCGGTTTTGTGAATTCGCTCAAACAAGTCAACGAAAACTTGACGAATACTCACGTGGTCGTTTATGATTCACAAATTACTGTGAAATTAATGGGCTACTTAGCAATTGAAGCCTCTAAGTTGGCTTCAGCTGGTAAAACAGTAGACGAAATCATTTCCCGCCTCAACGCCGTCCGGGCAACGATTGACGAAATATTCGTGGTTGACGATTTGCAAAACCTCGTCCGTGGCGGTCGTCTTTCTAACGCTTCCGGATTTGTCGGCAGCCTGCTTAAAATCAAACCGTTACTCACGTTTGATGATGAGAGTCACGAAATTGTTGCCTTTGAAAAGGTGCGTTCACGGAAAAAGGCACTGCTCCGAGTTGAAACACTGTTCGCCGAAGCCGTTGAAAACGCTGATTATCCTATTTGTGCTATCATCATTGACGGAAACGATCCGGAAGGCGCCGATAACTGGATGAAACAAATTAAAAATAAATTCCCACAGATTCCAATCGAACGGAGTTTCTTCGGCCCCGTGATTGGCACCCATCTAGGGGAGAAATCCCTGGCACTGGCCTGGCTCTTGGATACCGATAAAGCTTAATTTTTTGCAATTATAATCTGATATATTCCTAAGAGGCTGTGACATAAGTCTCTTAATTCAAAAGCAGGTAGTTAAAATCCTCGGATTTTTAACTACCTGCTTTTTTGATATAATGACAGAAAAAAAGAGTATC
>NZ_BCMI01000006.1 GCF_002217985.1 Secundilactobacillus pentosiphilus
TGAGCCGTTAGCTCAGTTGGTAGAGCATCTGACTTTTAATCAGAGGGTCGACAGTTCGAGACTGTCACGGCTCATTGGGCCGATATCATATTGACAATAAAAGTCAGATTTGATACTATGTTTATTGTGTTGCCGACTTAGCTCAGTTGGTAGAGCACCTGTCTTGTAAACAGGGGGTCGGAAGTTCGAATCTTCTAGTCGGCATTTTCAATTTAATATGCGGAAGTAGTTCAGTGGTAGAACATCACCTTGCCATGGTGGGGGTCGCGGGTTCGAATCCCGTCTTCCGCTTATGCCATATACGCCGGGGTGGCGGAATTGGCAGACGCACAGGACTTAAAATCCTGCGGTCAGTGATGACCGTACCGGTTCGATCCCGGTCCTCGGCATTTAGTTTTAAATAATATTTTGCACCCATAGCGCAATTGGATAGAGTGTCTGACTACGAATCAGAAGGTTGTAGGTTCGACTCCTACTGGGTGCATTTAAACGGGAAGTAGCTCAGCTTGGTAGAGCACCTGGTTTGGGACCAGGGGGTCGCAGGTTCGAATCCTGTCTTCCCGATTTAAATAAAGTTTCTAACAGTTTTATTTAAACACCATCGCGGTGTAGCTCAGCTGGCTAGAGCGTCCGGTTCATACCCGGGAGGTCGAGGGTTCGATCCCCCCCGCCGCGATTTGATCTTTGACTCGGACCTTTAGCTCAGTTGGTTAGAGCAGACGGCTCATAACCGTCCGGTCGTAGGTTCGAGTCCTACAAGGTCCATATGGTCCTTAGTTGTTGATCATTAATTGAGTTTCATTATGGAGGATTACCCAAGTCTGGCTGAAGGGAACGGTCTTGAAAACCGTCAGGTGGGTCAAACCACGCGAGAGTTCGAATCTCTCATCCTCCTTATTATCGCGGGGTGGAGCAGTCTGGTAGCTCGTCGGGCTCATAACCCGAAGGTCGTTGGTTCAAATCCAGCCCCCGCAATTGTATGGTCCGTTGGTCTAGCTGGTTAGGACGCCTGCCTGTCACGCAGGAGATCACGAGTTCGAGTCTCGTACGGACCGTTTATATGGCTCGGTAGCTCAGTCGGTAGAGCAACGGATTGAAGCTCCGTGTGTCGGCGGTTCGATTCCGTCCCGCGCCATTTGCTCAAAAGATCCATGCGGGTATAGTTTAGTGGTAAAACCACAGCCTTCCAAGCTGTTGTCGCGAGTTCGATTCTCGTTACCCGCTTTTTGGGCCTATAGCTCAGCTGGTTAGAGCGCACGCCTGATAAGCGTGAGGTCGATGGTTCGAGTCCATTTAGGCCCATTGGAGAAATACTCAAGTGGCTGAAGAGGCGCCCCTGCTAAGGGTGTAGGTCGCGTAAGCGGCGCGAGAGTTCGAATCTCTCTTTCTCCGTTGGTTTTTGTATTTTAAGTTTTGTATTCATAAAGCTATGACCCGTTGGTCAAGTGGTTAAGACACTGCCCTTTCACGGCAGTAACATGGGTTCGAATCCCGTACGGGTCATCATCATAACTTTTATATTATCGCGGGGTGGAGCAGTCTGGTAGCTCGTTGGGCTCATAACCCAAAGGTCGTTGGTTCAAATCCAGCCCCCGCAATTCGAATGGTCCGTTGGTCTAGTTGGTTAGGACGCCTGCCTGTCACGCAGGAGATCACGAGTCCGAGTCTCGTACGGACCGTCCATTTTGTTAATCGCCATTAAGGCGATTTTTTTGTTTCTCAAGGTTTACAGGCTGATGTGAAAGGACGGGCCAGTAACTTAAGTCTATCTCGATAAGGATTTCGGTTGATTTTTTGACTAAAGCACAACGTAAGATTCACTCCTTTAATGTAGTCTTAACCCGCTTCATCGCTCAGATTCCGACCACTTGACACCCAAAAGCGCTCTCCCAATCAAAACCATTGGAAGAACGCTTTTGGGTGTTAAATTCTGCTTTGTCTTTTCGGCTAGTTTTGCTGATTAAAACGACCGTATTCTTGAGATAATTTTTGACGTAAAGCTGGGTCGTGAGCAAAAAGATAAAGTCCCATTACGCCGCGTTTCATTAAGACATTAATGGCGTTTAAGGTAAGCTGTACTTTAGCTGCCAAGACTGTTTGGGAATTGACCATATCAGCACGATACTTAAAGGATTCACTATCAGTAATTTTGCTGGTATCAATCGTAATTTTTTGACCATCCGCAGACAGTTTAACTGGCGGTCCCAGAATTAAGCCAACGTAATTTAAATCAAATCCTTGGCAGGTGTATATCGATCCTACTTCATTAATTGTTTCGGGAATTTCGGCCCAGGGAGTTGCTGTATAGTTATATTGATCCCAAGGGAGCCTAAAATTGCCTTCAGTGATAAAGTGGCGACCACCGTCTAAAGTGGAGGGATAACCAGTTGTTGAAACAATTCGGGAAAGGCCGACGCGCTTATTCTGACTGACAATTGCCTGGCGCATTTTTTCAGCATCTGAAAAGATACGAAAATCATAGTGGTGCCGAAAACTAGCTTGCAGCGGTAACAGCGTTCTATCACCGGTAAAGTGATCGATCCAGTCAATGAGGCTGTCATCAGCCTGCATCCGAAATTGATGATCAAGGTGAACCCATTTTTGCGTGTAGGGAGCTAGCAACCTTTTTAGACGGTCTTGTGTCCAATAAGTCTTCAATCGCAGTACTTGGTGTGCATCGAAAACAATCACTAGTACGTGGCATAGTTTTAATAATGATAGTAGATGATTGTGGCCATAATAATTATTGTAGTGATCCGGCTGAGAAAGCAGCAGGTGCGACTCATCTATCACGCCCACGTCGAACGTTTCGTGACGTTTATTCATTCGGTTAATTAATGAAGTGGGCCGTTGAAAACTTTTCTTCAGCAAACCTGGCAACTCACCGGCGATATTGCGGTAGACCTTCAGCAGTTCTGGATGATTAACCATAAAATAATTCTGAGTATTTGCCATCACACTGGTACGATGATTTGCTGCTTGTTGAAGGTCGTAAAAGAGCTGACTTAAAACGACACTCTTGCCCGTACCAGCATCCCCGGTAATTACAAATACGGCTGGTGTCGTATCGTGAAGGTGTGCGCGGACGAAGTCTTTGGCCTGGTCAATTAATGCAGCTTGTTGGCTAGTCGGCTTTTTAAAGGGTGATAATTTTTTTGCTGCTTGGTTTTGCAAATTGATCCGCCTCTTATTTCAATAAAAATAAAATAATCCATACGGTTAATGGCCATATGGATCATGCTGAAAATAGCTGGTTACTTCTCTTCAGGTGTGTAGAAATGATAGCTGGCTTCGTGATAGTTGTTCTGTCCAGAAAGAAAGTAGTTAAAGGGTTTAAACGAACTGCTGCGCTTCCAGATAGAGAAATTATCTGAGTTTTCCCAAGTGGATAACAAAATATTGTTTGACCGGTTCTTTTCGTCCTTCATAAAATAGATTGATCGCATTCCATCTGGCATGGGATCAGTTGTTACAAAATGATTAGCCTTTGAATTAAAGGTTTTTTGGTCGTCAGGAGATAGATTATCAATGTAGATAAAGTTGATAAATCCCTGCCAATCGGTTGTCCCACGGTGGAGTTTGATGTCATAATGAATGGGTGAGCTAAACACGGATTCTTCTCCGGAAACATCCAGCAGTGCAAGCTGCTCGCCAGAGGTGGAAGAATCCAGCATTAACAATTGTCGGTCTGGATAACGGGTCTGGAGCTTTGATAAGACTTGCTTGGTGCCATAGGTAATGCTAATTCGAGTAATCATAGTTCATTCCTCCTGACTTATCACTATTATTATACAATTTGCCAGACTAAAATGGCAATTTAAGGGGCCTGTTTACCCTGAATAAAAATAGATTTGAAGGGAAGTATTAGTATGAAAGTAACGGTTTTGGGGTACTATGGCGGTTACCCGGCAAATGGAATTGGAACGAGTAGCTATTTGATTGAATCAGGAAGTTACCATTTATTAATGGATTGCGGTAGCGGCGCACTCTTGAGCTTAGAGAAGGTCTTGGATCCACTGCAGTTGGATGCGGTAATCCTGTCCCATTATCACCATGATCATATCGCTGATGTGGGGGTATTACAATATTACTGGCAGTTGCACGAACAACGGCCTAATCAAAAGACGCTGCCAATCTATGGGAATACTGCTGACCCGTTAATGGTGGGGAGTCTGACTTGGCCGCACGCTTCTGAAGGGAAGGGGTATGCGCCTGCTGACACGTTGCACCTTGGGCCGCTGACCATTTCCTTTTTACCGATGAAACACCCGGTACCAGCGTTTGGAATGCGCATTGTGGAGAACACGACTGGCGAAACCCTTGTCTTTACCGCTGATACGGCCTATATTCCAGAGTTAGTACCGTTTGCTGATCAAGCAGATCTGTTGATGACGGATACCAACTTCTTTAATGATAAAACTGGTACAAAGTGGCATATGACTGCTGGGGAATCCGGTCGGTTAGCTGCTGATGCCCACGTTGGTCAGCTGATGCTGACTCATCTGCCCCAAATTGGAGATTTGGCAGTGTTGAAACAAGAAGCCCAGGTTGCAGCCGGGGACATACCGGTTGCGTTAGCAGAGCTCCGAAAAACCTTTAGGGTTAAATTGTGACGAATAACTGATATGTTCGTGATGTTTTAGTGAATTTCATTCTCAGTGTACGGGGAATTTGTTATAGTTAAGATAGTAAATAAATTGATGATAACTATCCCCCAGGTCGCATAAGTTTGGAGGCAATTCCTATGACAGTCACGCTATTTACATCACCGAGTTGTACATCATGCCGCAAAGCTAAAAAATGGCTTAAAACACACGAGGTCGACTTTGCGGAACAAAATATTTTTGTGCAAGCACCAAGCATCAAACAGCTTAAGTTGATCCTCCAACTGACTGAGAATGGGACTGAAGACATTATTTCGAAGCGGTCTAAGGAATATAAAAAATTGACCGTAGAAATCGATACCCTTCCAGTGAGCGAACTGCTCAACTTGATCACCCAGCATCCGGGCCTGCTGAGACGGCCGATATTATTTGATGAAAAACGGCTGCAGGTTGGTTTTAACGAGGATGAGATTCGCCGATTTTTGCCACGGCACATCCGCGTGCTTGAACTGGAGAAAGCGATTGAAGCTGCGGATGCCGGCTAAACCGGTAATGACCGGGCCAGTGTTTTGGTGCAAAGGAAACGCGACTTTTCAGGCTACCGTTAAATTCATAATATTTTAAAAAAATTAAGCCAGATACTTTACAAACTGCAAAAATTCTTTAGTATGGAGATAGGTAAATCTTGGTGCGGGCAGGAAGAGGTGTTGGGTCATGGAAATGGAAAGAATTAATGAGAACACAATTCGCGTTTTAATTGGAAACGATGATTTAACCCAACGGGGCATTACCGTCCTTGATCTGCTTGGTAACCACAAGCAAATTGAAAGCTTCTTTTACAGTATTTTGGAAGAAGTCGACGTTGATCACCAATTTCAGGAAACCGATGCCGTTACCTTTCAAGTTCTACCTAACCGGAACGGACTTGAGCTATTTATTAGCAAGGGTGGTGCGGATGAAGAGTCAACGGACGTGGATGATGAAAATGGTGCAGGTTCGCCAGATATCGAAATGGTTAACGAAGACGAAGTGCCAGACTTCTTAAAGAAGCAGCTGATGCAGACTGATAGTGACGCAGTTCAAGACAAGTCGTCGACCGAGTCAGCAGATCACGAATCGTCTCCCGTGACCAAAACATCACCACTCCATACAACGGTTGTCCGTCTCCATAATTTCGAGGATATGATTTCGATTGCGGAAGCACTGAAATTATCTGACGCGACTTCTAATTTGTATCACTATAAAAATGCTTATTACTTAGAACTGATTTTTCGGGTTAACGAAACTTCACCGGAGAGTATTAAAGATGAGTTAGCGATTGCTTACGAATATGCAGAAAAAACGAAGATTACCGCCGATGTTCTTGATGAACATGGGAAAAAGATTATGGCGCAAAGCGCGCTGCAACTAACCCGCCGTTACTTTACTGCAGACTAGTTAATGGGTTATCAGAATAAAAACGTTAAGTTGAATTTATCAGCTTAACGTTTTTTTTGTTTTTCCTAAAAGTGGGAATCATTCAAGATAGTAAAAATTACCGCCGCTTTTTTGACGTAGGTAACTTTAACCTCCTAAGAGAGCAGGGAATCGTATGTTAACCGCACAGACCGAACAAAATCAGCGCGTGGCCGCCAGTGACGCCCAGCGCGGAATGCCTTATTTTTGTCCCAGTTGTCGAGAACAGGTCATTTTAAAGCGTGGCACCCGGATGATGGCCCACTTTGCTCACCGTCCCAATTCGAACTGCCGGCCGTTCAGTGAGTCTGAAAGTCAAAAGCACTTAACGGGTAAGTGGCAGTTAGCCGCTTATTTTGGCCGGAAACACGTTGAATTGGAGCCTTATCTTCAGTTGCTGGCACAGCGGCCAGATTTACTGGTGAAACGGGAAGCTCACCAATTGGCGGTTGAGTACCAGTGCTCGCCGATCTCTGCTGGCAAATTGCGGCAGCGTAATCAGGGATACCATGCCTATGGCCTGGAGGTCATCTGGATCTTAGGTGAGGCTTATTTACAAACGATCACGTCGGTTCGTCACGCCGAAAAATGGCTCCAATACTCCGATAAGTTAGGGTGGTACCTCATTTTTTGGGAGACTCGTCAACAGTGTTTGATCGTTTGGCACCACTTAACTATCGATGGTTTAGGCGGTTTGCAGGGGTGGGCTAGAACTAGCACTGGCAATCAAGTGGGGAAAAGAACCCCCAAAACTTTAGCGTCAGTTCAGAAACTGATTCAACGGCGGATTCAAATGGGATTGCACTACAAAAATGCTAAGTGGCTAAAACTGCAGCAGTTCTGTTATGAACACCAACGTTTATTGCAGGCCATTCCACCGGTGTGTTATCAATTCACTAATGCTGAGCCGTTAGTTTGCGAATCCCCCATTATTTGGGCGGCACTGATGACTGTTTTGTTAAGTGAAGTACCTGTGGGGTCGCTGATTCGCCAACTTGATCTAGAAAAGTGGGCGGCTAAAATCAGCACGTTATTTGATGGTGCGCAGTTAATTCAGTGCACGACACAACAGCTTGCTAATAGCTGGGGAAGACAACTGCAACGGTATGCTGATCTTTTAGAACAGCACGGGATTTTAAAGGAACTGGCTAAAAAGTCGTGGCAATTGATTGCTTCACCATACTAGGCATGTGGTAAGCTATGAACAGTATCAAATTTCGATGAGAAGGAAGTGCTGTCGTTGGCAGATATCAAACAATTACCAACCCGTGAACAGGTCGATTCAAGCTTAACCTGGGATTTGACCCCCATTTATCAAGATCGTCAGGCTTTTAATCAAGCTTTTGATCAGGTGGCGAAACAAATTGAAGCTTTACCAGAGTTACAGGGTAAACTGGCACGCAGTTCAAAAGACTTGGTGCAGGTGATCGATGCCATGATGGCGGCCATTCGGCCAGCAGAGAAGCTGTATGTTTACGCTTCTTTGAAGCATGATCAGGATACAACCGATGCCGACAACCAAGCCTTAAGCGGCCGGACCCAAAGCTTACTGACAAAGTTAGAAAGCAACCTGGCCTGGTTTGAGCCTGAGTTATTGGCAGTTGAATCCAAGACACTGGATCAATGGATACAGACCGATTCAGGATTAAAACCATATGAACACTACCTGCGGACCATTACGGATGAACGTGAACACGTGTTGACGCCCGCTGCAGAAAAGCTGTTGGCGCAGGCAGGAGATGCTTTAAATGCTTCCAGCAACACGTTTGACGTTTTAAACGATGCCGATTTGGAATTCCCGGTTGTCGAAGATGATGATGGTGGCACGGTGCAGTTGTCGCAAGGGATCTATGATCAGCTGATTCAATCCACTAAGCCTGAAGTCCGCAAAATGGCGTTTAAACAGCTTTATGCGGTGTATCATCAGTTTAGGCATACGTTAGCCGCCACGCTGTCTGGGAACGTTAAAACCCACAATTTTGAAGCGTCCGTTCACCACTATCAGGATGCCCGGCAAGCTGCCATGAATGCTAATCACATTCCTGAAAGTGTGTTTGATTCACTAGTAACGAGTGTTAACGACCATTTACCGCTACTGCACCGTTACGTTGCTTTGCGAAAGCAGATTTTAAAACTGCCAGAATTGCATATGTATGATCTGTACACGCCGATAACCGGCGAGCCAAAATTATCCTATACGTTTGATGAAGCTAAGGCTGAGGCGTTAAGGGCACTGGCAGTCTTAGGTCCGGACTATTTAAGCCACGTTCAAGAAGCGTTTGATTCCCGCTGGATCGACGTGGTTGAAAATAAGGGGAAGCGCTCGGGTGCTTATTCTTCCGGTATGTACGACACGGCACCATACATTTTACTGAATTGGCAAGACAACCTTGAGAGCTTGTTTACGCTGGTACATGAAATGGGTCACAGTATGCACAGTTACTACACCACCCACAACCAGCCGTATCAGTATGGTGACTACTCCATTTTTGTGGCTGAGATCGCATCGACGACTAATGAAACCCTGTTAACGGATTATTTACTGAACAAGTATGATGACAAACAAGTTCAGGCGTTTGTTTTAAATCATTACCTGGATGGTTTTAAGGGAACGGTGTTCCGTCAGACGCAGTTTGCTGAATTTGAGCACTTCATTCATCAGCAGGATGCTGCCGGACAACCCCTAACGGCTGATTATTTGAGTCAGTATTATTTGGAGCTGAATAAGAAGTATTACGGCAAGGACGTTATTTCAGACCCAGAGATTGCCGACGAATGGGCTCGAATCCCGCACTTCTATTACAACTATTACGTGTATCAGTATGCCACCGGTTTCGCGGCTGCTAACATGTTGGCTCAGCGAATCAATAGTGGTGAGCCAGCCAAGCGGGAGGCTTATTTGAACTATTTGAAGTCCGGAAGTTCTGATTATCCGATTAACGTCATGCGTAAAGCTGGTGTTGATATGACGCAGACAGCTTACCTTGATCAGGCGTTTGCCGAATTTGAGAAGCGTTTAAATCAGTTTGAAACCTTAGCCAAAACCATGTAGGTTTCGGCCACCGTAAACAAAAAGCGACCTGCATTGAATGCAGATCGCTTTTTGAGTTTAACAACTCACATGCTTTAGAGAATATGTAAGTTAGGTGCTGACTTTTGGTGCGCCAGTGCTTGTTTGGCAATCAAGCCGTTGTTTTCGCAGATTTCGTACAGTGCCTGATAGGTGACGTCTGGCAGCATTAAGCCACAGTCCGAGACGTCAGCATTATATAAAATCGCCGTAGAAGGTGCGGCAACGTTCATTTCGGATGCTAACCGTTGATCCGCTTGAAAAGCGCGGCGGGCCAATTCGGATTGGCGATCCTCCTTAAACATAGCGAGGTCTAAGTGCACGTGTTTGGCAACTTCTAAGACGAGTTTCTCAGAATAAGGCTGGGCTTGTTTAACCAGTTGATTTTGCAGGTTCAACAAAAACAACCGTCCCTTTTTCTTTCCTTGAAAGAGGGCAGCCTTGTAGTCTAAAATGATACGATAATGCAGATTAAATTGTTTATTACGTAAATTTAAGTTATGGCAGTCTTGATTGGTCGCCTTTAAATGCTGATCAATCATTTGCGGATTAAGTAGCGGAATAAATTGATAGGAAATATCACCGAAAATTGGATCGGCGAGACGTAAGATACACTTTTCCGACTTCATACAGCGACTGCCTAATGGGTTGATAAATAGATATACTTCTAGCAAAGTAATTTCCTCCATTAATTAGTCGTTAATTAGTAAACGACCTTTCAGTTCAAAAGTAATCATAAAGCATTTTGAGTGAAATGCAAGGATTTAGGCTATGTAAATACCGTCGGATAAGGTAAAAACGGTTCCAAAGACCGTCGGAATAGGAATAATGTTTTCCGCTATTATACAGTAAATTGTGTTCTTTTAGGTTTCTGTCAATTAAGTTGGTCAATTCTTCTGTGTTCAAACAGCCCACCTAATCGAAAATATGCTAAAATGAAGTCTGTTTGTAAAACAAAATACAAGCAATTGAAACCATATCGAGGTGAACAGCTTGATTGAAAATTGGAATCATTTTTTGCTGCCGTATAATCAGGCAGTGGATGAATTAAAGGTAAAGCTACGGGGAATGCGCAAGCAATTTCAAAACAAAAATCAGCGTTCACCCATTGAGTTTGTGACTGGTAGGGTGAAACCAGTTGACAGTATTAAGGAAAAAATGAACCGCCGGCACGTATCGGAAGAACGGCTGGAACAGGATATGCAGGATATCGCAGGTTTGCGGATCATGTGTCAGTTTGTGGAGGACATTTATCAAGTTGTTGATCTGCTTAGGAAGCGTTCTGATATGACAATTCTTGAGGAACGTGACTATATCCATAATGAAAAGCCCAGCGGGTATCGTTCTTATCATATCGTAATCGAATATCCCGTTCAGATGGTTACCGGCGAAAAGAAAATTTTGGCTGAGATTCAAGTTCGGACACTTGCAATGAACTTTTGGGCAACGATTGAGCACTCTTTGAATTACAAGTATCAAGGGGAATTTCCCGAAGAACTCAGTGCCCGGCTGCAGCGGGCTGCAGAAGCAGCTTTCAAGCTGGATACCGAAATGTCTGAAATCAGAGAAGAAATCGAAGAAGCACAGCATTTATTTTCATACGGCAAGGGAGCCACTCCGCAGCCGCCTAATAAGAAGGATGATCAGTGATGAAAATTGGAATTTTTAGTAATCCAGGTTCAGATTCAACGCGGGTTTCGAACGCGTTGAAGTCAAAAATTAAGGCCGAACATCTCACTTTAGATAATGGCCATCCCGATATTCTGATCACTGTTGGGGGTGATGGTACTTTACTTTCGGCCTTTCATCACTATGAAGATCAGCTCGCCAGTATCCGTTTCGTTGGTATTCATACCGGCCACTTAGGCTTTTATACGGATTGGCGTGATTATGAGGTCGACGAGTTAATTGACAGCTTAGCACATGATAATGGTCAAAGTGTCAGTTATCCGCTGTTAGATATGCTCATTGAGTATAGTAATGGTGACCGCGAGTCACGGTTAGCCCTGAATGAGTCGACCCTTAAAAAGGTGACCGGCACCATGCTGGCCAACGTTTATATCAAGGATCAGCTATTTGAACTTTTTCGTGGAGATGGCCTATGCGTTTCAACCCCCACCGGTTCAACTGCCTATAATAAATCAGCTGGCGGTGCGGTCATCAGTTCCGAACTTAACGTTGTTCAGGTTTCAGAAATTGCTTCAATCAATAACCGGGTCTTTCGAACTTTAGGTTCACCGATCATTATTTCGCCGAGTGAATGGGTTCGCATCGAACCGGTTCAACTAGATAAAAGTCAGGTGAATGACATTTTAATGACCTGTGACCAGAATATGGTAGAAAATCACCGCATTAAGTCGGTGACTTACCGGATTTCAAAGCAGCGAATTGCATTTGCTGAGTATCGTCATACGCAATTCTGGAAACGGGTCTCCGAATCCTTTATTGGGGTGAAACCGATTGATTAAGTTTGACTGGCAGTATACTGGTGATGCGCCGATTTACGTTCGTACTTTTATGCGTCAGCAGGGTATCAGTAGAACCCTTTTAAAACAGATCAAGTTTTCTGGCGGTCGAATCTGCGTTGATGGGACGCCGGTTCGTGTGACGTATAAAATGCAGCGGGGCCAACGACTGGAAGTGACTCTGCCGCCCGAAGTTCCCAGCGACCATTTGCAAGCTTCCGAGACGCCGTTAGCGATCCTTTACGAAGATGACCATTTTCTGGTGGTTAATAAGCCAGCCAAAGTCGCCTCAGTGCCTTCCCACCTCTATGCCGATGATTCAATGGTCAACCGGGTGAGGGGTTACTTGATACGTACTCAAGCTGCCAGTCAGGTGACTCACATTGTGACCCGTTTGGATCGTGAGACCAGTGGTATCGTGATTTTTGCCAAACACCACTTTGCTCACACCGTGCTGGACACTCAACTGAAACAGCATCGCTTGAAGAAAACGTATTTTTGCGTGGTGACAGGGGTGGTCGACAGTAAGCACGGGGTCATTGACGCACCCATTGGCAGGGAGCCGGGTTCCTTCATTAAAAGGATGGTTCGTCAAGATGGCAGACCGGCTCAAACTGAGTATTGGTTAGCCAAGCGGATGCCCGCTTCAACGTTGTTGCGGGTTCGTTTGCATACTGGAAGAACACACCAGATCAGGGTCCATATGGCGAGTATCGGCCACCCATTAGTGGGGGACTTTCTGTACGGGCAGCAGACGAATCCATGGATTCACCGGCAGGCACTGCACTGTGCGTCAGTGAGTTTCTATAACCCGTTTGCACAACGGCAGATTACCTGTTACGCACCGATGCCAGCGGATTTTGCAGCGGTGATCGAACATGAAAGCAGCCTTTAAGAGGCAGCAAAAAAGAACCCGTTACTTTGCGTTGAAAACAAAGTAACGGGTTCTTTTATAGAACAAATGGTTTTAGAGTTCTTGAAGAAAGTAGGTTAAATCCAGCTGCTCGTTTAATTGCGTGCTTTTGGATTCATTAGGACTGAGGACGGTGAGCTGCAACCCAGCAGCCTGAGCAATGTTGTTTAGTTTGGATAACTGAGCAGTGTCGGCCTTGTCGGTTAAATGGGTCAAGACTTTTTCCACACCGTTATCAGCCAGCCACTTAAGTGAGCTGGCCTGTTGACTGTCGGCAAGTTCATCGATCGCCGTACCAAAGGTGATCGACATACCGCCAGCCGCTGCGATCAGGTTATTCATAGCCTCAATGTCTAGTTGGTGATCGGCCGTTAGGGCTGCAATAATCACACCGTCAGCTCCCAATTGCTGCGCTTCTAGAATATCGGCTTCCATAATTTTCAGCTCTGGATCGCTGTAACAGGCAGCACCAGTTCTCGGCCGTATGAGAACGGTCAGGGATAGATCGTGTTCGTGGGCGTATAGCGTTGCTTCAGCGATGGTTCCCTTGCTGGGGGTCGTTTGGTGATTGCCGATCGTGATTCGGGTCGTTTGGTCGTTAACGGCCTGCGTCAGTTGATTATAGTTATTAACAAGCGGTTCGATAAATTTCAAGGTCAGTCTCCTTTTTCTCTGTTTATAGTCTATGTGCCATTATAGCAATTTTTTCTTGGAATGTTGCTTTAGTTGATTGTATTTATCATAATTATTTTTAGGTAAACGAGCTGAGAGATTATAGTTCCAAACTAATCAGTAAGGTAAATGGGATCATTGCGGGCTAAAAGGTCAGCATTTAAATGCTATAGACCGATTTAGCAATCCCTTGCATTCTGTACTCATTCGCGGTATATTACTTGTTGAGAAATCATTCGGGAGTGGATGTCGAGCAATCGTCAGCCGCTGTCGAATTTGCACTTCATTAACGCAGTTCCTCGCCGTGCTGACACCGAGGGGTTGCGTTTTTTTATGTGATCAATTTTTTAAGACTAGCTAATGCATTTTGGGGGAATTGCCTATCGTCACGGTAACGAATATAATAAATTGGTAGCAAAAAAGCAGTTTGTCAGCGTTAGGCAGCACTGGCACGGAACGTGCCAAAGTAAACGGCCGTCACTTCGCGCCCAAATTTGCGTGTGAGTCAGCGGCGTTTCTAAAAGCTCGTGATGTTAATCATGAGCAGTTCACAATTTATAATTACGAGGAGTTTCATTATGTCCAATCATATTGTTTTATTTGAACCTTTAATGCCAGCTAATACTGGTAACATCGCCAGAACCTGTGCCGGGACTGATACGATTTTAGATTTAATCGAGCCTTTAGGCTTTTCAGTAGACGATGCACATTTGAAACGGGCCGGCTTAGATTACTGGGATAAAGTTGATATTCGCTATCACAAAAATCTGCAAGCGTTTATGAGTACGGTACCAGACGTTAAACGGCTGTTTTTAGTTTCTAAGTTCGCCGAATTTGCGTATACTCAACACGATTATACCGATGTTAAAAACGGTGACTACTACTTTATGTTCGGTAAAGAAACGACGGGATTACCGGAACCGTTTATGCGCCAGCATACAAAGCAAGCTATCCGGATCCCGCAGGACGATACCCATATTCGTGCTTTGAATCTCTCAAATTCTGCGGCCATCGTGATTTACGAAGTCCTTCGGCAGCAAAGCTTTCCTAAGTTGGAACTTAGTCATCGCTATGAGCATGATAAATTAAAGTAGTTTAAATCTATTATAGGAGGGGACATTTTGGCACAAAAGCGAAAGACCACGCGGCGTCGAACAACTAAGTCGACTAAACGGCGCAAAAAAGGACGTCAAAACAGCACGTCCTATACTGCCAATGCGGTGGGCCTCGTGATGCTGGCTTTGTGCCTTTTGGCGTTTTTTAAGGCCGGTTTTATCGGCAACCTGATGGCTAATCTGATTCGGTTTGTCGTCGGGGATACGTATCCACTTTTGAGTTTAGTTGGTATCGCCGTGGGACTAGCTTTATTGATCACGGGTCAACTGCCGCGAATTTCTCGCAGGTGGCTTTGGAGCTTGGGGACGATGTACTTGGGTGCGTTACTCTGGCTGCACGTTGACCTTTTTTTATCTGAAAATCAGCATACTGGTTTTTTGAGTTATACCTGGCAGCTGCTTAGCGGTGACTTAATGAATAACAGTGTTAGTACGGCCGTTGGCGGCGGTACGATCGGTGCTGTGCTGTTAGCAGTCACTCATTTTTTGGTGGCTTTTGTTGGCGCAAGGGTGATCGCTGTGTTACTGATATTGATCGGGTTGATGATTGCCTTTAACGTATCGGTTGCGCAGGTCCTAAAGTGGCTTCAAATGAGCGGTCACTGGCTTGGTGAAGGAATCAAAAAAACGAGTCAGTTATTAGTTAATGGTTTTACTAAACTTAAACGAACTCAGTTTAGTCCGCCTAAGCCTGCGGTAAAGGCTAAACCCAAAAAGGTGGTTTCGGCTGAAGAAGAGGATTTGCCGACCCCTGTATCCGAGCGGCATTCGGGCCCTGAAAAGGCAGCTGATAAAGCGCCAAATGCGATTCCCATCAGCGTAGCTACGCGGAAGGACGAACCGGCAACGACGCCTGAGCCAACGGGGGCAAAGCCTGATGAAGATGCCGAACCCACTATGATTTCGAATGTGGGCGACGATCCGAATTATCAGCTTCCTAAAACTGATTTGTTAACGCCCATTCCGCAAAAAGATCAGCAAGACGATTACAAAACGATTGAAAAGAATACGAAGATCCTCAAAAAAACGTTGGACAGTTTTGGCGTTGACGCTGAAATCAAACACGTTAATTTAGGGCCTTCTGTGACTGAATACGAACTTCATCCGGCGATTGGCGTCAAGGTTTCTCGGATTGTCAACTTAGCGGATGATTTAGCGCTTGCGCTAGCTGCCAAGGAAATTCGGATTGAAGCGCCGATTCCCGGTAAATCGTTAATTGGAATTGAAGTGCCCAATCGAGAAATTTCAACCGTTTCGTTTCGTGACGTTAGCGAGGCCGTTCCCCACGGACCTGCTCATCTATTGCAGGTACCGTTAGGGCGGGATGTCACCGGTAAAGTGATTACGATGGATCTCACCAAGATGCCCCACTTACTGATTGCTGGGTCAACGGGTAGTGGGAAATCAGTTGCAATCAACGGCATTATCACTAGCATTTTAATGAATGCTAAGCCGAGTCAAGTCAAGTTGATGCTGATCGACCCTAAAAAGGTGGAGTTAAGTGTCTATAATGGTATTCCGCACTTATTAACACCCGTTGTTTCAGACCCGAAAAAAGCGGCTAAGGCCCTGCATAAAGTGGTGCACGAAATGGAACAGCGTTATGATCTTTTTGCCAAGGTAGGCCAGCGTAAGATTGCCGGGTATAACCAGTTTGTTCAAACCCAGAATCAAACTGCTGATAAGCCGTTACCCACGTTGCCATACATTGTTGTGATCGTTGATGAATTAGCTGATTTGATGATGACGGTTTCTAACGAAGTTGAAGATGCCATTATCCGGCTGGCTCAAATGGGCCGGGCGGCTGGAATCCATATGATTCTGGCGACTCAGCGGCCTTCAGTTGACGTTATTACCGGTTTAATTAAAGCCAACGTGCCTTCCAGAATGGCGTTTGCCGTTTCCAGCGGGGTTGATTCACGAACGATACTGGATTCTAATGGTGCCGAAAAACTGTTAGGACGGGGTGATATGCTCTACATGCCAGTTGATCAAAACTCGCCAATTCGAATTCAAGGGGCCTATATTCCTGATAAAGACGTTCAGCACGTGACCGACTTCATTCGTCAGCAGCAAACGGCAGAGTACGATGAAAGCATGATGGTCACCGACGAGGAGATTTCTGAAGATGCCGCACAATCTGATGATGAGCTGTTCAACGATGCGTTGCAGTTTGTCGTTGATCAGCAAAAAGCCAGCACTTCACTACTGCAGCGGCACTTCCGAATTGGCTATAATCGGGCAGCTAGGTTGATTGATGACCTGGAACAGGGTGGCTTTATCGGTCCTCAAGACGGCAGTAAGCCGCGTAAAGTCTATAAGCAAAAGCATTCAGGTGCAAATTAACTACCAGCGAAAATCATATTAAATGCATACTAAAAGCTCCTGAAGCAAATGAGCTGCTTCAGGAGCTTTTTAGCATTTTATTAAGGGTTGAATCCCCACCGCTTATTTATCCGAACATGCCAATGGCCTGTAGGGCACTTGCAACGAGGGATCCCAAGGTTGCAATGATCATGATCCATACGAGGACCATTGTAATTTTTTGGAAGGTTGATTTTTTCTTTTTCTGCATGATAGCACCACTTTTCATCTGTTTACTTCAAATAGTTTAACGTGGACGATTAAGAAATGCAATCGGTTTGGAAACTTTCTTGATTTTAACGGGCCGAATGCGGTAGAATTTCGGTTGTGTATAATCAAAGGGAACCATAATGGCTTGAGGAAAGGACAGACGACGTTGAATCAAATTATTGTGCAAATTATTATCCTGATAGCGGTCCTGTTCATTTTAAGGCTGTTTAGGGGGTTCATTCCTAAGCGCAAACGACCCAAACTGCACCCAATAGACTGCTTGCCATTACTCAGCCTCTTTTTTATCTGGCAATTATCACGTACTTGGGCTAGTCCTTGGTTTGCCTTTATAATCTTTATTTGGATGATTATTTCGATTGGTTTGACGCTTTGGTGGGGGTTATCTAAAGGTGAACTGCTTTGGAATAAGTTCCTGCTTTTTTACTGGCGATTGACTGATATTTTACTGCTGATTGCTTACTTGATTACCGTCATAATTGCCTTACTTAAATAGAAATATATATGAAAGAATATGAAGTATCCCAACCTTTCCCCGTTCAAACATAGTTTGGACGGTTTTTTTTAAATTTGATAGATTAATATTTGGGGAGTTGTGGTAGAAAGTGGGGAGCTGTGGTAAACTTTAGTTAAATTAGTTGATTTTAGGAGGCGATTCGAATGTTCATGGGTGAATTTGAGCATTCGATCGATACTAAGGGGCGACTAATCATTCCAGCCAAATTTCGTGAGCAGCTGGGAGAAGAATTTGTGATCACTCGCGGCATGGATGGCTGCCTGTTTGGCTATCCGATGTCTCAGTGGGAGGTCATGCAAAAACGGTTAAGTGCATTACCATTAAATAAACGGGATGCACGGGCTTTTGTCCGGTTCTTCTACTCAGCTGCAACGACGTGTTCGTTTGATAAGCAGGGGCGGGTAAATCTCCCCCAAGCGTTGATCAAACATGCTGAACTGGATAAACAATGCGTCATTGTTGGCGTGTCAGAACGTTTTGAAATTTGGAGTCAGGAACGCTGGCAGACCTTTGCTGATAAAGCTGAGGAAAGCTTTGACGACATCGCGGAAAACTTAATTGATTTTGATATCTAAGACGAGGGAAATATTATGGCAGAGTTTCATCATCGAACAGTATTATTAAACGAAGCCGTTCACGAACTTAACGTTCAGCCGGATGGGACATATGTGGACTGTACACTTGGTGGCGGCGGCCATACGCATAAGATCCTAACCGAATTGACTACCGGTCATTTGTATTCGTTTGATCAGGATCAAACAGCCATTGACTTCAATAAAGAACAGTTAACTGATGAGATTGAGGCTGACCGACTAACACTGATTCACGCTAACTTTAGGGACTTAAAGCAGGCACTGGCAGAACAGCAAGTTGATCGAGTTGACGGTATCCTTTATGATTTGGGTGTTTCCTCACCCCAATTTGACGATGCTGATCGGGGTTTCAGCTATCGTTACGATGCGCCACTGGATATGCGTATGGATCAAAGCGCACCGCTGACTGCCCAAACGGTAGTTAACGAGTGGTCTTATCAAGATTTGGTTCGCATCTTCTACCGCTACGGTGAAGAAAAGTTTGCTAAATCGATTGCAAGACGAATCGAAGCTAGGCGGGCCGAAAAACCGATTGAAACGACCGGTGAACTGGTTGAATTGATCAAGGAAGCTATTCCAGCGGCTGCCCGGCGTCATGGCGGGCATCCCGCGAAGAAGGTTTTTCAGGCAATTCGCATTGCTGTAAACGATGAACTTTCGGCGCTTGAGGCGTCACTGGAACAGGCACTCACACTATTGAATCCAGGGGGTCGGATTTGTGTGATTACCTTTCAGTCTTTGGAGGACCGGTTGGTTAAAACCATGTTTAAGGAAAAGAGCAGTTTACCTGATTTACCTGCAGGCTTACCAGTTATTCCGGATAACATGCAACCAGATTTTAAACTCGTGACTCGTAAGCCCATTTTACCAGCTGAAGATGAGTTGGCAGCAAATCATCGTGCACACAGTGCAAAGCTACGGGTAATTGAGCAAAAATAACGATATGATGATTTAATATTTTAAGGGATAGGATGATGATTAAGTATGGCTCAGAATAATTTAGCGACTCAGTTTCAACCGCAAGCGCTTCCGAAACAACCAGCAGTACCACTACATAGTCATTCAAAACGGGTTGTTAGCACACCGAAAGCACTGCCGGTTTCTAAATTTGAAAAATGTCTGTTAGCAGTTGGGGGGCTGATGCTAGTCGGAATGATGCTGCTGTTAGTCAGCACTAAGATTGGTGTCTCAAATGCACAGCAGCATTTACAAGATGTTAATAGTCAGATAACTAGTCTTGAGAATAAGAACACCAGCGATCGTCAAACCATTAACGAATTAATGAACCGTTCTAGATTAGAAAAAGTTGCTAAGCAGAACGGCATGACACTTTCAAACAGTAAAGTAAGGAATGTGAATAAATGAAACAATCACCTAAACGAACGGTGACTAGCAAACAAGTGCGACGTAATCAGCGGGTTTTTGGACGAAGCCTGTTGGTCCTCTTCACCTTCGCACTCGTGCTATTCATTGGTCGTTTTTCTTATATTGCGATTGGCAAGAACGTCCAAGACGTGAATTTAAGTTCCCAAGCCAAAAAGCTGTACACGGCTAACCGTACCTTGAAGGCGCAGCGGGGCACGATTTACGATGCCTCAAATCAGCCAATTGCTGAGGATACCAGTACCTATTCGCTCTATGCAGTTTTAGACAAAAGTCAGCGAACGGTTGCTGGTAAACCGATGTACGTGACAAACAAGATCAAAACGGCGCGCGTCTTGTCCAAGTACCTGCCGATCAGTCAAAAAAGGGCTTTAGCTTATCTTACACCCAGTAATTCAAAGGCTTTCCAAGTTGAATTCGGAGCTGCGGGTCAAAACGTTTCCTTAACGACGAAACAAAAAATTGACCGGGCGCACTTGACCGGGTTAACGTTTGTTCAACGGCAAGCTCGTTTGTACCCTAATGGCGTATTTGCTTCTCACTTGATTGGTAATGTCACGTCTACCGCTAAGGGACAGTTAGTCGGTACAATGGGGATTGAAGGAGCTGATAACGACCTGCTGAAGGGGAATGACGGGTTTAAAAAAGTGAGTCAGGATAACAACGGCTACCAAATTCCCGGTGCTAATCAGGAAGCTAAAAAGCCGCGTAACGGCGATAACGTGTACACAACTCTGGATAGCAGACTGCAGACCTTACTAGAAACGCAAATGACGTCGTTGCAGAACAAGACGCACGCAAAGACCATGAATGCGGTGTTGATGAATGCTAAAACGGGGGCTATTGTAGCTGCAACTCAGCGGCCGACCTTTAATCCGCAAACGGGTGAAGGCTTAAATTCCGTTTGGCGAAATACGCTGATTCAGGATGCCTATGAACCTGGTTCGACCATGAAAGTCTTTACCATGGCGGCCTCTATTGACAGTGGCCACTATAACGGTAACGCAACTTATCAATCTGGCCGTTATGAAATTGGGGGTCGTACCGTACCGGACTGGAATCCTGGCGGCTGGGGGACAATCACCTACAATAAGGGGTTCGCACTTTCTAGTAACGTTGCTATGGCACACCTAGAACAGCAAATGGGTGCGGCGACGTGGAAAAAATATATTAAAAGATTTAAATTTTTACGGCCGACTAACTTCGGCTTACCCGGCGAGCAAGGTGGCAGTATTGCCTTTAATCATACGATTGAACAGGCAAATACGGCATTCGGACAAGGGATTCAGGTCACTGCAATTCAAATGATGCAGGGGTTATCTGCAATCGGGAATAATGGTAAAATGTTAAAGCCTTACCTTGTTCGCAAAGTCGTTGATCCAAACACCGGCAAAGTTGTCAAAGCGTACCGTCCGCAGGTGGTTGGTCACCCCATTTCAGCTGCCACGGCGAAATCAGTTCGCGGTCACATGGAAGATGTGGTGTACAAAAAGTACGGCATCGGGTCTGATTATAAGATCAAGGGGATCCGAATCGCGGCAAAGACTGGTACTGCACAAGTGAGTGATGGTAAATCGGGCTATTTAAACGGTGATAACAGTTACCTTTATTCAGTTGCTGGTATGGCACCAGCCAAACACCCGAAGTATATTATGTACATGACCATGAAGCAGCCCACGCTACCCGGGACAGAAACGCCTACGCAGTTGATGGCGGACGTTTTTAAACCCGTGATGAAGCGGGCCCTGCAGGAGGATACTTCTTCGGGTGCTGATCAGGCTTCGGATAAAATGCTGTCCTACGTTAACCGATCAGTTTCAGGAAGTAAGAGTGATCTGGTTTCTAAGGGGTATAAAGTAACCGTGATTGGTGACGGCAACCGGGTTTTAAAACAGTCGCCAATATCCGGACAAGTCTTAATGTCTCACCAACGGGTGATTTTAATGACTAGCGGTACCCCTAAGATGCCGAACTTAACCGGCTGGTCAGCCAGTGATGTTTTACGGCTGGGTAAAATGCTTGGATTGAACGTTTCAACGAAGGGTAATGGATTTGTGACAAAGCAAAGTATTACTGTTGGCAAGCAGGTGAGTCAATCTGATAAGCTAACGGTTCATTTAAAGTAACTCACTTTCGTGGGTATAAGAGGAGAAAGTCATGAGCTCGGTTTTATCGTTTCTAATTAGTTTTGTGATTACTGCGGCGTTTTTACCTGCATTGATCCGTTATTTTCGTGCTAAACACGAAGGCCAAATGATTCGTGAAGAGGGGCCTTCCTGGCACGAAAAAAAGTCAGGCACACCCACTATGGGGGGCTTGATGTTTATTTTGGCAATTATTGTGGCTACTCTGATTGCCGGTTTTATCTATGGCCAACTGAATCCAGTGGCGTTGATTTTATTGTTTATTTTGATTTTATACGGACTGTTAGGGATGTGGGACGATTCCATTAAACTTTTCCGGCGCCAAAATGAGGGGCTGAAAGCCTGGCAGAAATTACTGGGACAGATCATTGGCGGTGCGGTCTTCTTTGCGGTTTACCTGCATGAAGGGCTGCCGTTATTGCTGAAGTTACCGGGATTAGGCGCAGTTCATTTAGGTCTGTTTGGATACTTCTTGTTTATTTTGTTCTGGCTGGTTGGCTTCTCTAATGCGGTGAACTTAACCGATGGGTTAGACGGATTGGTAGCTGGAGTGGCTTCCATTTCGTTTATTGCTTACGGGATCATTGCCTACCACCAGCACCAAGATAACGTGGCAATGTTCTGCTTAGCAGTGGTCGGCGGTTTGCTGGCGTTCTTGATTTACAACCACAAGCCTGCCAAAATCTTTATGGGCGACATGGGGTCTCTAGCATTAGGCGGTGCCTTAGCTGCGGTCTCAATTTTGGTGCACCACGAAGTATCACTGTTATGGATCGGCTTGATTTACGTGATCGAAACGGCAAGTGTGATCCTACAGGTCCTGTCGTTTAAGACAACTGGGAAGCGAATCTTTTTAATGTCGCCAATTCATCATCATTTTGAGATGAAGGGCTGGAGCGAGTGGCGCATTGATATCACGTTCTGGTGTATTAGTGCGGTAACAGCAATTACCGGTATTTGGGTAATGTGGTAATTTTTTGGAGAACAATAGAAATTAAATAGGTGGCGGACAAGGTATGAAGCGAATCAAAACGTATGAGGGTAAACGAGTGATCGTTGTCGGTTTAGCTAAGAGTGGTTTGAATGCGGCACGACTGCTAAAAAAATTAGGTGCTGAGGTCACGGTCAGTGATCAGCAGCCCTTAGAAAAAAATTCGGAAGCGCAAGAATTGCAGGCTGAAGGCGGCTACACCATTTTGACGGGTGAACAGGATCCTTCCCAACTGGATGCCGGATTTGATTTAATGGTTAAAAATCCGGGCATCCCTTATGATGTCCCGTTGATAAAGGCGGCGACCGAAGCTAAGCTGCCAATTATTACCGAAATTGAACTTGCTAGTGAGATCGCGGATGCAGAATTAATTGCGGTCACGGGCAGTAACGGTAAAACGACAACGACGACCATGATCACCAAGATGATGAATCAGGAACGGCAAACAGGCAAGAGTGCGTACGCGGGTAACATCGGTGTGCCAGCCTCGCAGGTGGCCCAAAAGCTGACGGATCAGGATACCATGGTGATGGAAGTCTCCAGCTTCATGCTGCTGGGGACCACTCAGTTTCACCCGCATATTGCCGTTCTAACGAACATTTTCGCTAATCACCTTGATTATCACAAAACCCGTGAAAACTACGTTCGGGCTAAAATGCGGATTACCCAGAATCAAACGGCTGATGACTACTTTGTCGTTAACTTTGATTCGGAGGAACTCGTTGGCTTAAGCCAGCAAAGCAAGGCACAAGTGGTGCCATTTTCGCGTTTAGCGAAGAGTAAAGATGGCGCATACGAATCAGATGGTGTGCTTTATTACAAAGATGAGCCAATTATGGCTGCGGCAGACGTTAAGGTGCCGGGTGACCATAATATTGAAAACGCACTAGCGGCAATTGCAGTGGCCAAAATTGAGGGCCGTTCCAGCGAAGCGATTAAACACGTTTTAACAACGTTTAGCGGCGTTCGTCACCGGACACAGTACGTCCTGACAAGTGAAGGCCGGCAGTTTTATAACGACTCTAAAGCGACTGATATCGAAGCGACGGAGATGGCTTTAAAGGGCTTTAAGGTGCCGGTTGTGCTTTTAGCCGGTGGCTTGGACCGCGGTTACACCTTTGAACGGTTAGTGCCCTTCTTTAAAAAACACGTCAAGGCCGTTGTTTTGTTTGGCGAGACGAAGAATTTGCTGGCGGATGCTGCCAAGAAGGCTGGCATCAAGCAAATCAAGTTTGTTGAAAACGCCGAAGCCGGTGTTCCCGTTGCTTACCAGTTAAGTGCCGCTGGTGACATTATTCTCTTGTCGCCAGCCAACGCCAGTTGGGATCAGTACCCGAACTTTGAAGTCCGTGGTGACCGATTTATTAAAGCCGTTGAAGAATTAACCGGCAAAAAGGAGGAGAACTAATGCGATTGATGGTTTCTGGCGGCGGTACGGGTGGCCATATTTACCCCGCGCTTGCGGTGATTAATGAATTAAAACGACAGGATCCGGATGCGGAAGTGCTTTACGTTGGTTCTCATCGAGGAATCGAAAGTACGATTGTGCCGGACCTTGGGATTCCTTTTAAGGCAATGACGATTCAGGGTTTTAAACGCTCGTTGTCACTGGAAAATTTCAAAACCGTCTACTTGTTTTTAAAGAGCGTTCACCAGTCTAAAAAACTGATCCGTTCGTTTAAACCAGACGTGGTCTTGGGCACTGGCGGGTATGTATCTGGTGCCGTTTTGTATGCCGCAGCTAAGCTGCATGTGCCAACGGTGATTCACGAACAAAACAGCGTGGTGGGCATGACGAACAAGTTTTTGAGCCGCTACGTGAACAAAATTGCCATTAACTTTGAGGATGCCCGTTCACAGTTTCCGGCTGACAAAGTTGTGATGACGGGTAACCCGCGGGCACAAGAAGTGGCAAACATCGAAAGCCATTTCAGCTTATCGACGTTTAACTTAAAGGACGGCGTACCAACGATTATGGTCGTTGGCGGTAGTCAGGGGGCTTTAAAGCTGAATAAAGTGATGGTTAATTCGTTACCTGAACTAGCTAAGAAAGCCTATCAAGTTGTCTTTGTTACCGGCCCCAAGCGGTATGATGACGTTATGAGCCAAGTTCATCAGATGGCTTCCGCTGATAACATTTCGATTCAATCGTACATCAGCAATATGCCGGAGGTGCTGCCGAAGCTGGCTGGCGTCGTTGGCCGTTCCGGAGCAACGACGCTGGCAGAATTAACGGCCTTAGGTGTTCCTTCGATTCTGATCCCCAGTCCGTACGTGACTGCGGATCATCAGACCAAAAACGCCATGAGCTTGGTAAACGCCAATGCTGCGTTAATGATCAAGGAATCAGACTTAACGAGTCAAACGCTGGTTTCTGCGATGGACGAGCTGATGACCGATGATACTAAACGAGCAGCAATGGCTGCCGCTGCCAAGAAACTTGGTAAGCCGAAAGCTGCTACAGAAATGCTGGCACTTTTGAAAGAAGTCAGCCAGTCGTCGTTATAGGGGTGAGTGCAAGATGAAGTTTAAAATCAACCGGGGAAAATCAAAGCAGCACGTTGAGCGCACGCCATGGGAAAAATACCAGTCTGAAAAGCGGCAGCGTGCTGCTAAAAAGACCAACCGCGTTCAGCGAATTGGCGCTAAATTACCACGGTTGAAACAGCAAAAGCATCGTCGTCTTGCACAGCGAATGGGCCTTTTAATTGGAATTTTTGGCGTTATTTTACTTGTTTCGGGTTACTACGTTTCACCGTTAAGTCATATTGGCCGGATCAACGTGGTTGGCAATAAGGTGTTATCCAAACAACAGATGATCAGGGTTAGCGGGATTAACCGCGGCGACTCGATTTATCGCGTTGTGGGGAAGGAACAAAAGTTAGCAAAGCGGGTTAAAGCTAATACGCCGCGTGTTAAGCAAGTCTCGTTTTCCGTTGCCCATTTTAACCAGCTGACTATTCGGGTCAAAGAGCATGCCACTGCCGGTTTCGTACCGGCGAACGGGTACTACCGGGTGGCACTGTGCAGCGGCGTCATCTCAAAGGAACGTCAAAAGCAGCCAACGGGGAGTTACCCGGTTTATAATAAATTTAACTCGCGTCGGCAGCTTTCATTGATGATTCAGCAGTATGCTAAACTACCGACAAAGATTCAAACCGGGATTTCAGAAATTCAATTTTCACCTACCAAGGCGAATCCGCAGCGAGTTCACTTATACATGAACGATGGTAATGAAGTGTATGCGTCAATCCCAACCTTTGCCAGTAAAATGGCTTACTATCCTAGTATTGCCGCAAAGATGTCTCACAAGGGCGTCGTTAATTTAGAAGTCGGTGCTTATTCTTATTCGTTTTAAGGGGAATAAACCAGACTATTCCAGTGTTGGTGAAAACGTTTTAGTTTTTCGCCGTTGATTACCTAATATCGGTGTAAGTATGCCTTTTTTAACGAGTAGTGTTTGTGGTAAACTGAAAGGTAAATTAAGACTTTTTCAAGAGAATTCATCAAATCGAAATCAGAGGAGGTTCCTGCTACTATGGATATTTCAGGCATGTATGTAGGACTTGATATTGGAACAACCTCAATTAAAGTCATCGTGGCAGAATATTTAGAGGGACAACTGAACGTATTGGGTGTCGGTAATGAACGTGCAGCTGGACTGAGTCGTGGCGTGATTGTGGATATTGACAAGGCAAGTGAAGCAATCAAGCGTGCGGTAAAGGCAGCTGAAGAAAAAGCCAGCATTCAAATTCACGATGTGATTGTGGGTATTTCGGCAAATATGTTAAAAATCGAACCCGTAACAGGGATGATTGCTATTGGCGATCAGGCGCGTGAAATCACCGATCAAGACGTAAGGGACGTTGCATCGGCTGCTATCATTCAAAATTTACCGCCGGAACGAGAAATTGTTAACCTCGTACCAGACGAATTTATCGTCGATGGTTTCGATGGTATCAAGGACCCGAGATCAATGGTTGGTGTTCGTTTAGAAATGAATGGGATGCTCTTTACTGGGCCGAAGACAATCGTACATAACACTAAAAAAGCGGTTGAACAGGCTGGGTTGAATGCACAACTGGCAGTAGTCAGTCCAATTGCTCAAGGCTTAAGTATCTTAAGTGATGGTGAGCAGGACTTCGGGACCGTCCTTCTTGATTTGGGTGGCGGACAAAGTACTGCTGCTGTCATTCATGATCACCGTCTGAAGTTTGCAGAGGTTGATCCTGAAGGCGGCGATTACATTACCAAAGATATTTCGGTTGTTTTGAACACCTCGATCGAAAACGCGGAAAAATTAAAGCGGAATTACGGTTTTGCCGATTCATCACGTGCTTCTGAAGATAATCAATTTCCCGTTGACGTGGTTGGTCAAAGCAGACCCACTGATATTTCGGAGAAGTATTTAGCAGAAATTATTGAAGCTCGGTTAATGCAGATCTTCGGGAAACTGAAAAAACATTTAGATGCCACTAATGCTTTGTCATTGCCAGGTGGTATCGTATTGACCGGGGGCGTTGCTGCGCTTCCGGGAATCACCGACCTCGCACAGGATGTTTTCGATGTGCCGGTCAGAGTTTCAATACCTGATCAAATGGGTCTGCGTCATCCTTCGTTCACTCAGGCACTGTCACTGGTTAATTACCGGGGGCAAATGAGTGAAGTTGCTTTGCTGGTTCAGTCGGCTTTAGCTGGTAATAATCAACTTGCGTCACAAGTTAAATCACAGCCAGAACCGGAACAGTCAGTCGAAGTGAGTGACACCCAACATTCTAAAACGACTCAAAGTCGTAGTAATAAGCCGAAGAAACAACGTGGACAGGGAATCAAAAAGTTTTTCACTGACTTTTTTGATTAGCCCGAATACTGGAGGGATTTAAAAATGGAATTTTCTTTAGATTCAACACAAAACCGAGGCGCCAATATTAAAGTGATTGGTGTTGGCGGCGGTGGCGGTAACGCCGTTAACCGAATGATTACAGAAGACGTTAAGGGTGTCGAATACATTGTTGCTAATACTGATGTCCAAGCGCTAGAAGCTTCCAAGGCCGAGACTAAAATTCAATTAGGACCAAAATTAACCCGCGGATTAGGCGCTGGCTCTAATCCAGAAGTTGGTTCTAAAGCAGCTCAGGAAAGTGAAGACCAAATTAGCGAAGCGCTAGCTGGTGCTGATATGGTCTTTGTCACTGCCGGTATGGGCGGCGGAACCGGGAATGGTGCCGCACCGATCATTGCCAAACTGGCTAAGGAGCAGGGCGCATTGACTGTGGGTGTGGTTACGCGTCCATTTACCTTTGAAGGGCCTAAGCGTTCCCGTTACGCGGCTGAGGGCGTTGCGGCAATGAAGGAAAGCGTGGATACGCTGATCGTAATTGCCAACAACCGGCTCCTTGAAATTGTTGATAAGAAAACGCCAATGATGGAAGCCTTCCAAGAAGCCGATAACGTTCTTCGTCAAGGAGTTCAAGGAATTTCCGACTTGATCACCAGTCCCGGCTATGTCAACTTGGACTTTGCTGACGTGAAGACGGTCATGCAAGATCAAGGGGCCGCACTGATGGGTGTGGGTTCCGCAAACGGTGAAAACCGGACGGAAGATGCTACTAAGAAAGCCATTTCTTCGCCATTGCTTGAAGTTTCAATTGATGGTGCTGATCAAGTGCTGCTGAACATTACCGGTGGGCCTGACTTATCCTTATTTGAAGCCCAGTCAGCTTCTGAAATCGTTTCACAATCGGCTACCAGCGATGTCAACATTATTTTTGGGACATCAATTGACGAGAACCTCGGTGATGAAGTTCGCGTTACCGTAATTGCAACCGGAATCGACAAAAAGAAGCGGTCAGCTAAGACCCGTACAGCACGTCGTTTATCTGACGATTCTACACCAGTGAACGATTCGCATCGCAAAGAAAACGATAGCCAAATGGATAATTTTAATTCTGATCAAGGTGATCAAAGCCAAGGGTCAACGGAATCTCGGCGTCCAGATACCGGCGAATTTGACGGTGTTTCAAAACCGGATTTCAGTGTCTTTAATAACGACGATTCATCAAACGCAACCGATGATGACACTGGTTTGGACACCCCGCCATTCTTCAAGCACCGTCGTAAAAACGACTAGTGTTCCGGCAATTAATCCCGATAAATAGCGAAAGGAGCGTTTTTCATGGGAAAGTTTAGTATGAGTCGCTTTTTTGGCATGGATGATAATTACGAAGAAGATGCTGAAGCATCCCAAGACACTCAGCAACAGGCGGCTGATGAGTCAATTGCGCATGATCTGCATCAGCGACATAATGACAATAAAGTTGTGTCGTTAAATGCGCCTCGTGCAGCTGCTAGTCAATCCAGCAAGATTTCGTTGTTTGAACCTCGGCTTTATGCGGATGTTCAAGATATCGCTAAACAACTGCTGAATCAGCAGGCAGTGATTGTGAATTTTGGTCGGATTGATGATGACAATGCTCGGCGAATCGTTGATTTTTTGACGGGTACCGTGTTCGCTATTGATGGTGATATTGAACGTATTGGGGATGCCATTTTCCTGTGCACGCCCAAGAATTTTGAAATTACCGGGGATCTTTCAGCTACCTTAGGTAAGAAACTGAAGTAAGGAGTGAGTATTTGGTCGCTTTTGTGACGTTCGTTTTTTGGTTATTAAGTAAGGCAATTGACCTGTATATGATGGCGATTGTCGTCTATGCGTTATTGAGCTGGTTCCCAGGAGCTTATCAAACCAAGCTGGGGCAGTTTTTAGGTGCAATTGTTGAACCTTTTCAACGCTGGTTTAACTTTGCAACCATTGGTATGATTGGTTTTGCACCATTGGTAGCCATCTTTGTGCTTGGTATTGTCCGTAGCGGATTAGTGTACCTTGAACAAATTGTTTTTAGACTTATGGGAATGTAGTAGGAGGAGTTAGCTTTGGCTGATCGCATCGCGCAGCATTTTCGGGCAGAAGAAGCACCCTTTATTGAAAGTGCAACGGGTTGGATTCAACAGGCCAGTGATGAATATCGGCCAATTTTAACCCATTTTTTAAATCCGAGACAGCAGTATATTTTATCAACGTTAGTGAATAGTGATTCAGACCTGAAGCTTAAGTTCCAGGGGGGTTATTCTGGTGCAGAGATGTGCCGAGCCTTCATCTTTCCGGATTACGTTGATCCAGCTGGCCTTGACTTTGAAATCAACTTATTTGACATTGATTACCCAAGAAAGTTTACCCAACTTCAACATGGTCAGATTCTGGGCTCTGTATTGGGTGCGGGAATTGACCGTAACGTCCTCGGTGATATCATCACTGATGGTGATCACTGGCAGTTTTTTATCACTACCGATATGAGTCGCTACGTTGTTTCTCAAGTTGATCGAATGGGAAAAATCAAAGTTCGGTTGAATCAAATAGAACTGACAGATCACCTCGCACCGATAGATGCTTGGGAGGAGGAGAGTACAACACTTTCCTCGACGCGACTTGATAACGTTGTAGCAACCGGCTTTCATTTATCAAGACACCACGCCAAAGAGTTAATAGAAGCCGGTCGAGTTCAACTGAATTGGAACGATTTTGATCGACCAGACTACCAGCTGGAACATCAAGATATTATTTCAGTTCGCGGCTTCGGCCGTGTGAGATTAACCAGTGTTAACGGCGTGACTAAAAAGGATAAATTGAAGGTCACACTGGCAGTGCTGCATAAATAATTGCAATCGGGGAGGAACAAGTTATGGTACTTAGCCCATTAGACATTCATAATAAAGAGTTTTCAACAAAGTTACGGGGATACAATGTTGATGAAGTTAATGATTTTTTAGAGCAGATCATTAAGGATTATCAGATCACTTTGGATCAGAATAAGAAACTGACTGATCAATTATCTTCTGCTGAAGAAAAGCTGAAATACTTCAATGATTTGAAAGATTCTTTAAATCAATCGATCATTGTGGCTCAAGAGGCAGCTGATAAAGTGAAAGCCAATTCGCAAAAAGAAGCCGAGATCATCAATCAGGAAGCGCAAAAGCAAGCAACTGATACGGTGAGCGAAGCGACGGATAAAGCAAACCAGTTGATCTCTGAAGCTTCAAAGCGTGCTCAAAACCTTGCCGTTGAAACGGATGACTTGAAGAAGAGCACCCGCGTTTTCCGGCAACGGCTGCAAGTGATGCTTGAAAGCCAGTTGGCAGAAATCAAGAGTGACAGCTGGGATAATCTGCTTAAAGATGATGGTTCATCAACCTATGATGAAATTCAGGATGCCATTAAACGAAACAAGCTTGACAACGGGAATGATGATGGCGTAAACTCGACTTCACAGGCAGATGATCAAACTGATTCTTCAGATGAGATCTATGACGCTGACCAGCCAGTTGATCCAGATAAGGATCCCGAGGCTGAAACAGTGGTTATTTTCCCAGATGATGACTCTAAGCAATAGCCTGCAGTAAACTTTAAAGCGGTATGGAGAACAGAAAGCATAGCAGCAAGTTTCAGAGAGCCGGTGCAATGGTGGAAATCCGGTAACCCCTGCTGATATGCAGATCATCTTCTAGCTGTCTGACTGAAACGTAAGTCAGAACGGGTCGGCTCCGTTAACGGCTAAGATAAGAGCGTTATTGATTCTAAAATTGGGTGGTACCACGAAGACTTCGTCCCTTGGGTGAGGTCTTTTTTTATACCATCTAATAAATTTGAGGAGGGACCCTAATTGCGGGTAAAAGACACACTGAACTTGGGTAAAACTAAGTTTAAAATGCGCGGTAACTTACCAGTCAAAGAAGTTGAACGTCAAAAAGCTTGGGCTGATAATAAAGTATACCAATTAAGACAAAAATTAAACGAAGGTAAGCCGACGTTTATCTTACACGATGGCCCACCATACGCTAACGGTGACATTCACATGGGTCATGCGTTGAACAAGATTTCTAAAGATTTCATTGTTCGTTACAAGTCAATGAACGGTTTCCGGGCACCATACGTTCCCGGCTGGGATACTCACGGACTCCCAATCGAACAAAAGTTGACGCAACAGGGCTATGACCGCAAGAAGATGTCAACGGTTGAATTCCGAAAATTATGTCGGAAGTACGCTTTAGAACAAGTTGACCGTCAACGTGAAGAGTTCAAACGTTTAGGTGTCACTGGTGACTGGGATAACCCATATTTGACACTAAAGCCAGAATTTGAAGCACAAGAAGTTCGGGTCTTTGGTGCGTTTGCAAAGCGCGGCTTGATTTTCAAGGGTAAGAAACCGGTCTTTTGGTCATGGTCATCTGAGTCAGCAATGGCTGAAGCTGAAGTTGAATACCATGATGTGACTTCACCTTCAGCCTTCTTTGCCGAACAAGTTGTCGATGGTAAGGGCGTCTTAGAGAACGGCAATACATACATGGTTGTTTGGACAACGACGCCATGGACGATCCCAGCTTCAGAAGGGATTACAATTGACGCTACCTTTGATTATTCCGTGGTTCAACCTAAGGGTGAAGACCGGAAATTCGTTTTGGCAACTGAATTGGTTGACACCTGTGCCGAAAAATTCGGCTGGGAAGACGTTAAGACACTTAAAACGGTTAAGGGTAAGGATCTCGATCGCGTTTTGGCGCAACATCCCTTCTACCCTGACCGTAAATTAGTCACCATGCTGGGTAACTTTGTTACGCTGGATGCTGGTACTGGCCTTGTTCATACCGCTCCTGGTTTTGGTGAAGATGACTTTTACGTTGGTAAAGAATATGATCTGCCGATTTTAGTACCAGTTGATGATAAAGGCTACATGACAAGTGAAGCCGGTCCTGACTTTGAAGGCGTCTTCTATGATGATGCTAATAAGATCGCGCTGGATAAGTTAAAGGCAGCTAACCTGCTATTAGACTACATGCCATACGAACATAGCTACCCATTCGACTGGCGGACTAAAAAGCCGGTCATCTTCCGGGCAACGCCGCAATGGTTTGCTTCAGTGGATAAGATGCGTGATGAAATCCTTGATGCGATTGATGACGTGACGTTCTACCCGAGCTGGGGCAAGAAGCGTTTGCACAACATGATTGCCGACCGTGGTGACTGGGTCATTTCACGGCAGCGTGTCTGGGGTGTGCCGCTACCAATCTTCTACGGTGAAGATGGTGAAGCAATTATTACACCAGAAACGATCGAACACGTAGCGCAATTATTTGGGAAGTACGGTTCAGACGTTTGGTTTGCACGGGATGCCAAAGATTTGTTGCCCGAAGGCTTTACATCACCGCATTCACCAAACGGTAAGTTTACGAAGGAAACCGACATTATGGACGTCTGGTTTGATTCCGGTTCGACCCATCAGGGTGTGCTGGTTGAACGCCCAGAACTCGAGTATCCCGCTGACCTTTACCTTGAAGGTTCTGATCAATACCGTGGCTGGTTTAATTCTAGTGTTATCACTAGTGTTGCCGTTTCTGGACACGCACCATACAAGGCGGTACTGTCACAAGGCTTTACCCTCGATGGTCAAGGCCACAAGATGAGCAAGTCTTTGGGCAACACAATTGCACCTGCTGAAGTGATCAAAAAGATGGGAGCTGAAATTGTCCGCTTGTGGGTTGCTTCTGTTGATAGCAGTGCCGATGTACGGGTTTCAATGGACGCTTTCACGAAGACTTCTGATGCTTACAAGAAGATCAGAAACACCATGCGTTATATGCTGGCTAACACGACTGACTTTGATCCTAAGACTAATGCCGTGCCAGTAGAAGAGCTAGCCTCTGCAGATAAGTACATGCTGGCACAGTTTAACCGGTTTGTTGAAAGTATTAAAGGCCACTATGATAACTATGATTTCTTGGATATTTACAAGGAATTGATGAACTTCGTGATTTCGGACCTGTCTGCTTTCTACTTGGACTTTGCTAAGGATATCTTATACATTGATGCTAAGGACAGCCACTCACGCCGTTCGATGCAAACCGTACTTTACGATATCGCAGCGGGCATGACTAAACTGTTGACACCAATTCTGCCGCACACAGCAGAAGAGATTTGGCCATTCTTAAAGGAGCCTGAAGATTACGCTCAATTAGCTGAGATGCCAACTGTTCAACACTTTAATAACGAAGATCAGCTGGTTGCTGACTGGGATGCGTTCATGGAATTACGTTCTGACGTTTTGAAGGCGTTGGAAGAAGCCCGTGATCAAAAACTGATTGGTAAGGCTTCTGAAGCCAAACTGACATTATACTTGGATGACAAGCAGACTAAGCTCTTGTCTGACTTAGATACTGATGTGCGTCAGGTATTGTTAGTTTCTGGTTTAACGGTTGCGTCAATGGCTGATGCACCAGCCGATGCTGAAAACTTCAATGATGGTGTTGCCATCGTTGTTGCTAAAGCAGATGGTGAAGTTTGTGAACGTTGTCGGATGACCCGTGAAACGGTTGGTGACGACAAAGATTACCCTCATTTCTGTGACCGTTGCGCTAAGATAGTGCGCAAGGAATTCCCAGAAACTGTGGGTGTTACCTTCGACGAAAAATAAACTTGTTTTAGAATAGGAACGAGAATGAGACAAAACCGATTGTCTCTTTCCCGTTCTTTTTTTACTTCGGAGGCTTCAGGTTAGCCCTTTTTTCTGAATAGTTGGGCTATCCGGGTATCGTTACCTTGATTTAAATAGGTCTGGTAGTTTAGAATAATAAACGAGTTATTTCATAAATGTCACATTTTGGGTGGCATATTTACGGCAATATGTGATGGATTTGAATTGACGCTGCTTATTTTTCAAGAAAAATGATGCTGATAAGGTAATGATTAATGAACTTAACTTGAATGGAGTGGCAGTATGATTAAGGGAACAGTAGAACGTTACAACGAACAAAGTGGTTTTGGTTTCATTAAAAGTCAAGCTGGGGAATCAGTTTTCGTTCACTACACAGGAATTGAAATGGGCGGTTTCAAAAAACTGACACCGGGACAAGAAGTTGAATTTGTCATTGTTGAAGGGCAAAAGGGACCTCAAGCTGCGCGGGTACGTCCAGTTTCGAAAACCAATGAATCGGATTCACAAGAATAGCTCAGATATTGATTCATAAAGGATGATTACATGGATTTGGAAGAAAAAGTTGTCGCACATGAAGATATTTATGACGGTGCAATCATTAACGTTGAACGTCAAACGGTTGAATTGCCCAATGGTGAAAAGGCTCATCGTGAAATCGTTCATCATTCGGGTGCCGTGGCGATAATGGCAATTACAGCGGAAAACAAAATGATTTTGGTGCGTCAATGGCGCTCACCAATTGGGCGTACCACGCTGGAGATTCCGGCGGGAAAACTCGATTCACGTGATGGTGACGACCCGAAACACGCTGCTGTTAGGGAACTGAACGAAGAAATCCGCCTGCATCCCAGCCACTTAGAACGATTGACGGGTTTTTATTCCTCAGTGGGTTTTTCAGATGAATACATGACGCTATACTTAGCAACTGATCTCCAGCCCGTTCAATCAGAGCTGCCCCGTGATAAGGGTGAGAATTTAAATATTCGTGCTTATTCATTAGATGAACTAAAAACAATGGTGGCTAACGGGGAAATTGAAGATGCTAAAACAGTGATGGCCGTTTGGCGGTTTGAACTGATAGCGATGAAAAAGTAGGTGGAGCATATCGCATATCAAAATGATGAGCACCAGTCAGATAATGACGAGCAGCCTCTGAGTCGCAGTGCCTACCGAAAAGCACAACGCCAAAAGCAAGAGGCGTTTGACCGGCGCGACCGTGAACGGTTAAAAGCCGAAAAGCGTTACGCCAAAGAGCACAGTGAACCAGAGTATGCGCCTGAACAGCAAGAAGCGGTGGCAGCGGGTAAAATCAACCGGCTGAAACGCCGTTTAAATTGGGCCATTTTTTGGTTAATACTGGGGATTATCGCGGTCTTTTTGATCTTGTTTTTTGTTGAATTTTAACGCTAATAAAGTGAGGATAATATGATGAAATATGGTATCTTATGCGCCATGGACGAAGAAATTGAAACGTTGAAAAAAGCGCTGATCAACGAAAACGTCGTTGATATTTCCGGCGTGTCATTTTACGAAGGTACCATCAGTGACCAGGACGTTATTTTAGTTCGTTCTGGAATTGGTAAGGTTCAGGCTGGTCTAACAACTGCACTGCTGATTACTCAGTTTCACGTGGACGTTGTCATCAATTCAGGTTCAGCGGGCGGTATTGGTAAGGGTCTGCATGTTGGTGACGTGGTTTTGTCAACCCAAACGGCTTACCACGATGTTGATGCACGTGCTTTTGATTACGTTTATGGTCAATTGCCGCAACAGCCCGCTCGGTTTGACGCGGATAAAACGTGGGTTGCCCGGTTGGAAAAAGCTGCTGAATCGACAGGGCTCAACGTTAAAACGGGTCTGATCGTTTCTGGCGACCAATTTATTGCCAGCCATGAGGCGGTGGAACAGATCTTAAAACATTTTCCAGATGCTTTATCCAGTGAGATGGAAGGTGCCGCAGTGGGTCAGGTTGCCCATCAGTTCAACACACCTTACGTGGTCGTTCGGGCGATGTCTGACGTTGGTGATGAAAACGCCGGTGTCAGCTTTGACGACTTCATTGTTGAAGCTGGTAAACGCTCTGCTCAAATGTTATTGGCACTGTTTGCAGCTTAGAGTTTTAAAGGAGTTTTTAAAGTGAAAGAAATATACTTAGACAATGCAGCCACCACCCCGATTTCCGACGAAGTACTCGCCGAAATGACGGATAAGCTGCAAAACGTTTACGGAAATGCGTCAACATTGTATGGTTTGGGACGACAGGCACATACTGTACTAGAAAACAGCCGTCAAATTATTGCGGCCAGTATCAATGCAGATGAAGATGATATTATTTTCACCAGCGGCGGTACTGAAAGTGACAACACTGCCATTATCCAAACGGCGTACGCTCGTCAGTCGTTGGGGAAGCACATCATTACCACGGCAATTGAACACGAAGCAGTCTTAAAACCGTTGCACTATTTGGAACAACAGGGATTTGAAGTGACTTATTTACCGGTTGACGAAAACGGTCAGATCAGTTTGGACGACTTCAAGCATGCTTTGCGTGACGATACTATTCTGGTCACAATCATGACGGGCAATAACGAAGTGGGCTCCCATATGCCGATCCACGAAATCGGTGAACTGCTGAAGGATCACCAAGCGTGGTTCCATACGGATGCCGTTCAGGCCTATGGTTTACTGGATATTGACGTTAAGCGTGACCATATTGACATGTTATCTACGTCGGCTCACAAGATCAACGGCCCCAAAATGGTCGGCTTCCTGTACCGCAAAACGGGTATTAACTTCCCTAGCTTTGTTAAGGGTGGCGACCAGGAGGAAAAACGGCGTGCGGGTACCGAAAACGTCCCAGGGATCGCCGGCATGGCCGCAGCGGTCAAAACCCTTACGTCCGCAGAAAAGGCGCATCGGCAAGCTAAGTACTACCAGTTTAAGCAGGACATTGTTAAAGGATTAACGGATGCGGGGGTTGACTTTGAGGTTAACGGCTCACTGAGTAAAAACAACCTTCAGCACGTTCTTAACCTTTGGATCAAAGGGGTTTCAACCTACGTGATGCAAACCAACTTAGACTTAGCGGGTATCGCTATATCCGGCGGTTCCGCATGTACCGCCGGGTCAATTGAGCCGTCACACGTTTTGACAGCGATGTTTGGTTCTGATAGCCCCCGGATTTCAGAATCGATCCGGATCAGTTTTGGTCGTTATACGACTGAAGAAGATATTTCATCATTGGTAACAAATATTTCAAAAATTGTGTCTCGCGTAAAGGCACGCAGTGGGGTGAAGTAAGATGGCATTTGATAAAACAACTCAGTTACAAGGCGATGACCAAGCGTATACCATTAGTGACGGTATTAAGAAATTTTCACTAAGGGACGTGGGTTTTAACGAAAGTAAGAACGGCAGTTTTACGCTCAAACGCTCGCTGGATCCAACGTCACCTTACAGTGCGACCGTTGAGTTGAAAGTAACGGTTAATTCAGACCTAACGGGTTTTAAAATGGCAGCCGTCGCCGGTAATGGGTTACGGGAAGTTAATATTTTTAAAATGGAACGCAAAGATGCGTTTCTCGAGCAGTTTCACTACATTATGGAAAACTTGGCAGAGCGTGAGATCATTGTTCCTGTGGCGCACTAAACGCTTGCAATCACTGTGATTGGCGTGTATTATCATTTATACTGGATTTTTGCGACCTTCAACTCGTGGATTCTCCAGAATCTGTTATGAAGTGATGGTGATTTTATGCAAGACAACAGCCAAACGCGTGTGGTTGTCGGCATGAGCGGCGGGGTTGACTCGTCGGTTGTCGCACTGCGCCTAAAGCAGCAGGGCTATGACGTTGTCGGTGTGTTCATGAAAAACTGGGACGACACTGACGAAAACGGCGTCTGCACGGCTACTGAAGACTACAAAGACGTGGCTAAAGTTGCTGCTAAAATTGGAATTCCTTACTACTCAGTGAACTTCGAAAAGGAGTACTGGGACCGGGTCTTTACTTATTTCTTGGATGAGTACAAGAAGGGCCGGACCCCTAATCCTGATGTGATCTGTAATAAGGAAATCAAGTTTAAGGCGTTTTTAGACTATGCTTTGGATCTCGGTGCTGACTACATTGCAACTGGGCATTACGCTCAGTTAAACCGCGATGCTGATGGCCATATGCACTTAATGCGTTCGGTAGATACGAACAAGGATCAGACTTACTTCCTCAGTCAGCTTTCGACTGAACAGCTGGATCGCGTGATGTTTCCAATTGGCGACATTACTAAGCCAGAAGTTCGTCGAATCGCTGAAGAAGCTGGTCTGGCAACCGCTCACAAGAAGGATTCCGTTGGGATCTGTTTTATTGGTGAAAAGAACTTTAAGGGTTTTCTTGGCCACTATCTACCAGCTAAACCCGGCAAGATGATGACGGTTGACGGTGAAGTTAAGGGCGAACATGCCGGCTTGATGTACTATACCATCGGGCAGCGACGCGGTCTTGGTATCGGCGGTGACGGTGAGGATAACGAGCCTTGGTTTGTGATTGGCAAAGACTTAAAGAAAAACATTCTTTATGTCGGTAAGGGTTACCACAATCCGCACCTTTATGCCACCCACTTAGAAGCCTCAGATATTCACTGGGTCAATACCATTGATCGCGGTCAGGACTTCCGGGCAACCGCTAAGTTCCGTTACCGTCAGGTTGATACTGGCGTGACCGTTCATCTTTCTGATGACGGTCAAAAAGTAACCGTGGAATTTGATGATCCAGTTCGGGCAATCACACCCGGCCAAGCCGTCGTGTTTTACGACGGTCAGGAGTGCTTAGGAAGTGCCATTATTGACGCTGCCTACAGCAAGGAGCGTCAACTTCAATACGTCTAAACTGTGTCAAAACCAACTTGAGTTCGCCACTGAACTTGGGTTGGTTTTTTTGAGTTAACCTGTCATAATAGTACTGATTTAATTTTTCAAAACCATCGTCAGATAAGAGGGAAAAACATTGAGACTATTTTTTTTACGACATGGAAAAACCGAGTGGAACCTTGAATCCCGTTACCAGGGTGCTGGAGGTGATTCACCGCTCTTACCTGAAAGTTATGATGAAATCAAACAAGCAGGTGCTTATTTAAAACAGTTTAAATTTGCTCATATATATGCCAGTCCAATCAAGCGGGCACGGGATACGGCCAGTACCATCCGTCAGTATTTACCGGGAAGGCCAGCATTGAGTCTTTTAAGTCGGCTGGAAGAGTTTCACCTAGGTAAGATGGAAGGAATGCTCTTCAAAGAAGCACAATCCCGTTTTCCAGCAGAATTTGACGCGTTTCGCAACGCACCAGCTGACTACCGGCCAGTGGAAATCGGCGGGGAAAGTTTTCGGGAATTGATCGACCGGATGACACCAGCCATTCAAACCATTGTGAAAAATTATCCCAATGATGACCAAGACATACTGATCGTCAGTCACGGAGCCGCCTTAAACGCGGAGATCAACGCGCTGTTAGGGACACCTTTGGCTCATTTACGTGACCGCGGCGGCTTGAGCAATACCTCAACCACCATTTTGGAAACGCGTGATGCCGGTGCTCACTATCGTTTAGTGGCCTGGAATAAAACCGATTATTTAAAACGTAAACTTGATGCAACGGATACCATTTAGAGAGGCGACAACATGACTGAAACGGATAAGCAAGAAGCTGCGGCCCAAAAGGCTAAACGGGACGCAAAACAAAAAGAGTCAGAAAAATTGCTGCACCGGCTGATTCAAGAAATCGATGACGATCCCAACAACTATCATACCTACTATGATCTGGGCGCCTTATTGGTTGAACTTAAGAGCTACTCTCAGGCGGAAGAACTCATGATGAAGGCACTGGGGCTGTTCGCTGACAAGAGTCGCGCGGCCAAAGACACGTTAACGTATGGTCTGGGTAACGTGTACTACGAAGCTGGTGAATACCAAAAAGCCATTGAACAGTTCAATCAGGTTAAAGACTCGCAGCTGAAAAGCGATGCCTACATGATGCTGGCTCAAAGTTACATGGGTAATAACGACCATAAGACTGCGCTAGTATTTGCACTGACCGCGGCCGAGAATCATCAACAAGACCCCCAAGTCAATCAATTGATCGCGGATAACTTACTGGCAGTGGGCAGCTTTAAGGAAGCTGCAGAATATTATGATAAAGCTTTAGCCAGTGAACCTAAGAACGGCCACGCCCAGTTTGACCGGGGCATCGCTGCCGTGGTTATGGGCGAAGATGCTACCAAGTACTTTGAAAGAGCGAAGCAATTAGATCCTAAGTACTATGAAAAAGGGCAGGTGCGGTTAGCTGATATTCAAGCAGCCCTGACCAAAAAGAAAGATGATCAAAAGAAAGCGTAAGCTGAAAGTGGGATGAACGAAGTGGCCAGTGAAAAGATAAGTTTATTTGATGCGGAGCAACAACCACAGCAATCCTATATCGTGGGTACGGTAGCGGCTACCTTCTTTGAAAGTCCTGACAGTTTTTATAAGGTCTTGCTGGTAAAAGTGTCAGCCACCAACTTAAACTGGCACGGTGACGAAATCGTGGTGACGGGTAATTTTGCTGATGTAGCCGAAGAAATGCCGTACCGCTTTTTTGGTAAACTGGTCGATCATCCCAAGTACGGTCAGCAATTTCAGGCCGATAATTATCAAAATGAAGCCCCAACAACTAAGGAAGGCATCATTCAGTATCTTTCAGGGGATGACTTCCCGGGGTTAGGCAAGAAGACGGCCGAAAAAATCGTTGCTTTACTGGGTCTGACTGCAATCGATAAAATCAATCAAGATCCTTCAGTACTGGATCCGCTTAATTTAAAAACCGAAGTTAAACAGACTTTAATTGATAATTTAACCAGCAATAATGGTGTTGAACAAATTATTATTGGTCTCAACGGCTACGGCTTTGGCAGTCGGCTAGCCAGTGCCATTTTTGAACGGTATAAAGAAAAAACACTGCAGGTGATTCAGGAGAACCCGTATCAACTGGTTGAAGATATTAACGGTGTCAGTTTTAAACGTGCGGATCAAATTGCTGAACAGTTAGGCATTGGTACCCAGTCACCCCAACGAATTCAAGCTGGTTTGCTGCAAACGCTGAGTGAACTTGCGATGTCTGATGGCAATACGTTTACTAGCGCCGAGCCGTTGCTTAACGGGACCATTCGGCTGTTGCAGGAAAGCCGTAATGAAGCGGTCAATCCGCAGTTGATTGCTGATCAGCTGGTTGAACTGGGTAAAGAGCAAAAAGTTGTTGGCGAAGGTAACCGGATCTTCTTAAAGAGCCTTTATGATGCAGAATGGCAAGCGGCTGAACACCTCAACCGCATTTCACAAGCGTCTGACTTAGAGGCGTTTGATGACGCTGTCATTGAAAAACAAATGCGACTGGTTGAGCGAAACTTAGGGATCACCTACGATGAGTCGCAGGAGTCAGCGATTTTATCAGCTATTCAGTCCCACGTTTTCCTGCTGACTGGAGGACCAGGAACCGGTAAAACGACGATCATCAACGGCATCGTTAATTTGTACGCTAAGCTGCATGAGCTGTCGTTGGATATTAATCAGTATAAAGACAAACCCTTTCCAATCTTATTGGCGGCACCGACTGGCCGGGCTGCCAAACGGATGAGCGAGACGACCGGTTTGCCTGCCAGCACGATTCACCGCCTGTTAGGGTTAACCGGCCGGGAAAATAACGACGACGTTACGGCCAAAGACCTGGAAGGGGCTTTACTGATCGTAGATGAAATGTCGATGGTTGACATTTACCTGTTCCGGACGCTGCTTCGGGCAATTCCGGATACGATGCAGGTGGTTTTGGTCGGTGATAAAGATCAGCTGCCATCAGTTGGTCCCGGACAGGTTTTCTTTGACCTATTGAGCAGTCATCGTATAAAAGCGATGGAGCTGAATACGATTTACCGGCAAGATAATGATTCATCGATTATTCCGTTGGCTCACGATGTAAAAATGGGCCGTTTACCAGCTGATTTCACCCAAAATAAACCGGACAGATCGTTCATTCGCTGCAACGCCTACCAAATGCCTTCGGTGATTGAACAGATCGTTGGCAAAGCCAAAGAACGCGGATTCACAGCGGATGATTTTCAGGTATTAGCGCCGATGTATCGCGGTCCAGCCGGGGTAACGCGGTTAAATACGATTATTCAAGAAATCATGAATCCGCTAAGCGATACCCGCAAAAAGGAAGTTGAGTTTCGTGGCGAAAAATTCCGGATCGGCGATAAGGTCTTGCACCTGGTCAATAGTCCGGAAAACAACGTTTTTAATGGCGATATCGGCACCATCGTGGGGATCACCTTTGCTAAGGCGAAAGGGAATACGGATAAAGTCGATAAGCTCACGGTGGCCTTTGACCAAACGGAAGTCACGTATCCGCGAAACGAGTGGGATAAGCTGACGTTAGCGTACTGTACATCGATTCATAAGGCTCAGGGAAGTCAGTTTAAAATGGTGATCTTACCCATGGTCATGCAGTATTCACGCATGCTGCAGCGTAATTTACTATACACAGCGATTACCAGGGCTAAGTCGACGCTGATTTTACTGGGTGAACAGGGGGCGTTTGAACAAAGCGTTAAGCGCCAGTCAGTTAACCGTAATACAGCGTTAGTGGATCGGATCACGGCTACTATCAGTGATGTCCAGGAGTCTATTGCCGATCAGCAGGCGGCTGACAGACCAGCTCCCAAAAAGGCAGCCGATCAGTCAGCTAACGTACCGGCAGATTCAGCAGATCATGCCGAAACGCCGACTGATGATCAAGCACCAGCATTATTAAATGATGGCATCTTAACGATGTCGCTGGTTAGCAGCGGTCAAATCGATCCGATGATTGGAATGGGAAAAGTCACGCCAAAATCGTTTACTAACAAATAATGATAGTGTACTATTTGTTTAAGTCGTTTAGTTGATAATATCAAATCTGGAGGAAAAACATGCCAAATCAGAGTGAGACTACGCATCCATTAAAGATGTTTGCGTTAAATTCAAACAAGCCGCTGGCAGAAAAAATCGCTGCAGCAGCTGGCGTTGAGCTGGGGAAGGCAACAATTAAGCATTTTAGTGACGGTGAGATTTCAATTACCGTGGATGAAAGTATTCGTGGCGACGATATTTTCTTGATTCAATCGGTTTCGGATCCCGTTAATACTAATCTGATGGAATTAATGATCATGGTGGATGCTGTCCGTCGTGCCAGTGCCTATTCGATTACGGTGGTGATTCCTTACTACGGGTATTCCCGTGCCGATCGCAAAGCACGTTCCCGGGAACCCATTACAGCCAAGTTGATCGCGTCGTTATTAGAAGATGATGGGGTCGACCGGGTCGTGACCCTTGATCTGCATGCAGCCCAGCTGCAAGGCTTCTTTGATATTCCAATGGATCATTTGGAAGCCACGCCGTTATTAGCCGGTTACTTTATTGACCATGGTTTAACGGATAATTTAGTGGTGGTTTCCCCAGACCATGCCGGGGTATCAAAAGCCCGTCGAATGGCGGACTTGTTGCAGGCGCCGCTGGCAATTATTGATAATCGGGACCCTGACAAATCAACGACTTCCGCTGAGGCAGTCATTGGTTCAGTTAAGGGTAAAAACGCCATTTTAGTAGATGATATCATTGACACTGCCGTGCGCATCTCAATTTCAGCACAAACGTTGAAAAACGCCGGCGCTAACGATATTTACGCCGTGGCAACTCACCCGGTATTTAGTAAAAACGCCGTTACTCAGATGAAAAACTCACCGTTGAAAAAAGTGGTCGTGACCGATTCGATTCAAATGCCCGAAGCCAAAATGTTCGATAAACTTGAAATCATTTCAGTAGGTGATTTAATGGGTCAGGCCATTCGGCGAATTTATTCTGAGCAGAGTGTGGGACAGCTTTTCATTAATTAAAACCTTAATCGCCTGAGATCGATTACTGATGCATTGTCTGTTCACATTGAGAAGAGACAATGTTTTGTTTGTTTTAGACTAAAAATTTCAGACTAGAGACGGAGAATAAGTCACATGACATTAAAAAAAATCTTAATAGGTATTGGCGGTGCTGCTTTGGCTTTGACGTTGGCTGCTTGCGGTCAGTCAAAAACCAGCAGCAGTCAGCAAATGGCTAATAGTCAAGTGCTTAACCTCAGCACCACCGATACGATTTCAACATTAGATAATTCAGCAGCATCTGAATCAGTTAGCTTGACGGCGTTATATGCCACGAACGAAGGTTTATATCGTCTAGGGAATCATTCAAAAATTGAAAACGCGTTGGCCACCAAAACACAGGTGTCTAAGGACGGGTTAACCTATACGTTTAACCTGCGCCAAGACGACAAGTGGAGTGATGGCAAGCCCGTGACAGCACGGGACTTCGTTTATTCGTGGCGACGGACTGCTGATCCTAAAACAGCTGCTAATTACGCTTACCTCTTTAACGGCATTAAGAATTTCAGTGCCATTCAAAAAGGAAAGCTGAGTCCCAACCAGCTAGGCGTTGCTGCTCCAAGCAAGGATAAGCTGGTGGTGACTTTGAGTCGCCCAGTACCATACTTTAAACTGTTATTAGCTTTTCCAACGTTCTTCCCAGAGCAGCAGTCCGCTGTGAACAAGTACGGTAAACAGTATGGTAACAATAGCCAAGACGTTTCTAACAACGGGCCGTTCAAAGTGGCTGGCTGGAACGGAACGAATAATACTTGGCGTTTAAAGAAGAATCCCAATTACTGGGATAAAAAGCACGTTCATTTAAGCCAGATCAAATACCAAGTTGTGAAGAGCCCCAGCACTGGGCTTAACCTGTACAACCAAAACAAACTTGACGTGACGCCGTTGACGGGAACCCAAGTGGCCAACTATCAAAATAACAAGGGCTTCAAGAAGTTTGAAGGCGGCTCAATGATGTACCTGCAAATGAATCAAAAGCGGAACAAAGCACTGAGAAACGTCAAGGTTCGCCAGGCGCTTTCGCAGATCATCAATAAGCAGGCTTTGGCGACTAAGGTGTTACGTGACGGCTCTACCGCCCCGAAAGGGTTTGTCTCAACTAACCTCAGTAGAAATCCGAAGACGAACGCGGACTTTGCAACGGACGCTTACGTTAAATCTGGGGTTACCTATAATTCGAGCAACGCTAAAAAACTTTGGGTTCAAGGAATGAAAGAAGTCGGTCAAAAGAAGCTGACCTTAACGTTGCTGAGTGACGATACTGATCAGGCGAAGACGACTACCCAATACCTTCAGGATCAATTCGAGAAACTGCCGGGTCTGACCGTCCATATTGATAACGTGCCTTACAAGAATCGACTGGCGCGTTCTTCAAACGGTAACTTTGACTTAGTTGTTTCACTGTGGGGAGCTGATTTTGCGGACCCAATTAACTTCTTGAGCCTGCAAGAATCTAATAACCCGACTAATAATGGTAAGTGGTCCAACAAAGCATACGACAAGCTGATCAATGCTTCCCAGACAACGGATGCCAATCATCAGCAAGCCCGCTACCAAGATTTGGTCAATGCGGAAAAGGTTCTCATGAAGGATCAAGGTGTCATCCCGCTGTATCAGCCATCTACCACGGAACTATGGCGGCCAAATGTCCACGGCTATGTCTGGAACCCAGCCGGTATGAGCAAAGGGCTTAAAAGTATTTACTTAACTAAATAGCAATCACTTAAATGTGAAATGAGCAAAAGCTTAAAAACCAGTCGTGTACGATTGATTTTTAAGCTTTTTTGTTGGTTATTTCTACTGGGTTTCAAGCCTAGCAAAAATGTTATTGCTTACAAAAGGGTTTGCTTATTGACCTAATTTTTTCAAAAAAACGTGAAAAAACGGGCTTCAAAAGCGAATTGGTTTGAAATTTTCATTAAAACATGATATACCTGAATAATAGGAAATGAAAGCGATAACAATTAAAAAAGTTCCTTACAGTTCAGGGGCGTTTTATGAAAGTGGAGGATTTAAAATGAACTTTGAAGATTTATTAACCGAACAGCGTAACCGGCATTCTACCCATATCGATCAAGTTGATACCGATGAAATGGTGGCGATTATCAACCGTGAAGATCAGCGTGTGGCACGTTCAGTTCAAAAGCAGCTGCCGCAGATTTCAAAGGCCATCAAATTAGCAACGAAGCGGTTTGATGCTGGTGGCCGGTTAATCTACATCGGTGCTGGGACTTCCGGTCGATTGGGGGTCCTGGATGCCACTGAGCTGCGGCCGACTTACGGTCTGGAAGAATCGCAGACCTTCGGCATTATTGCGGGTGGGCCCGAAGCCATGTTTCATACTCTGGAAGGGGTGGAGGATTCTGCTGAATTAGCTGAAAATGATTTAAAAAAAGTGACCTTAAACGAAAAGGATATCGTTATCGGGATCGCAGCTAGTGGGGCAACGCCGTACACGGTAGCCGCCTTACGCTATGCTAAAAAGGTTGGGGCCTTAGCCATTGCAGTGGCGTGTGTTACCGATAGCCCGCTGCAGCAGAACGCAGACGTGGCCATTTGTCCGATCGTGGGGCCTGAAGTGATTACGGGTGCCACCCTCATGAAAGCCGGAACATCGCAAAAAATGGTACTGAACATGGTTTCCAGTGGAATCATGATTCGTTCTGGAAAAGTTTACCAAAACTTGATGATCAACGTGGTCCCAACTAATGAAAAGACCAACCGGCGGGCGAAACGCATCATTGCTTCTGCAACGCAGACTTCGACGTTAGCTGCAGAAAGAGCACTGGACAGGGCAGGCAATAACGTTCCCTTGGCTATTTTACTGATTGAAACTAAGGGGACGATTGCGGAAGCTAAGGCGTTATTAAAACAGGCTGGTGGTCATGTAAGTGACGCCGTCAAATTAAGTTTACAGTCGTAAATAGACGATGGCTTAAATACTTTTAGTAATGGGCATATTCACATGGTTTTCCCCTTGACCGGGTGTGGTTCTCCTTTTAAAATTGATATGTACCAATTACAAGAGAGGGAGAATTATTAATATGTATGCAGCGGATGAAAATCGTTACGACGGCCGGATGCCCGTTCGTCGTGCTGGCAACAAGGGTTTGCAGTTACCAGCAGTGTCGTTTGGCATGTGGCATAGTTTTGGCGACGAAGCTAATTATTCAGACAGTGAAAAGGTTATTTTAAAAGCGTTTGATAGTGGCATTTTCAGTTTTGACCTTGCCTACAATTACGGCCCTGGTTCAGGTGCTGCGGAGCGGTTATTTGGCCAAGTTTACCAGGCTAATTTAAAGCCCTACCGTGATGAACTGGTCATTACAACGAAGGCTGGTTACCACATGTGGCCGGGACCATACGGTGCCATGAGTTCCCGCAAGACGTTGATCAACGCGCTAGATGGCAGTTTGAAACGGATGGGCTTAGACTACGTGGATATCTTTTACAGTCACCGGTTTGATCCGAATACGGATCCTGAAGAAACGGCGGTTGCACTGGATGACATCGTGCGGTCTGGTAAGGCGCTTTACGTGGGTATTTCAAACTATAACAACGTTCAAACTAAGGCGATCCTGAAGATCTTTAAAGAGCTGCACACGCCGTTTGTGGTTAACCAGTTGTCTTACAACATGCTAAACCGGGAAGTTGAAGACGATGGCGTTTTGGATACCCTGAAGGAAAATAATCTTGGGATGGTTGCTTACGGGCCGTTAGCAGAAGGCTTATTAACTAACCGTTACTTAGGTGGGATTCCAGAAGATTTTCAGATCCATTGGAGCAGCACTGACGTGATGGATCAAGGACGTGCTAAATTAACGGAAAAGTTAAATCAGCTTAATGAGATTGCCCAGAATCGTAACCAGACCATGGCGCAAATGTCCCTCGCTTGGTTATTAAAAGACCCAGTGGTTGTGAGTGTTGTGACGGGTGCTTCAAAGGTGTCTCACTTGGAAGACAACTTACAAGCCGTTCAAAACATTCGCTTTACTGCTGACGAATTGGAAAAAATTGATGCAATCATCAAAGGCTAATTGAATAGCTTACCCCCATCTCAAGGTTGCTTGAAATGGGGGCTTTAGTACATAGAGATTCCAGGACGATCTGAATAAGCTTGGGGGACCGCTTTAATATAACCAGGTCGTAATGAGGAGGATATTGTGGCGCAAAAAGTGACAATTAGGGATTTGGCAGAAGCCGCAGGGGTTTCAGTCACAACGGTTTCGCAGATTCTAAATGGCAAAGGTGACCGGTTTAGTAACGATACCAGAGACCGGGTGCTCAAATTACAGGAAAAGTTAGGCTACGTACCTGACTACAACGCTCGCAATTTAATTATGGGCTCCACCCAAACGATTGGTGTTTTAGTCCCTAACTTGGCGAATCCCTTCTTTAGTATGTTTATTAAGGGTATTCAGCAGGTAGCACAGTCACACCACTTTGTACCGATTATTTTTGATGCCAATCAGAATCAAAAACTTCAAAGCATGTATCTTGAAGAGTTGATTAAACGGGCGGCAAATGGGTTAATTATTGCTAGTGCAACTTTAGACGCGAATGATATTGACCGCATCCTAACACGAAATGGGATCCCCTATCTGCTGTTTGACCAAAACGATGCTCAAATTGGCGACCGGGTTTGGGTGGATGATTATAAAGGCGGTCAAATGGCGGCTAATTATTTGCTGTCACAGGGCCACCGCCGAATCTCGCTGTTAGTCGGCCAAGACATCACCCACAATATTCAGCAGCGAATCAGCGGTTTTCGTGCCGGCATGGCCAAGTATCACTTGACCCTCGCTGATGAGATGGTGGTGCAAACTTCGATGACTAAGCTGGGCGGCTACCAGGCGACTGCCACGGTGTTAGCTAAGAAGCCGACCGCCGTTTTCTGCATTAACGATGAAATGGCCATTGGCTTATATCGTGGTGTCCAGGAACAGGGGATCAAGATTCCAGATGACTTGTCGATCATGGGTTATGATGATATTGACTTAGCTGACTTTGTGACACCAAAGCTGACAACGATCCACCAGCCGGCATTTGAAATGGGACAGGTAGCTACGGAACTGTTAATTGAACGGTTGAATAACCCGCGGCTGACTCACCAGGACAAACAGTTACCACTAGAATTAATCACCCGTGATAGCGTGAAATTAATACAGTCTGGCATACACTAAAAATGTGAAACAAATATGAATTTAGTTTGACTAAAGCACGAATAGTCCCGATATATTGGTAATATGTTCCTATACAAAATATTTAATTTAATTTTAATTTTCTAATAATATGCATTAAAAGGTGTATATTTAAGGCACAAGTCTTAAATATACACCTTTTTTTGCATATTTATTTTAAGTTATTGTTCGCCGCTTTAAAATGTGAAATTCTTGGCATTTTAACTGTGAAGGATTCGGTGAAACGAATTGTTATTGCGCTTATGATTAAGATGTCTAATAGAGATAGGAGGTAATGACCATGACTAAACCAATCCACGTGACATCAGAAATTGGTAAACTTGATGTTGTTATGTTGAAAAGACCAGGGACTGAAGTTGAAAATTTCACCCCGGAAATGATGCCACGGCTTTTATTTGATGATATTCCTTACCTACCCATTGCTCAAAAGGAACACGATAACTTCGCCGATACCCTAAGAGAAAACGGTGCTGAAGTGCTGTACCTCGAAAAATTAGTGGTGGAAGCTTTGGACGCTGACGGTTCTGAAGTCAAAACGGCATTCTTAGACAAAATGTTAACTGAATCCGGTTACGCAGCTGGGATGATTCATCATGAACTTAAAAACTATTTGTTAAGTATGCCAACCGCTGAAATGATCGTTAAGCTCATGGCCGGCGTGCGGAAAAACGAACTGGATCTCGTACCGCGAGACTTAGTGAGTGCAGCCGAAGAACGTGATTATCCATTCTTCCTGGACCCGATGCCGAACCTGTATTTTACCCGGGATCCTGCTGCGTCACTGGGGGACGGGCTCAGCATTAACAATATGACCTTCCCCGCTCGACAGCGTGAATCGTTCTTTATGGAAACAATCATTGACTACCACCCTAGGTTTGCAGACCACGGCTTGCACGTTTGGCGTGACCGTAACCAGCCTGGTCGAATCGAAGGCGGCGACGAGTTAGTTTTGAGCAGTACCGTGATTGCCATTGGTGTGTCTGAACGAACTTCAGCGCACGCCATTGAAGATATTGCCCGCCGATTGTTTGAACACGATAGCGGCTTCGAAAAAGTGCTGGCAATTCGGATTCCGCATAACCATGCTATGATGCATTTAGACACGGTCTTTACGATGATCAACCATGATCAATTTACGGTTCATCCGGGGATCTTGGGTGAAGGCGGTCAAATTGATACTTGGACCATTACGGAAGACCAGAATGGTGAGCTGCATGTGGATCATCATTTGAACCTCAAACAAGTTCTAAAAGACGTGCTAGGGCTTGATGAGATCGATTTAATTCCGACTGGTGGCGGTGACCCGCTTATCGCTGATCGTGAACAGTGGAATGACGGTTCCAACACGTTGGCGATTGCACCTGGCGTGGTAGTCACCTATAATAGAAACTACGTATCAAATCAGGTACTGCGTGAACATGGACTTAAAGTTCTAGAAGTTCTTTCCAGCGAACTTTCAAGGGGCCGTGGTGGTCCAAGATGCATGAGTATGCCACTGGTACGGGAAGATCTATAACCTAAAAAAAAGGAGCTATTACGATGACAGAATTTAAAAATAGCGTTTTTCAAGGACGGTCAGTGCTGGCCGAAAAAGATTTTAGTGCCGCTGAGTTGAACTATTTGGTTGATTTTGGATTACATTTAAAAGCGCTTAAAAAAGCGGGTATACCGCATCATTACCTGGAAGGTAAGAACATTGCCTTACTGTTCGAGAAAACCTCTACACGGACCCGTTCGGCATTCACGACTGCAGCAATTGATTTAGGTGCGCACCCAGAATTTTTAGGTGCTAACGATATTCAGCTGGGTAAAAAGGAATCAGTTGAAGATACAGCCAAGGTGCTTGGCAGTATGTTTGACGGGATTGAATTTCGTGGCTTTAGTCAAAAAGTGGTTGAACAGTTAGCTGAATTTTCAGGGGTCCCGGTTTGGAATGGATTAACGGATGAATGGCACCCGACTCAAATGCTGGCTGATTTCATGACGGTGAAGGAAAATTTTGGTCACTTAAAGGGCTTAACGTTGACTTATATGGGTGACGGTCGTAACAACATGGCCAACTCCTTATTGGTTACCGGCGCCATTCTTGGGGTGAACATTCACATTGTGGCACCAAAGGAATTACATCCCGCACAGGAGATTCAAGACCTGGCTAACGGTTTTGCCAAAGACTCAGGTGCTAAACTGCTGATTACCGATGACCTTGATGAAGGGATGAAAGGTTCAAATATCGTGTATACAGATGTTTGGGTTTCCATGGGTGAGCATAACTGGCAAGAACGCATTAATCTACTAAAGCCTTACCAAGTGAACATGGCGGCTTTGAAGAAGACGGGTACGCCGGATGATCAATTGATCGTGATGCACTGTCTGCCCGCGTTTCACGATACAACTACCGATTATGGTAAAGAAATTCAAGAAAAGTATGGCTTAACTGAGATGGAAATTACGGATGAAGTTTTCCGCAGCAAGTATGCACGTCAGTTTGAGGAAGCTGAAAACAGAATGCATTCCATCAAAGCGATGATGGCAGCAACGTTGGGTAACTTGTTTATCCCAAGGGTCTAGCAAACTAAATTCTGCTTTAGGGGGCTTGGGCAAAATCCGACTGGTATTTTGCCCAGTGCCCCCTTTGTTTTTACCAGCAGGGACATTGACAGAAAGGATGATTTCCCATGACAGCACGAAAAATTGTGGTGGCACTTGGCGGTAACGCGATTTTAGCTAATGATGCCAGTGCAGCAGCGCAACAACGCGCGTTAAGAGAAACTGCTAAATACTTGGTCAAATTTATTCAGCAGGGTGATTCACTAATCATTTCCCATGGCAACGGCCCGCAGGTAGGGAACCTTTTATTACAGCAGGCGGCCGGCAGCACACCGGAGAATCCCGCAATGCCGTTAGACACCGCAGTCGCCATGACTCAAGGCAGTGTCGGTTATTGGCTGCAAAACGCGATGGCCGCGGAATTGACAGCTCTGGGATTAGAGATGGACGTTGCCACGGTGGTCACCCAGGTCGTTGTTGATGAAAATGACCCAGCGTTTGGGGCACCGACTAAGCCCATTGGTCCTTTTTATGACCATGAAGCAGTCACGGCCCTCAAAACAGCACATTCGGAATTTCACTTTGTGGAAGATGCTGGCCGGGGCTATCGCCGGGTCGTTGCTTCTCCGCGGCCAATCGACGTTGTTGAAGCGGGGGCAGTGAACCAGTTAGTCAACGCCGGTGTGATCCCGATTGCGGCTGGCGGCGGTGGCATCCCGGTGGTTCGTCGCGAGCACGAACTGGCAGGCGTAGAGGCCGTGATCGATAAGGACTTTGCGTCAGAAAAACTGGCTGAACGGGTAGGTGCAGATCAGTTGATCATCTTAACGGCCGTAGATCACGTGTACGTGAATTTCAATACACCGGCACAGCGGCGACTGAATACAGTTTCAATCAGTGAATTGCAACAGCACATTGCTGATGGCCAGTTTGCACCTGGCAGCATGCTGCCCAAGGTTGAAGCAGCGATTGAATTTGTGACGCATCGTCCGGAGGGGCAAGCTGTGATCACCTCATTAAGCAACCTGGGCGAATTTATCGAGAACGGGTCAGGGACGATTGTTTCAATGGTCAATGCTGAATCCAGCGTTTAAGTTAAAGTTGGTCACAGTGATCAAGAGGGTGTGATACAACTCGGTAGATTCCAGAATATAATGCCAAATGCACCATCCCAATGGTTTTTATTGGGATGGTGCATTTGGCATTATATGGCCGGAATCTGAGTTGTGGAGCAGGCTAAGGCTATATTTCAGTATTGAACCAGCGTACATTTTAAGCTGTGCTTTAGTCAAGAAATCAACTGGAATCCTTATCAATATAGACTTAAGTCACAGGCCCTTTTTGAGATCTTGAAGTTCAAACTTAAATTTAAAATCATTTGGCGTATAATAATAGCCAGATAAGAAGGGAGTCCAACTCATGCTGCACTCGGATGATACGTACCGCCATTATTTGCGTCAACTGCCTGAATTTTGTGATTTTACTGAGGAAGAGTTTACCAAATTGACCCATGATTTAAGTGTTAAAACTTATCCTAAAGGTCAAGTTCTATTCGACCACGGGGATCCAAGACAGTCTTTTTATTACGTGATCAAAGGTGTAGTACGTTTGGAACGGCAGGATGAAACGGGTAACTTTTCGTTCATTAATTACGTGAAAGCAATTAAGGGGTTCCCTTACCGCGGACTGTATACTGATGAAGATTTTCCCTATACGGCTACTGCATTAACGGCCATTACGATTGCTTCGGTACCGATGGCAAGCTTTGAAGCCATCGTTTCCTTAAATCCGTTGGTCACCCGGCAAGTTATCAGACAAATGAGTCAGTTACTTGACCGAATGGAAAATCGGCTGCAAAGATTAGTGACTTCTAGCGCTACAGCCAGAGTCATCCAAGCATTAAGTATCTTTGGCACCGATATGGGCGAAAAGGCCCCAGAAGGTGACGTGCTGATTCCTTATCCCATTACCCTGATTGAATTAGCGCGACTGAGCGGGACCACTCGTGAAACAGCTGGTCAGGTTGTGAATAAGTTAGAAGCGGCGGGCAAGCTGACTTATAACAAAAAACGGTTTCGCTTTGAGCCAAATGATCTCAGTATTTAGTGTCGAACACGGAATTGGGGTAAACTTGAAGCAATTATCAATGGAAAATTTGGGGGTTATGTGATGGCATTAACGATTAAAAAAATTGAAACGTTTCCAATTGCAGTACCGCTTAAATCGCCGTTCAAAACGGCGTTACGGACCGTGACAACAGCTAGCAGTCTGATTGTGCGTTTGACCGATTCTGATGGCTTTGTCGGGTTAGGGGAAGCTGCCCCAACAGCACCCATTACGGGCGACACTTCCGCCAGTATTCAATATGCAGTGGAAAAGGTGATCGCACCAAAATTGATTGGGAGCTCTTTAAATCAGCCAGAACGCGTTAAACGGGCTATTGATAACGCATTAGTTGGCAATCATAGCCCTAAAGCCGCCGTCAACATTGCGGTCAATGATCTATTGGCAAAGCATTATGGTGTCTCGCTATTGGAGCTGCTAGGCGGTTACCGGCAGACGATTTCGACCGATTACACGGTGAGTGTCGGCAGTGCCGATGAGATGGTCCGTCACGCTAGACAGTTGGTGGCAGACGGGTTCAGCACTTTAAAGGTTAAGGTTGGCAGTCAATCGCCATTTGAAGATCTAAAGCAGGTTCGCGCGATTCGAAAGGCGGTTGGCCCGGACGTGAAGATCCGGCTTGACGCTAATCAGGGCTGGCGTAAAAAACAGGCGGCTAAAATGATCAATCAGATGGCTGCAGAAGGCCTAGCAATCGAACTTGTGGAACAGCCAGTTCCGGCAGATGATTTTGAAGGACTAGCTTACGTGACGGCGAATACGGATACCCCGATCATGGCTGATGAAAGTATCTTTTCTGTCAAGGATGCGTTAAGACTACTGAAAATGGACGGTTGTGATATTATTAATCTCAAGCTAATGAAGGCGGGCGGGATTGATAATGCTTTGAAAATTAATGCAATTGCCGAAGCCTTTGGCGTTCCGTGCATGGTGGGCAGTATGATCGAATCACAGGTTTCGGTGACAGCAGCGGCTGAAATGGCAGCTGCCAAGGGTAACATTCAGTATTACGATTTGGATGCTGCCATGATGTTTGAGACCCAACCAACGACGGGGGGCATTACACACGACGGTTCGGCAATCAAAATTCCTGCCAAAGCGGGTTTAGGCATTGAGTTTCAAACCAAGTAAAGTGGGGGTGATCGGATGGAAAAAAGACGTGTGATAGTACCTGTAGCAACGCTGTGGACTAGCCCAACGGCGCCACGCGACATTGATCAGCTAGCACTCGATGGTGATACGAAGCAGTGGGTGGCTGGCATGACAGCAGCAGAGACGATTGATCTATGTGATTCGAAGCGGTTAGAAACACAAGCCGTCTTTAACGATGAAGTGATAATTGATCACGTCGAAAATGGCTGGGCCAAAGTATACCTGACCAGTCAAAAAGATGACGCGGATGAAAGGGGCTACGCTGGCTGGGTGCCGACTAAGCTGTTGTCAGCTCAAGGAGTAACCGATGCAAAGGGAATCGCTGACATTCACATCACGACACCATTTGCAAAGCTGTATGATGAACAGCAAAAACCAGTTTTTGAGATCGTCATGGGGACTGAATTAACCGAGCTGGCTGCGGAAGGTGACTGGCTGCGGGTGGCTACCCCACTAGGTGAGGGCTATGTACCCGCCAAGAGTACGACGATTGCTGTAAAGAAAATAACAGCAGGCGAACAAATGGTTGCCATGGCAAGGCAGTTTTTAGGTCTACGCTATTTATGGGCGGGAATTTCACCCTATGGCTTTGATTGTTCCGGTTTGATGTATACCCTGCACAGGGTGCTTGGCCTTGAGATTCCTAGGGATGCTGATGATCAGCGCAATAATGGTCAACCAGTGAAGCCGGAGAACCTGCAAGCTGGAGATTTACTGTTTTTTGCCTATGAGCATGGGAAGGGATTTGTCCACCACGTTGGCATGTATATCGGTGACGGCCAAATGATCCAATCACGCACACCGGGTAAACAAGTCGATATTGCTAAGCTGACTGAGATGCGTTATGCTCCGGAATTTGTGGCTGCAAGAAGGTATTGGCAATGAGCTTGCAAACAGACATTAACGAGATAATTGCCCCATACAAAGAATCAGTTTCAATCTGCATGTATCATACAGATAAGCCAGTTTACGGCTTTCAGGAGCATAAACAAATGCCAGCGGCTTCGCTGATCAAACTGGCAATTTTAGCAGCACAGTTTGAACACCATGAAGATTTAAATCGTTCCATCAGCACTTTTCGCACACCGATGGTTGGCGGTGCTGGGGTCTTGAAACAATTAAAACAATCGGATTGGACAATCAGCGATATTTTAGGATTAATGATATCAGTTTCGGATAACTACGCTGCCAATGTCATGATCGACCACTTGTCGAAGGCTTCGGTTAACCAGTGGCTAATTAAAAACGAGTACCAAGAGACCAAACTTCAGCGCAGGCTAATGGATACGGATGCTCAGGCGGCGGGCAATGAAAACTTGATTTCAGCCTTTGATGCGTTACGTCTTTTTAGGCAGTTAATGCAAAATTATCCGCAGACTCGCAAGTGGTTTTTAAATCAGCAATTTCGCGGTAAACTGCCCCTCATGATGGACGAAATCGCGACTGATGTGAAGATCTATAATAAAACCGGTGAAGGGCCTTTAATCGACCACGACGTTGCCCGCTTTTCAAAAAACGGCAACTTTATCGACGTGGCGGTTTTAACCTGGGGGATCCCCGACCGGTTGGCGGTGATAGCCATCATGGCAAAAATTGGCCGATTGATCTACCGGTCCTTATAACCTTATAAATCTGCCAAGATTGCTGAAGAGGTATTCAGCTTTTTATTAGACGTGCTACACTGAGGTTAATTTAGATGAAGTGAGGATTTCATGATGAAAAAAGCAGTTCGTATGAGTTTAATTAGTGGCGCTTTGCTGTTGTTACTGGGTGCCAGTGCACCAGTTTCGGCAGTCGCTGATACTACTAATGACGTGACGTCCAGTTCTGATTCAGCCAATGCGTCATCCGGGACAGCGGTCCAGACCAAGGCCTTGTCAAAGCCGTACGTGGTTTATGGTTCGGGATTGGCATCTGAAGATAAAGATGCCGTTTCAAAGGCTTTGGGGGCTCAGTCAAACTACCAGAGTTTAACCGTTACCGGCTCGGATTATGCGACTTACATTAATTCTGCCGGGACCAGTGATGCTAGTATGATCAGTTCGGTGTCACTGGCACCAGCAGATCCTGGTACTGGGGTTAAAGTTAATATTGCCGATTTTGATGGCCAAAACAATATTACTCAGGTGACGTCACAACAATATGCCATGGTTGCAACGATGGCCGGGGTTAAAGATGTGATTATCACTGTGACGGCCGATAAGACGGTTTCTGGAGAATCGGCACTCACCGGTGTTTATAAAGCATTGGCCACGGATGGGTTAACTTTAAATCAGCAGAATACTCAAGCGGCAAATGGTGTTATGGATGCGACCCAGCCGGCGATTAACCAGAACAAAGGTGACAAGAAATATCCTGGTAAGCTGATGGCCGCAGTTGGTAGTGTATCCTCTGATTTAGCTAAGCAGCGCCAACAAAATAATCAGTACGCAACGAAGGATGAAATCAGGCAAATGCTTGACGATGCTTTAGCAAAGCAGGGCATTCAATCTCAAACGGCTTCAAACGTCACAAACAACATCGTAGTGGCTCTAAGCAACGTTCAAAAAGCACCAGTTTCCGGTACTTCCAGCTACGTGGATAATGCTAAACAAGTTGCAAGCAGCATCAGTAACTCGGTAGGTAACAAGATGGCGCAATTAAAAGATTTTGCTAGCAATGCCGATACAAGCGGAATCATGGGAGCTTTAAGCAGAATTTGGCAATCAATTGTCACTTTCTTTAACAATTTGTTTTAAAATTTCCCTTTTACTAAGCTAAAAATAATTGAATAATCACAAAAAAATAACTAGTTGTTAATATTCATGAGAATGGCAACTGGTTTTTTTGTATGCTACAAAGTCCGTTAAATAGCGCGATAGAAAGTACACTTAAAGATGAAAGCTTTTTTAGAAATTGCTAATCGCAAGAAAATCTTAAACTTTTTTGTTGATTTTTTAGAAAGTGTGTTAATATGAACATGTAATTTCTGTAAAACGCATTCATGAAGAATTAATTAGGAGGGGTGATCTGATTTGGGAAAACAACACACAACGACCAAAGTCATCACCGCTGGTGTTATTGGAGCTGCCGGATTTATGTTTGCCGGACCACTTCAGGCCAGCGCTAAAACAGTTACTGTAAAATCTGGGGATACTGTTTGGAAGTTAGCCAATCGGTATGGCGTATCGGTTAACTCAATCGAGAAGTCTAATCACTTAAGTAAAGATGCCATCTTTGCTGGGCAGAAGATTGTTTTAGGAGCCTCAGCTACTACTAATACGTCTGCAACACCCACAAAGTCAGTTAAACCCGTAAAGTCTGTTAAATCTGTTAATAACGGGGCTGCTTCTAAGCAAACGGCAGTTAAGACGGCTAAACAAGCTAATGTTAATCAAAACACGCAGACAACGACTAAAAAAGTAACGCCTGTAACGCCTAAAACTAAAGTGACTAAGCATCACGCATCATCATTTAAAGCAACGAGATCAGCCTCTACATACAGAGTTAAGTCGGGGGATACGCTGCACAAAATCAGTGCTAAGTACGGGGTCACTGTGAGTCAGTTGCAGTCCTTGAATCACTTACGTGGTGATGTGATTTATGCTGGTCAGCGTTTAAAGGTTAGGGGAACAGCCGCAAAAGTTAAGGCAACCACTACGGTTAAACGGACACCAGCTAAGCGGTCTGTAACTTCAGCTACTAAGCCGGTTGCTGCCAAGAAGAGTGTTTCAAAAGTTAAACGAACTGCTGTTAAGACACCCAAGGCTAAGAAGACGGTTAAAGCTGATGCTGCTGTTACACCAGTGAAGTCGGTCACCGGTTACGCTGTCAAGTTAGCTTCGGAAAAGATTCCGTACGTTTGGGGTGGCTCTTCACTAAGAGGAATGGATTGCTCAGGTTTTACCAGCTACGTCTATGCCCACACAGTTGGCACTTCATTGCCGCATAATTCAGTTGCCCAAGAGTCCCATGTATCGACCCATTCTGTCGGTAAAGCAGTTCCTGGGGATCTCTTATTCTGGGGTCACAGAGGTGCCAGTTATCACGTGGCAATCTACATCGGCAATAACCAGTATGTTGCTGCACCTGAACCTGGTGAAAACGTACAGATTCAATCGATCAATCCGTACTTTAGACCAAGTTTTGCTGGAACAGTGAAATAATTGTTTTTTAGAGCTAATATTTAGACTCGGGGTTTGGCAGACAAGCGTCCGGGTCTTTTATTTTCAGTCGATTTTAATCGTTAGTATTTTCAAAGATTTCTTGAAAAAGATGGTTCACAAAGCAGAAGTTTGGTGTTATAGTCATTCTTGTTTTGAAATGACTTAAACAACTATTCTGCAATTGAGAAGGTGTATAGGTGATGAGTAATCGTTCTGAGATCCTCACTGAATATCGAAAAGCAAATGAAAAATTAGATGAACTAAAGGCAACTGAAGCTCGACAGGTTGAACCGTGTTATCAACAGACGATTACGATTAGGCCGAAGTATGGGCAACAAATGCAAGAACTTTCAGCAAAATGCGATTATTTGAATATGATTTTAGAAGCGATGGCGGCGTCTGAGGATTAACTTTAACTTGGCGCAGAGTAATAAAGCAAAAAAGCCGAACTAACAGTAAGTATACTGGTAGTTCGGCTTTTTTGAATGCTTTAAATATCTAGAAAAAGCAGACTTAAATGGTGGGATCAATCCAGAAGGGGTATTGTTTAGTTTCAAAATAAGTATCCCAATAGCGCCCACCCATTTCTTCACCATCAATTTGACCGTATTCTATAGAAGGAACGATCAAATGAATTTTATTATGATGGTAGTGGTGAACAGATTTTAACTTTAAGTGTTTACCCATTGATATCATTAATGATATAAAAAGAAGTTTAAAGATATTGGCTTTTTCAATAACAACCAAATCAAGATTGGGGTCACTCACTGATGCCGGAGGTGCAATTTTAACGCCTCCGCCAAAGTAGGGGTGGTTTGTCACGGTAACCAGATAGGCATGAGCGTAGATATCTCTGTGTTGTCCAATGTGGACAGTCAGCGGGAAAGCCTCCTGGTTATAAAAAACGCCAATAATGACAGCCAGATAACTAAGGCCTCCCAGGTGCAAACGGTTGAGCCAGCTTTTAGTCTGTGTCCCGTTTGCGGAAGTCACCACTGCAGCGTCAAAACCAATGCCTACGTTGTTAGTGAAGATGCCGCGGGCCTGTTTATTTGTATCAAAGAAAGAACCCACTGTGAGCCAATTTTCAGCGGTACAATTTAAAACTTGGTTGAGGGCCTCACGCCAGTTAGTGGCCATTTTGATTCCTCTGGCAAAATCATTACCAGAACCAACAGGTAAGTAGGCCACTGGAATAGGGTGTTCTAAATTAGCTTCTGCTAATCCAGAGATTGTTTGATGAAGAGTACCATCACCGCCAACGGCCAGAACCACATAACGCGGCTGTTCGGTTGGGGTATCGTCAGCGTGTGCTTTCGCAAACTGGTTTGCCAAAAGCTGGGCGTGTCCAGAATACGCGGAGCGGACAACCTTATAGTCGACATGACGTTCGTCAAGTGCCGACTGGATTTCCGGCCACCGTTTTTTGACGCTGCCCCCACCAGCAAACTCGTTTAAAATGATGTAGTAACTAACTGACACCTAACTCATCCTCCAATAGCTTACAAAAATCATACTTTCTTATTATAGCCGACTTTACGTACAGGAACCATATTGAAATGTTCAGATTTGGTTAGAATGTGATGAGAAAAATGCCGCAATAATCAGTTAAAATCAATTGAGAGGCAAACTGTTATTAGTAGATAGAAAAAGTCGTCCACAATCAAAGTGGGCGACTTTTATTTTTATTTTTTAATTGGTTTAATCCATAATCAGCATTGGTAAAATCATTGGATGACGTTCAGTTTTTTCGTAAAGAAAGTTCTGCAAGTCATCAATGATGGCGTTACGAATCGAGGCTTCGTTGGCTTTCTTGGAACGCATTGCTCGGCGAATAGTGGCGAACACCAAACGACGGCCTTCATTCAGTAACTCTCCTGATTCACGCATGTAAACAAAGCCACGTGAGAGCAGATCCGGACCAGCTTGAATGATCTTATCATTCAAATTAATCGTTGCCACAACCACCACTAGGCCTTCTTCAGAAAGCAGCTGACGGTCTCGCAGCACGACGTTGCCGATATCGCCGATACCGCTGCCGTCGATGTAAACATCGCCTGCGGTAAAGTGTCCGGCAATTCGGGCTGAATCCTTGGTGAGCGCTAAAACATCACCGTTTTCCATAATGAAACTGTGATCTAACGGCACACCACATTGTTCAGCTAGTTCCGTGTGAATCTTGAGCATTCTGTATTCACCATGAATTGGCATGAAGTACTTCGGCTTCATCAAACGGAGCATCAGCTTCTGTTCTTCTTGACCACCATGACCAGAAGTATGAATGTTATTCACTTTACCATGAATGACGTTGGCACCAGCTTCTTCAAGTTCGTTGATCACGTGGTTAACACTGACAGTATTACCAGGAATCGGGTTACTTGAGAAGATAACCGTGTCTCCAGGCTGAATTGAAATTTGACGGTGGGTGCCGTTGGCAATCCGTGAAAGGGCAGCCATTGGTTCACCTTGAGAACCAGTACAAAGAATCATGACTTTGTTAGCTGGTAGGGACTTCAATTCGTTTGCATCAATGAGCGCATCGTCTGGAATATTCAAATATCCCAGTTCACGACCATTGACGATGGCAGCTTCCATGCTTCGGCCAAAGACCGCAATTTTACGGCCATGGGAGAGTGCAGTTTCACAGGCGGTTTCCATTCGGGAAATATTTGAGGCGAAAGTCGCGAAAATAATCCGGCCATCAACCTGGTCGAAAATCCGTCGAATAGACTTACCAACCCATTTTTCTGACTTCGTCCAAATCGGTTTTTCAGCGTTCGTGCTATCTGACATCAGGCACAAAACACCTTCTGCACCAAGCCGTGCCATCTTTTGCAGATCAGGCGGCTGGTTAGTAACTGGCGTCAGATCGAACTTATAATCCCCAGTCTGGACAATAACGCCAGATGGTGTATGAACAGCGACACCTAAAGTATCGGGAATGGAGTGGGTCGTTCGGAAAAATTCCACACTCAACTTGCGAAACTTCAAGACGGTATCATCGCTGATTTCATGAAGCTCAGCTGTTCGCAGCAAACCGTGTTCATCTAGTTTGTTTTTGATTAGCGCAAGCGCTAGTGGTCCAGCATAGACTGGCACGTTTAAGTCCTTTAAAAGGTAGGGAACACCACCAATATGGTCTTCGTGACCATGGGTAATGACCAGTGCTTTAATCTTTTGCTGGTTGGCAATCAAATAATGATAGTCAGGAATGACGTAATCGATCCCGAGTAATTCATCTTCTGGGAACTTAATTCCGGCATCGATCAGAATAATCTCATCCTGGAATTGAATACCGTATGTATTCTTCCCAATTTCGCCTAAACCACCAACGCCAAAAATCGCTGTTTCGTTGTTTTTGACGTTTAATTTTTTCATTTATTGAACTCCGTCAACTTGTAGTCCGGGTTTTCTTGTTCGTATTCAAGGAACTTGCCCTCAAGTGGTTCGATGAATTCGATGTTGTGCTTCGTGTTTTCAGCAACTAAGGCACGTGCTTCAACTTCCGTAGCGGCATCGATATAAAGCGATTTCGTATCCTCACGTTTGGGGTTGCGAATCTGGTCTTCTTGATAGTAAACTTTAAAAATCATAGTGAAATTGTCTACTTCCTTTCTATAAATACAGTTACTTACTGCACTGATCGTTAACCGATCTTTTATTTGTACCGAACGTCTCGTTGTTAATGAACAACAGTTGGTAACATATTATCATATATGAATAAAATTGTATAGTTTTCCAACGATTAGAGGGAGTACAGTAGGATTTGCACTCAGACCTGACTGCAGATTACAGGAGTTGGTATTTGAATTGTGGTAGTATAAATTTAAAAAGGGAGGGTTGGCTTTGAATCGAACGATAACGATTTTAATTGGTGTTGCGATAGCAGTTGGGCTATATTTATTGATTCATCATGTCATTGTGCGCCGTAACACTAAGAAAGCGCAAAGTACTGCACTGGAACAAACTAACGTGGCGGTTAAGGCTGCCCTTCAACGATTAGCGGATGAGCACTTTATTTCAGCCCCCGCAACCATTTTGGATGCTAACATCATTCTGGATGGCTGGGGCAGGGGGGTAATGGCCTTTGAGTACTTGGTATTAATTGACCAAGTGACAGATGAGCAGTTGCCGATTCTGAGACAGCGGTTAAATCATATCCTAGCTGAGTTTTGTCAGGACCATCAAATTCCGTCGGCAGTTGCATCCGGGGAATCAGCCTTTCTGGTCACGGATGCTTGGCGGCATACTAAACGAATCCATCTTGGCGTTGCTTATCTAGTCAATGAGGCGACGATTGAATACATCCAGGACTTGCACCGGTTAGATCCCAAGGCCAAGGGACAACCCTAGTCCCTAACAAAACAGCACCTTGACCCATCAAAAGACGGGTTAAGGTGCTGTTTTGTCAAATGCTTTTTAGAAGTTGCCATAACGGTTAGCACTATTCGAACATGATCGTGTTATCTTCAACTTCGTACGGGTTATCCTTGTTGATATGATCGTAAAACAGGATACCATGAAGATGGTCGATCTCATGCTGGCAAACGATGGCTGGATAATTCTTGAGGCGAACTTTTTTAGTTTCACCCTTTGTGTTCTGGTAGCGCAAGGTAATTCGGTCATGCCGCGGTACGAAACCGGGGACGTCTTTGTCTACAGATAAGCAGCCTTCACCTTCAGTTAAGGCACCGTTTTGAACTGAATGACTAATGATAACTGGGTTAATGATGACATCAGTAAAGGGGGATTTTGCACCCTCTTCAGCTGGAACTAACACAGCTGCCATCATTTTTGAGACACCCACTTGTGGTGCGGCTAAACCCACACCGGCACGCAGTCCGTATTCTTTGCATAAATCTGGATCCTGACTAACTTTTAAGTACTCCATCATATTGTCAGCCAACTTCTGATCCTCTTCTGATAATGGGAAACTGACTTTAGCAGCTTCTTGTCGGAGAACAGGATCACCGTCTCTGACGATGTCTTTCATTAAAATCACGAAAATTACCTCCGAAATTGAAAAAACAAGTGCTTTAATAACTAATTCTAGCATATCAGGCACTAAAAATGAAATTAAAAAAATGTGAAAGAAAATACAAACATTTTTTCAGAAAAAAGGATTCCTACACCCATGGGCTACTTGGTAGCTTTTGCGTTATAAAAGTAATGTAAGGGCTTGCACGAATTCTGGAAGCGTGGTAATTTAAATGTGTAGTTGAGAAAAGCAAGCGGTTTCAAAACTATGAAAGTGGCTTTGAAACCAATTGCATACAAACGGAAAGGAAAGTGTTAGTTATGGCGAAGAAAACTGGGCAAGCAATTGACTTTGCGTCAATTAAAGCCACGATGAGCGATCCGTATAAGAAAACGTTCCAAATTGTGGACAAAGATGCGAAAATCGTGAATCAGAAGCTTTTCGATACTTTTTCGGATGATCAGTTAGTTGATTTTATGAAAAAGATGGTTTGGGAACGTGCATTGCACGAACAGACGATGAACTTCTCTCGGCAAGGTCGTTTAGGCTTTTATGCTCCGACTTATGGTGAGGAAGCAAGTGAGATGGGGTCAGTCACAGCCTTTAAAGACCAAGACTTCCTGTTCCCTGCCTACCGTGACTTGCCACAATTGATTCAACATGGTGCCTCAGTCACCCAAGGCTTCTTATGGTCAAAGGGTAACGCCGTTGGTGACGATTATGGTGACCAGCGTAACTGGTTCCCACAAATCATTATCGGTGCACAATATGTTGAAGCTGCCGGCGCCGCATTAGGTATTAAGAAAAATGGCGAAAAGGATGCTGTATCCTTTGTCTATACCGGTGATGGCGGAACTTCACAAGGTGACTTCTATGAAGGTGTTAACTTTGCATCCTCATTCCAAGCTCCTGCTGTATTCATGGTTCAAAATAATGGCTGGGCAATTTCAGTGCCTCGTAAGAAGCAAACTGCTGCTGAAACCTTAGCTCAAAAGGCCGTTGCTTCTGGTGTTCCATCTATTCAAGTTGATGGGATGGATATCCTCGCTGTACACATTGCAACCCAAGAAGCGCGTGAGTTTGCTGCCGCTGGGAACGGACCAGTCTTAGTTGAAACCTTAACTTATCGTTTCGGTGCCCACTCAAGTGCTGGTGATGATCCTAGTCGTTACCGGACTAAGGAAGAAGAAAAACCTTGGTTCGATGCTGATCCTTTGATTCGGATGCGTAAGATCTTAACCGACAAGGGATTATGGTCACAAGATCAAGAAGACAAACTTGTTGAGGAATATAAGGACAGCTTTAAAGCATCAATGAAAGAAGCTGAAAATACACCTACGCAATCAGTTGTTGATATGTTGAAGACCACGTTCGAAGAACCAACTCCACAAATCAAAGCTGACATTGCAAGATTCGAAGCAAAGGAGTCGAAGTAACCATGGCTAAATTAACTTATATCAAAGCGATTACAGATGGTTTAGACGTTGTTTTAGGCGAAGATCCGAAAACGTTGATCTTCGGTGAAGACGTTGGTAAAAACGGTGGTGTTTTCCGGACTACTGAAGGCTTGCAAGACAAGTACGGTGAAGACCGGGTATTTGATACACCACTAGCTGAATCAGGAATTTTAGGATTATCAATTGGGTTAGCTGCTACTGGCTGGCGTCCGATTCCTGAAATTCAATTTATGGGCTTTACTTTTGAAGCCGTTGATTCATTAGGCGGTCAAATGTCACGTGAACGCTTCCGCTTTAGCGGCAAACGTTCCATGCCAATTACGGTTCGGACACCATTTGGTGGCGGGACTCATACCGCTGAAATGCATGCCGACAACCTTGAAAACTACTACGTTGGTACACCAGGTCTGCGGGTCGTAACACCTGCTAACCCGTATGATGCCAAAGGGATGATTATTTCCGCCGTTGAAAATAATGACCCGGTTCTTTTCTTGGAAAACTTGAAGTTATACCGTTCAATGAAAGATGAAATTCCAGAAGGTAAGTACACGGTTCCCCTAGACACTGCTAAGGTCGCTCGTGAGGGGACTGACATCACCATTGTGGCTTATAGTGCAGAAGTTAATGAGTCACTGAAAGTTGCTGACAAACTGGCTAAGGAAAACATTTCTGCTGAAGTGATTGACCTGCGCTCATTGTCACCAATTGATACGGATACGATCTTCAAATCAGTTGAGAAGACTCACAAGGTAGTTGTTGTGCAAGAAGCTCAAAAGATGGCTGGTGTCGGTGCTCAGGTAACTGCTGAAATTGCTGAACATGCCATTATGAACTTGGACGCACCAATTGGTCGTGTGGCTGCTCCAGATAGCGTATATCCATGGGCTCAAGTTGAAAATGACTGGATTCCAAACGCTGACGATATTGAAGAAAAAGCACGCGAAATTTTGAATTACTAACTCTAATGACTACTTTGTAAATAGAAAGGAAGTTTTTCCATGGCTTATGCATTCAAACTCCCAGAGCTTGGTGAAGGTATGGCTGAAGGTGAAATCGCATCATGGGATGTTAAAGAAGGGGACACCGTTAAAGAAGACGACGTTTTAGTTGAAATTCAAAACGATAAGTCTGTTTCCGAATTGCCATCACCAGTAGCCGGTACCATTAAAAAAATTGTTAAGCAGGAAGGTGAAACTGCTGAAATTGGCGATACTTTAGTTGAAATCGATGATGGTTCACCTGACACACCTGACGATGATTCATCTTCAGATGCTTCATCAGACGAAGCACCTAAGGAAGAGGCACCTAAGGAAGAAGCAGCACCTGCTGCCGCTGCTGCACCTGCTGCTCCAGCTGCCGCAACGGGGGTTCCTGCTCAATCGGATCCTAATAAGTTAGTTTCAGCAATGCCTTCTGTACGTCAATATGCACGTGATAAGGGAGTTGACATCACTGCTGTAACGCCAACTGGTAATCACGGCCAAGTTTTGAAGGCGGATATTGATAACTTTAATGGCGCTGCCGCACCTGCTCCAGCTGCTGCCGCACCGGCCGCTGCCGCTGCACCTGCTGCTTCACCACTTAAGCCTTACAAAGAAGCAATTCCAGATCTTGAAACCCGTGAACCAATGTCAATGATGCGTAAAGTTATTGCTAATTCAATGCGGACTTCTAAGGATATCGCTCCTCATGTTACTTCATTCCAAGACGTTGAAGTTTCTGCTTTAATGGCTAACCGGAAGAAGTACAAGTCAATGGCTGCTGATCAAGGCATTCATTTGACCTTCTTGCCATACATGGTTAAGGCACTGGTTGCTGTAATGAAGAAATTCCCAGATTTCAATGCTTCAATTGATGGTACGACGGATGAAATTATCCACAAGCACTATTACAACGTCGGTATTGCAACTAGTACGGATCATGGCCTATACGTTCCTAACGTTAAGAACGCTGACGCTAAGAGTATGTTTGAGATTGCAAAAGAAATTTCTGATAACACCCAGGCTGCTAAAGACAACAAGTTGAGTGCTAAACAGATGTCTGGCGGTTCAATTACCATCAGTAACGTCGGTTCAATCGGTGGTGGGTTCTTTACACCAGTGATCAACCAACCAGAAGTTGCCATCTTAGGTGTTGGTAAGATTGCCAAGGAACCATACGTCAACGATGATGGTGAAATTGTAGTTGGTAACATACTGAAGCTATCATTGAGTTATGATCACCGACTTATCGATGGTGCATTAGCGCAAAATGCTTTGAATATGATGAACGATTTACTTCATGAACCAGAATTGCTATTAATGGAAGGATGATCCTCAAATGTCAGATGCTGAAAAACGTGATACAGTCATTGTTGGTGCGGGCCCTGGCGGTTATGTTGCTGCCATTCGAGCTGCTGAACTTGGCCAAAGCGTAACGGTCATTGAAAAGGGTAATGTTGGTGGTGTATGTCTAAACGTTGGTTGTGTGCCTTCCAAGGCCTTAATTAACGCTGGTCACCGCTTTAAGGAAGCTCAAGATGCGTCAACCTTTGGTATTACTACTCAAGCGCCTTCAATTGATTTCAGTAAAACGCAGGAGTGGAAGCAAAAGAAGGTTGTTGACCGGATGACTAGTGGTGTCAAGATGCTGCTTAAAAAGCATAAAGTTGACGTCATTGAAGGCGAAGCCGTACTGGATTCCAATACTCAGTTACGGGTCGTATCAACCGGGCCAAAACAGTTTATGAGTGCTGATGACGGCTTGACGATCGAGTTTAAGAACTTGATCATTGCAACTGGTAGTCGTCCAGTAGAAATTCCTGGCTTTGAATTTAAAGACCGGGTCATTGACTCAACTGGTGGTTTAAACTTACCTGAAATTCCTAAAGAATTTGTCGTTATTGGCGGCGGTTACGTCGGAACTGAGTTGGCATGTGCCTACGCTAACTTAGGTGCCCACGTTACGATCATTGAAGGTACGCCATCAATTTTGCCTAACTTCGATAAGGACATGGTGAAAGTTGTTCTGAAGCAAATGAAGAAGAACGGGATCGATGTCATTACCAGCGCAATGGCAAAGAAAGCAGAACAGGATGGTAAGAGCGTCACGGTGACCTATGCTGTTGACGATAAGGAATCAACCATTAAGGCGGACTACTGCATGGTCACGGTTGGCCGTAAAGCTAACACGGATGACTTAGGTCTCGAGATGACTGACATTAAAGTCGGTGATCACGGTTTGATCGAAGTTGACCAGCAGGGACGCACATCCGTTCCAAACATCTATGCGATCGGTGATATTGTTCCGGGTCCAGCACTTGCTCATAAAGCCTTCTTTGAAGCTAAGACGGCTGCTGGCGCAATTTCAGGCAAGAAGACTGCCAACGATTGGCTTGGCGTTCCCGCTGTCTGCTTTGCAGATCCAGAACTTGCCACAGTCGGAATGACACAAAGTGAAGCCAAGGATAAGGGAATTGAAGTTAACACAGCTAAGTTCCCATTTGCTGGTAACGCGCGTGCTGTTTCACTTGATGAGCCAGATGGCTTTGTCCGTTTGGTAACGACTAAGGATGAAAATAATTTGGTTGGCGCTCAAGTTGTCGGACCAGGTGCTTCAGACTTGATTGCTGAATTGAGTTTGGCAGTTAACAGCGGTATGAACGCTGAAGATATTGCTTTGACGATTCACCCGCACCCAACGCTGAGTGAACCAATTCAAGAAGCTGCCGATGTTGCGATTGGCTTCCCAACCCACATCTAAAGTGACTTGTTTGTGAAATTAAACAAAACGGGACTGGACTGTGTGTCTAGCCCCGTTTTGCTGTATAATAAACTAGGAGAATTCACAATATTAAGTAGATGGGGTGCCATTTTGAAAAACTTTAGTTATCCCTTAGCATCTGATTGGACGACAGATGAAATTATTACGGTTACGGCTTTTTATCGACAGGTCGAGGATGCCTACGAGCTTTCGCAAGGTGTGTTGGTTGAGGCTTTGTTATCAGCCTATTCGGCCTTTAAAACCGTTGTCCCGTCTAAATCTCAAGAAAAACAGCTCGGCAAGCAGTTTGAACAGCTAACCGGGTATAGTTGGTATCGAACACTGAAAGCAGCCCATGAGACTGCTAAAAAGTCAGTTAAAATGACGATAGGAGGTTAAGTCCATGAACGAAACAGAACTTCACCGAATTGATCGAACAGTTAAACAGTGGCTAAAGACGTCACGTGACTTTATTTTGGCGAAAATGGGTGAGAATTTAAAAATTTCACAAAAAACTAGCCGGAAGGATCTAGTCACGAACGTTGATAAAGAAAACGAAAAACTAATCATTAGTAAAATTCGCACTTTTGCACCTAACAGCCAGATCTTAGGTGAAGAGGGGTTTGGTGACCAGATTCGTCAGACTAAGGGCTGGGTTTGGGTCGTTGATCCGATTGACGGCACAATGAACTTCGTTAAGCAACGCGATCATTTTGCCATTATGATCGCACTCTACGTCGATGGAAAAGGCGTTTTGGGCTATATCTACGACGTCGTTAATGATCAGCTCTTTTCTGGCGGACCGGATTTAGGTGTTTTCCAAAATGAGCAGTTGCTGCCGGCACCGGAAAACGTTGGTTTGCGTAACGGCCTTATCAGCTTGAGCGGGCCGATGGTGATTCATGACCGCTTTAACTTCCAAAAAGTGGCGGAGACGAGTTCCGGGCTAAGAATCTATGGTTCGGCTGGGGTTGAAATGGCCCACTTACTAAAAGGAGAAATTGTCGCGTATGTCTCATATTTGAAACCATGGGATTTTGGCGCTGGTAAGATTTTGGCAGAAAGTCTGGGACTTGCGGTGTCAACGGTTGACGGGAAGCCTCTAGATATGCTATCATCAGATTTCGTAATGGTAGCAACGGTACAAGCACAACAAGACATTCTGCCAATCATCGGTTCAAACGTCTGACTGTGACGCTGGTCACAGTTTTTTTATGGCGTTAAGTCAAGGTGTAGAGTGTGGAGAATGCGCTACAGTTTGACCGTTAAATAATGAAGATTCACGCGTTTATGAAAGGAAGAACAAGATTTTGAAAACCAGAGATGACATTCGTAACATCGCAATTATTGCCCACGTTGACCACGGTAAGACAACCTTGGTTAATGAATTAATGAAACAATCAGATACTTTAGATGAACATACGGAGATTGCGGACCGTGCGTTGGACTCTAACGATATCGAAAGGGAACGTGGGATTACGATCCTGTCAAAGAACACTGCAGTCCGTTATGGGGACAAGCAGATCAACATTTTGGATACCCCAGGACACGCTGACTTCGGTGGTGAAGTTGAACGGATCATGCGAATGGTTGACGGTGTTTTACTTGTCGTTGATGCCTTTGAAGGAACCATGCCGCAAACCCGTTTCGTTTTAAAGAAAGCTTTGGAACAACATTTAACCCCGATCGTTGTGATCAACAAGGTTGACCGTCCAGGTGCCCGTCCTTCGGAAGTGGTTGATGAAGTTTTGGACCTGTTCATTGAATTAGGTGCTGACGAAGATCAACTTGACTTCCCAGTGGTATATGCTTCAGCTATGAACGGAACTTCAAGTTACGATCCAGACATCGCAACTCAAGAGCACACCATGAAGCCAATCTTTGATACGATTATCAAAAAGATTCCATCACCAATTGACAATTCAGACGAACCACTTCAATTCCAAGTTGCCTTACTTGACTACAACGATTTCGTTGGTCGGGTTGGTATCGGCCGGATTTTCCGTGGTAAGATCAAAGTTGGAGACAACGTTACGGTCATGAAGTTAGACGGTACAACCAAAAACTTCCGTGTGACTAAGCTGTTTGGTTTCTTCGGTTTGAAGCGTCTTGAGATCAACGAAGCCAAAGCTGGTGACTTGATTGCCGTTTCAGGGATGGAAGACATTAACGTTGGTGAAACGGTAACGGCGACTGATACGCAAGAAGCCTTACCACTCTTACGGATTGACGAACCAACGTTGCAGATGACTTTCCGGACTAACAACTCACCATTTGCTGGTCAAGATGGAAAGTTTGTCACGAGTCGTCAATTGGAACAACGTTTGAAGACTGAACTTGAAACGGATGTTTCGCTCCGTGTTGATAACACCGACGAACCAGGTGCTTGGGTAGTCTCAGGCCGTGGGGAATTGCACTTGTCAATCTTGATTGAAACGCTTCGTCGCGAAGGCTTCGAACTTCAAGTATCACGTCCAGAAGTTATCTACCGAGACGTTGAAGGCGTTAAGTCAGAACCATTTGAAGAGGTTCAAATCGATACCCCTGACGAATACACCGGTAGTGTGATTGATTCACTGTCACAACGTAAAGGTGAGATGCAAAACATGGAAAGTACAGATAACGGCCAGACCCGTTTGACTTTCTTGGCACCTTCACGTGGCTTGATCGGTTACTCAACTGAATTCATGTCAATGACTCGTGGTTATGGTATCTTAAACCATACCTTTAAGAAGTATGCGCCAGTCATCAAGAACTGGAACCCTGGTCGTAAGAAGGGAACCCTAGTTTCAATGAATGCTGGTAAGGCAACGACTTATGCCATGATGGGTATTGAATCTCGTGGGACCTTACTGATCGATCCAGGTACTGATGTTTATGAAGGTATGATCGTTGGTGAAAACAGCCGTGAAAACGATATTACCGTCAACATCACCAAGGGTAAGAACTTGACCAACGTTCGTGCTGCTGGTTCCGATGACATGGCTCGTATTAAGACGCCTACTCATTTATCACTTGAAGAATCACTTGAATTCTTAAACACTGATGAATACTGTGAAGTTACCCCTCATCACGTTCGCCTCCGGAAGCAAATCCTGAGCACCAACGAACGTGAAAAGGCTGCTAAGCGGGCTCGTCACAACTAAATTTAACTTTTAATCAGTAGTCCATTTTTACTGATAATCACAAGATCCCCTTAAGCGGGCAGATGAACGATTGTGTTCAGTGTCAGCTTTAAGGGGATTTTTTTATTTTTAAATGGCCGTTTGTGGAATCTAAGAGCTGCCAAAAATATGGCTGGTACCGTTAAAGCCGTCACAATACTGAATTAAAGCTAGTCTAAGCTTCGTTATTAAGTGGATTGTTGCATTTAAAACATGGCTAGTAACTTCAACTTTACCGGGATTGTCGTTATCGGATGATTTACAGTCGTTGTTAGATGATTGTGTTACGTTAATGTTTTTGTTAAAATGTCATCAAACATTGATACTGCAATAAGAAACTGTGATGAAAAGGGGGAAATGATGAGGCTGTTGAAGTTGAATTATCGTAAAAACGTAAATCAGACATAATTCTGTAAATGTATTAAATATGATATTGTAACTAAAACGAAATACTAATCTGTATACAAATGATAGGTCATGAATTATAATGAAATCCTAAGTGGGTAGCTGTTTCTAAGTGGTTAATATCATGTACTAATCAGCAATTAAAATCGTTATCCTAAATTTTTAAAACATGCTTAACATTTTTAACTCAAAGGGTGGGGATCCTATGAAAGACTCTAAGTTTATACAGTTTTCCGCGTCTAGTAGACAAAATTAAACTGAAAAGTTTGGCTTGATTAAGTGAGGATAAATAAGAGCAATATTGTTAAGGGGGAGACAATCTATGGTTGGCAAAAATAATCACACTAAGATGATTCAATCGAATCTAAAAGAGCGTTATAAATCGTATAAAGTCGGGAGACGGTGGGTATTCGCAAGTATTGCCAGTTTGTCGCTGGGAGCAGCACTGTTTTTGGGTTCTGCAACAACGAGCTTTGCTGAGACAACGGATACTGCTGCTACACCGGATACGCAAGATGATAGTACGGCAACTTCGGCCACTGCAGCGACAACTGCGAAGACGGTCACCTTGAAGCCGGCGACCCAGCAAACGGATAAGTCAGCAGTGGGGACCAGTTCATCAGCGACAAATGTAACCGCTTCTGATGGTAATGGTTCTAACCAAACGGCTTCTAAAAATGAGGTAGATGCGACTCAGCAAGCGACCGCCGTTAAAGCGGCGCCAAGTGAACAGCAGCCGGTATCAGCAAATGATGCGAAAAGCACCGCTCAGCCTGTCAAAACGTCCGGGTCTAATCCTGGAAACAACGGGTCTACTGCTACACCGAACGACACTAAGTTAGCCGACGCTTCTATCACTAAAACGGCAAGTAATCTGGTTAAAGACGCTACTAATGTTGGGGTAGAACCAAATTCTGCAACGAAGCCTAACACACAACCAGCTGCACAAACCGCGGCCCAATCCAGCCAGGTGAAGACGGCACAGGTGACTTCAGTAGCTGCTAAGGTTGATCGTACTAAAGCAGATCAGCTTGATGCACAAGCAAAAACACTGTTAGTGGACCCGAGCAACACGGATCTGAACCAAGCTAAGATGGTGGCGTCCCAGCAGTATGCGCTGACTGGCGAGCCGCAACAGGTTGTGGCGATGGCAGCTGATGTAAAGTCAACGGTGATACTCACTTCTTCTACAGATAAAATCGGCTATGGGCAGCCAGCTGGGGATGTCGTGATCACGGCTAAGATGACGGTTAATACCGGAGATACCGTCACTATCACCGTTCCCACCAACTTAGACGATTTAGAGTGGAGCAATGTTCAAAAATTGCAAGATAGTCTGGGAACTACCCAGTACGTGAAAAATACTGATGGCACCTATACGGTAACGAATACGTTTAATCAAAGCGGTATTTTTACGCAAAAGATCACCTTGAAACAGGTAAGCAATGGCGCGGATTCAGGTGAGTTACCTCAACTGACTCCGGATCAAATTGGCAAAGATACCACTGGTGAAGTCACGGCAACACTTAATGGCAGTCCAGTAGATCCATTGACATTAACGCAAACGACCAAGCCAAGCGTGGCAATTTCAAACCCAACCCGGGTATCGCCGGCACTAACCAGTAAAGATGCTGATGGCAATCCATTTTCAGTAGACGCCGTTATTCCTAATACGAACTACGTATATAAGGTTAACGTTACCGATTCCACAGGACTGAAAGATGATTCAGGCGACGGCATCAATTCGAGACTGAACACAAATGGCACGACCATTACGATTCCGGTGCCAACTGGTTTTACTCTGGATAGTGCGCTGACTGACACCTTGAATGGGTTTGCCGCGGGAACTACCACAATCAAGCAAGATGCTAGCGGTGCCAATATTATTATCACGGTACCTGCAAACACTGAAGTGGGTAAGGGCGGTTTCTACCTCGCTGGTAAGTACACGAACGAATTAACTGATACCGTGCAGACTTTAACTGCCGCAGGAAATCCAACGATCACTCAAAAGATCCCGAACGGTCAAACGTTAACGGCAACCAGCAATCCTTGGACTGAGAAACTGGCAGCTAAGGGTGATGGCGTTGCACCAGCCGTTGGCAGTGTTACTGCCGCTGGTAATAGTAGTAAGGCTCCAGATAAATTAGTGCTTGATACAGATACCAGTAATGATCCACTGTATCTGAGCAGTTTTGGGTTTGGTGTTACATCTTCAACACCTGTTACCGATGCTAAATTGACGATTACGGTTCCGGATGGTGTCGATGCTACAGGTGTTGTGGTACCAAAGGAGATCGTCAATCGGAATGCTTACTTACCTGGAACAACTGAATATGGGTACACCTTAATACTTGCAGATGGAACGACTGAAACGGGAACCGTAGCCGCAGGCGGGACCATTTCCAAAGGCAACACGACTTCGCTAATCAAGCAAATCGTACTGACGCCAAACTACCTAGCACCGGGCGCGACAACGGGGACTGAGCCAGGTAATCTAGATGCTGCTCACAAGGACAATTACATTCATTTATTGGGCAAGCTTGATGCTAAATATGAAAATGGTTCAAACGTTAAAAACGGTGATGGATTGAAGTTTAATATCAATATTCAAATGCCAGAAGATACACATAGCATGGATTCTTGGGCGAACGAGACAGTTTCTAGCCCGATGGGACGTGTCGGTGCTTGGGGCTGGAAAGGCGGTACAGATAATACTGCACCAGGTAAGCAGGATAGTGGTTATATTAGTGTTGTCGCTAATGGCTCTAGTGGTCAGACAATTGACCTGGTTTATGAGCCAACGCTGTACTTCGTTTTACCCTTTGGAACCAATATATATAGTATCAATATGAAAGCAAGAGACGCTTCGGGCAATACAGTATCAAATGGGGCTAAAATTTCATACTATCAAACTAGCAATGGGCAAACCGGTGTTAAAGTTGATTTTGCGGGTACTGGCCTATCAGTATTTACCGATGATACATTCCAGGATGTCATTCATTTGAGCAATGATGCTGATGCGTTGCCGGGGAAATCTTACGTTTATTACTACGTGACTTCGCCGACCACATCTATTTCAAATACGACTAAGGCAACAGATTCGAAAATTGGCGATCCTGCTAATGATAAGAGTGAAACCAATCCTAATCCTAACGCCGACCTGACATTTGTTGATGGCGATGCTAATGCTGTAGCAATGGCAGGCAATCGGTTCCTTTGGACCATCGACGCAGCCACCGGTACGTATGTGGCTTCAATGGCTCAAGGTAACCAAGATGAGATGCCTAAAAATGCTGGCACGGCTGTTGCTAATGGCAATAATGAGCTTGATTTCTATACCAATCTGGTGAATGCAGCCTCAGCGATTAAGGATGCTTCAGTTGCTATTAACCTACCAGAAACTGGCGATGATCAGGGTTCAACCTATACCTTCCAGCTGACCGGACCAGTGAGCGTGCCTACGACCTTTACCACTAGTGAGGGAACTGGCAGTGATACGTTAACACCGACGGTTTTGTACAGCACAAATCGTTATGACAAGGCAGGCACAGCGGTTGATACTACTGGATACGTAACGGCTGACCAAGTGAGTGACTGGTCAGCAATTCGGTCGGTAATTGTTCAAGTAGGTAAAGTACCAAACAATGCAGCTACCGGTCGAATTAAATTGACTGGCACCACGGCCAACTTTAATAACATTACGTCACCGGATAAGCAAATCGGTTATTTACAGACAATTTTGTATGAGAATGGGGCGGCTGCATCAGTGACTAATAAGGCTACGTCCATTACCATCATCAGTAAGTCGACGGTTAATGCACGAATTCACTACAAAGATGCCACTGGCGACCATTACATTCCGCTGGATAGTTTAAGTAAGACACTCGTTAATAATACGGATAGATTGAATGCCAGTGATTTTCCTTCAACTGAAGATCAATTAACCGCGGCTGAAAGCAGTTTGAGTGATACCGACAAAGCTTTGATCAATACTTTGCTTTCAAAGGGTTATTATTGGGTCAAAAATTCTGATGGCAACCTGAAGACGACCATCGTCAATTCAGATCATGGTGATTACGGAACGGATAAGCCTAATAAGGTTGCGGTATTTGGTGCTACTTCGCAATATTACTTCGATGGTGATATCGTGCAATACGACTTGACCAATGCTGCTGATTTAACGGTTACCTACGTTGATACCGATAACAATAATAAAACTGTCGGTACACCGGAAACAATTTCGGGTGGCATCAATGACATTGGGTCATACACCGTGACGGTACCAGATGGTTATGTTCTGGCAACGGGTCAAGCTAACATGGTGCCATATACATTAACCACTGATGATACTGATAATATTGTCATCAAACTGGCTCATGAAATTGATCAGGGAACTTTGACAACCACGCGGACAATCACTTATACCGGCTTGCCAGCTGATAAGACGCCAAGTGATACACCTCAGCCAATCACTTGGACAACAACTACGGATAAGGTTACTAATAAGACGACTTATACGCCGAGCGGCAATTACGAAGAAGTCACGGTACCCATAGTTTCGGGTTACACACCAGATCAATCAACGGTGCCGGTAGGGACAAATGCGGTAGTTAACACCAAGCCAACGGATAAAAAGGTAACGGTTACCTACACTGCCAACCCGCAAAAGGTGCAAATACATTATATTGACGTAACCGGATCGGATAAGACCACAGGCTGGACTACAGGCGATGGTACGGAAGTAACAACCGCTGAGCAAACACTAAACGGGAAGACGGATGAGGCCTACACGAACACCATCAAGATACCTACAAATTATGTTCAGGTCGCGGCCGATGCTGGTGCATCCAGCGGTACGTATGATACTGACGATAAGACGGATCAGAGCTACTTCGTTTACATCAAGCACGCCACTAAGACCATCACGCCAACGACTGATCCGAAAAACAATCAGTTGAAGGCTTCCATTACGCGGACGATCAACTACGTTTATGGTTCTGATGCAGTCGATGGTAAGAAAGGCACGACAGCGGCGCCAACGGTGACCCAGACGCAGGACTTCACCCGAACAGGAACCATTGATTTAGTCACTGGCGACGTCACTTATAGTACTTGGACGCCTACGAGCGGAACTGGTGAAGGGTTTGCAGCAGTGACTTCACCAACTGGAACTGCTCTGACCGGTTATACGCCGGATACGTCTACAGTAGCGGCTGTGGCGACAACTAGTTTAACGGCTGATGACAAACCAGTAACGGTAACGGTCACCTATCACCCGGATGCTCAAAAAGTCACGGTACACTACATTGACGTGAACGGATCGGATAAGACTTCGGGTTGGACTGCCGGCGATGGCACAGAAGTAACAACCGCTGCGCAAGCGCTGAGTGGAACTACGGATGAGGCCTACACGAACACCATTCAGATACCTGAAAATTACGTTCAGGTTGGTGCTGATGCTGGTGCATCCAGCGGTACGTATGATAACGATGATCAGACGGACCAAAACTACAACGTCTACGTTAAGCACGCTACCAAGACGATCACCCCAACGACCGATCCGCAGAATGATCAGTTGAAAACAACCATCACCCGGACAATCAACTACGTTTACGGCAATAACACGGTTAACCATCGCAAAGGCGACCAAGCGCTCAATCCCGTTGAACAGCATCAGGACTATACTCGAACAGGGGTTATTGATGAAGTTACTGGCACTACCACTTATAGTGGTTGGGTACCGACGACCGGAGACGGCGAAGGATTCGATGCGGTAACGTCAGGTGCAATTACCGGCTATACGCCGGACAAAGCTTCGGTCGGTCAAACAACGGTTGACGTGAAAGATGTGGTGGCTAACAAGGTACTGACACCAGTCACGGTAACGTATAATCCTGTCGCTCAGAAAGTTGAAATTCACTACATCGATGTAACGACTTCAACGAAGACGTCGGGTTGGACAACAACTGATGGTACTGAAGTAATATCGGCTGAACAAACGCTGAATGGTACGACGGATGGCGTTTATACTAACCCACTTATTTTGCCGATGAACTACGTCAAGGTCGGCCAGGATGCTGGGGCCGTTAGTGGCTTCTTCGATAATAACGGTCAAGTTACACAGACTTACAACGTCTACATTAAGCACGCCACCAAGACCATTACGCCAACGAACGATCCGAAGAATGGTCAGCTGAAAGCAACCATTACGCGGACAATCAATTACGTTTACGGTAATGACACGGTTGACCACCGTAAGGGTGATCAGGCATTCAACCCAGTTGAACAACATCAGGATTATACTCGAACGGGCACTATTGATGAAGTGACAGGTGATATTACGTACACTGCATGGACGCCGACAACCGGAGACGGTGAAGGCCTTGGCGTGGTCACCTCAGATTCGCTTACTGGCTACACACCGGACCAAGCTTCAGTTGCCCAAGCAGTGGTTGATTTGAAAGATGTGGCTAACAAGGCAATGACACCAGTTACAGTAACGTATAATCCGAACGCTCAGGTAGTTCAGATCCACTATATTGATGTCACGGGTTCAACAAAGACGTCAGGCTGGGTACCAACTGATGGTGATGAGGTGACAACGGCTGAACAAACCTTGAATGGTACGACGGATGGCGTTTATACTAACCCACTTATTTTGCCGATGAACTACGTTAAGGTCGGCCAGGACAATGGAGCGGCTAGTGGCTTCTTTGATAAAGACAGCAAAACTGACCAAAGTTACAACGTCTACATTAAGCACGCCACCAAGACCATTACGCCAACAAATGATCCGAAGAATGGTCAGCTGAAAGCAACCATTACGCGGACAATCAATTACGTTTACGGTAATGACACCGTAGATCATCGCAAAGGTGACCAAGCTTTCGATCCAGTTGTACAGCATCAGGACTATACGCGAACGGGAACCGTTGACCAGGTTACTGGCAGCATTACCTATAGTGCCTGGACGCCAACGGCTGGCGCTGATGAAGGTCTTGGCGCGGTAACGTCAGATACGTTGACTGGCTACACACCGGATCAAACTTCAGTTGCTCAAGCAGTAGTAGGCCAGACAGATGTGGCTAACAAGGCATTGACACCAGTCACGGTAACGTATAATCCTAACGCTCAGAAAGTTGAGATTCACTATATTGACATCACGGGTTCGGATAAGACGACTAACTGGTTGCCAACCGATGGTACTGAAGTAGCGTCGGCAATGCAAACACTGAATGGTACGACGGCTGGCGTTTATACCAATGCCATTACGGTACCGATGAACTACGTTAAAGTCGGCCAGGATGCCGGGGCAGCCAGCGGGTTCTTTGATAACAACGACCAGATCATTCAAAGCTACAACGTCTACGTCAAGCACGCCACTAAGACAATCACGCCAACGAATGATCCGAAGAATGACCAGTTGAAAGCAACCATCACCCGGACAATCAACTACGTCTACGGCAATGACACCACTGATCATCACAAGGGTGACCAGGCGTTCAATCCGGTTAACCAGCATCAGGATTACACCCGAACGGGAATCGTTGACCAGGTTACTGGCACTATCACTTATAGTGATTGGACACCAACGGCTGGTGCTGATGAAGGCCTTGGTGCGGTAACGTCAGGTGCCCTTACCGGCTATACACCGGATCAAGCTTTGGTTGGCCAAGCAGTAATAGGCCAGACAGACGTGGCCAACAAGGCACTGACGCCAGTCACGGTAACGTATAATCCAAATTCAGTAACAATGACTGTCACGTATGTTGATGATGTGGAAAATGGTAAGGTTGTTGAAGGTACCGTGTTAGATGGCACTGTTGATCAAGCGGGTCACTTTAACGTAATCGTGCCAAACGGCTATGAACTGAGCAAGAATCAAAAGAGCAGCATTGATTACAAGTTCACGCCGAATGAAGCCCAGAATAAGATTATTATCCACCTTGTTCATGGTATTGCTCACACCACAACCACGACAACTCGGACCATTAACTATTACATTCAGGGCACTACGACGCCAGTTCACGTGGCGACCGTTCAGACACTGACTTGGAACGTTGCGACTGATAAGGTGACTGGTGAAAGTGTCGCAACGCCTCAGGGCGGTTACGATAAGGTAACCTCACCGCTTGTGCCGGGGTACACCGCTGATGTCACGAGTGTTAACGGTCAGTATCCAAAGCCGGTCACTGGTAAGAGTGGCGGTAACCTCACCGCGACGGTTTACTATACGGCGGTTCCAGTGAACCCTGATAACGGTGGTGAAGTAACGCCGCCGACTACACCGGAGACGACTGATATGACTGATGGCGGAACAGTGGTACCAAACCAGCCGCAAAATGAAAAGGTTCCTCAGCAGCCGAATGGGAAGACCACAGACTACGACCGGACACCAAACCAGCCAGGATCAGATAACAGTCAAAACCCAACCCAGTCTAATGATGGGACGGCAATGAAGACTACTGAAAACGCTACTGGCCAATTGGGGCGGTCAGTTCCAACCCCAACCAGCAACAAGGCACAATCAGTAACGAGACAACGAGTTGGTAAGGCAACAACTAAGCTGCCACAAACCAATGAGCAACGTACCGGCCTTTGGTCAGTGTTGGGAATCAGTTTGATGGGTATGATGAGTTTGCTTGGATTTGCCAAGCGGAAAAAGCACGATCAAGACTAGTGTTTTAAAATTAAGTCACGAAAGCGCACTTCAAAAAATGAAGTGCGCTTTTTGTGATTAGGGGCCAATTTTAAAGGATCTGAAAATGGTTTTTTAAGTAAAATGATTTTAAGAAAATTAGTCTGTGAAATTTTAAAGGTTTTATACGGATTTACATCAAATCCCGCCAATATGCTATAATCAAGTGAGTTTATTTAAGAAATTTAGCGGAGTAGTTTGGGGACTTTTCAGATGCGAAATTGGATATTTTCAAGGTTACTAGAAACAAAACAAGCGTTTAGTTTAAAAAAATTAAAAGAGTTAGATTATTGGCTGCTCATTCCGTATTTGATGTTGTGTGGTTTCGGTGTCGTCATGGTCTATTCGTCCAGTTCCAATGTTGCAGTACAAATGGGCTCAACGCCGATCAGCTATTTATTTAAGCAGTTATTTTTCGTGTTGATCGGGATGTTTATCATTTTATTGATGTTTATGATTCCGTATCATTTTATAAAAAGCGGTAGAGCTATTTTTGCTGTATATGGCGCTTTGATCCTTGCTTTACTCGGCCTGCTAGTTGTTGGTCAAACCATTAATGGTGCAGCCGGCTGGTTCCATATTGGCCCGTTTAGCATTCAACCCGCTGAGTTCGTTAAGGTGATATTGATCCTACTGATGGCTAAATCGTTGACGATGCCGGATCAGGTGGCCGACATTGTCGGTGGTCATTGGTGGCAAGTCATGTGGTTTCCGGTGATCCTGTGCGGAGCTATGATAGGCTTAGTGCTTATCCAACCCGATATGGGGAGTGCCGTGATTATTACGGCAATTGTTTTTATGATGTGTTTGAGCAGCGGCTTTTCCTTTAAAAAGAGCTACTTATATTTTGGCGTAGCTGTTGCCCTCGTCATTTTTATCGTCTTTCCCATCGCGTTAAAACTTTCAGAATCAGGGACCGTAAAATCTTATAAACTAGCTCGACTAGTCGCCTTCGTTGATCCTTTCGGCCATGCTAACGGATCGGGGCAGCAATTAGTCAATTCATACTATGCTTTGAGTAATGGCGGCTTGTTTGGTGTCGGCCTTGGCAATTCTATTCAAAAGCGGGGGTACTTACCCGAACCGAACACCGACTTTATTATGGCCATTACAAGTGAGGAGCTGGGCCTAGTTGGTGTCGTGATTATTATGATATTACTAGGGATGATTATTTGGCAGACTATTCGAATCGGCATTCGATCAAACGATTCGTTTAACACGTTGGTTTGCTACGGCGTGGCCACCTACTTTGCTGTTCAAGCCTTTATTAACGTTGGCGGGGTAGTTGGCTGGTTGCCAATTACTGGCGTGACGTTTCCCTTCATCAGTTATGGCGGGTCGAGTATGTTTTCGCTAACTCTATCGTTAGGAATCGTGTTAAATATCAGTGCACATGAACGCAGAAAGCGGGGGTAACATAATGGAGATTCAATCACGAACCAGTTTAGTTGTCTACGTGTCCAGTCTGCGCCAAGTGCGGCAGCTGAAGCGTTATGGACACCTGGAATACGTATCAAAGCGGATGCGTTATGCCATTATCTATGTCAATGAAGATCAGGTTAAAGAAACGATTGGCCGGTTAAAACAATTGCATTTTGTCAAACAAATTATTGAGTCTCCCCGAAACGAATTGATGGATTTACTAGGATTATCTGGTGAGCCAGAAGCAAAGGATGACCAAATTAATTTTGAGGAGGATGAAGAGTAATGCGCGTTGTTGCAGGAGAGTATGGGGGCCGCCGGCTAAGAGCGGTGCCTGGAATGAAAACTCGGCCCACGACAGATAAGGTGAAGGAAGCCGTGTTTAATATTCTTGGTCCTTATTTTGATGGCGGGAGAAGTCTGGACCTTTTTGCCGGTTCGGGCGGCCTTAGCATTGAGGGGGTCTCACGAGGCATCGAACACGCTGTGCTGATCGATCGTCAGGGTGCTGCCATCAAGACGATTGATCAAAATATTGAAGTGACGAAGGAACCGGCTAAATTTACGGTGATCAAGCGGGACGCGGAAATCGCTTTAAAGCAGCTTCAAGCCCAGAATCAGTCCTTTGACTTAATCTATTTTGATCCGCCTTATCGCGAACAAAAAATTGTTAAGGAGATTCAAGAACTGATTAAAGGCCAGTTTTTGAATCCGGGTTGCCGTATTATGTGTGAAACCAATCAGGAAGCTGATTTACCAGCTGAAATAGGGGCTTGTACGCGGATCGTGGAGAAGTCCTATGGGATTACTAAAATCACCGTATATCGCTATCAGGGAGGCACCAGTCAATGACAATTGCAGTTTATCCAGGCAGCTTTGATCCGCTGACGTTAGGTCATTTGAACATTATTGAACGCGCTAGTAAACTGTTTGATCAGGTGATTGTAGCAGTGGGCATCAACATTAGTAAAAACGTGCTGTTTACGCCTGAAGAACGGGTTACCATGATTCAAAAGAGCGTTGAACAATTGCCCAATGTAACGGTTCAGACAGAGGATGGCTTAACGGTGCAGTTTGTTAAATCGGTCGGTGCAAGTGTGATTGTTCGCGGGATTCGGGACGCCAGGGATTTATCCTATGAGTCTGGTATTGCCGGCATGAACCACTATTTGGATGACTCAATTGAATCCGTTTTTCTGGTGACCGATCCTAAATATGCCTTTATTTCTTCTTCATTACTTAAAGAGGTGCTGCATTTTAAGGGCGACGTTTCTAAACTGGTGCCACCGGCAGTCGCCAAAGCTTTAAATCAAAAGCAAAGGTCAGAATAGTATGAAAAAACAAACGCGTAAAAAGGTTCTTCAGTATAGTGTCAGCATCGTTTTAGCCATTGTGATCCTGGTTGGTTTCTTTTGGCCAATGCCAAAATACATTGAATCGCCTGGTTCTGCTGATAACTTGAAATCATTTGTTAAAATTAAAAATCATCCTGATCGGCATTCAGGCAAGTTCATGATCACGTCAGTCAAACTGGCGCAAGCTCACCCGGTTACATATTTGGTGGCAAAAGTGTCACCATACGCTTCAATTGAAAGTGCCCAAAGTGTTACTGGCGGCCAGAGTAATGCGACATACATCAAAATGCAGGATTTTTATATGCAAAGTGCGATCAATGAAGCTAAGGCGGTGGCCGTTAAGGCAGCTCACAAAAAAGTGACCAAAAATTATCTGGGTATTTACGTGATGGATGTGCAGAAAAATTCACGGTTTAAGCACCGGTTGAAAGTGGGGGATACGATCACTAAAGTTGACGGTCACCACTTTCAAAGCGCATACGGCTTTCAAAAATACATTGCCAAAAAGGCTGTCGGCGATCGCTTGCGGGTTCAATACCAGCATAACGGTAAACTGAAAACGACCACGGCGCCGCTGATTAAACTGTCTAGCGGCAAAACCGGAATCGGGATTATCCTGACTGATAACGTGAAGATCAAGACTGACCCCAACGTCAAAGTGGATCCTGGTCAAATTGGCGGGCCATCCGGCGGGTTAATGTTTAGTCTGCAGATCTATAGTCAGCTGACGAATAAAAATATTCGCCATGGCCAAAATATTGCGGGGACTGGAACCATTAATCCCGATGGAACAGTTGGCGAAATCGGCGGCATCGACAAAAAAGTCGTGGCCGCTAAAAAGGCGGGTGCAACCATCTTCTTTGCTCCTTATCTGAAGCCGACTAAGGCGGTTTTGCAGCTTGAACCTGGACACGTGACGAATTATCAGTTAGCTAAAAAAACGGCTAAAAAAGTGGCGCCGCACATGAAGGTTGTGCCGGTTGCTAACTTTAACCAAGCCGTTCATTATTTGAATACACACCATTAAAACCAAAACGTTCCCAAAAGCCGGCTGACTTTTGGGAACGTTTTGGTCTTCCTTGCCGTAGTTGGGATTAGAGAGAAGGGAGGGAGAAAAGTGGATAGGTTAAAGGAACTGCTAGAAAACGCCAATCGACAGACTTGGATCATTATCGGTTTAGGACTAACGACCATTCTTGCAGTGGGCTTTTTATTGTTAGGTAATCGACCAGCTGCCAGCGCACAGCCGGAGTTTGCTTCGCAGTCAATGATGTCTGATTCTGGCATGACAGCGTCATCAAGTGCTGCTGCAACAACCAGTCAAACCAGTGTGGAGACGACCATGTACGTGGATGTTAAAGGCGCCGTTAAGCAGCCAGGGATGAAGAAAGTAACGTCTACCATGCGCGTTATTGATGCTATTCAGTTGGCTGGCGGTTTTGCCAGCAACGCTGATCAGAAGCAAGTTAATTTAGCACAGAGACTAACTGATTCGCAGGTTGTTTATATTCCTAAGCACGGTGAACAAGTCCCTGCTTCTGCTACCGGCGGAACATCGGCAGCAGGTGGCGGAGCTGGGGCTGAAAGTCAGGCACCTCAAGTTAATATCAACACTGCTGATCTAACTGGCTTACAGCAACTAGATGGCGTTGGTGAAAAAAAAGCCCAGAAAATCTTAGACTATCGGCAAGAACATGGCGGTTTCAAATCAGCTGATGAGCTTAAAAACGTGAACGGTTTTGGCGACAAAACATTGGCACGCTTAAAGCCTCAAATCACCGTCTAGGGTTATCATGTTCCGATAAAATTTGGTATACTTAACCAGATAATTAGATGATGGAGGCGGCCATTTATGGCAAATAAAAGGATTCCTTGGGATCAATATTTTATGATGCAGTCAGTATTGTTGGCAAGTCGAAGTACGTGTAATCGGCTTTCAGTAGGTGCGACCATCGTTCGTGACCGTCGCATTATTGCCGGCGGGTATAACGGCTCGGTTTCTGGTGACGTGCACTGCATTGACGAGGGCTGTTACCTGGTTGATGGGCATTGTCTGCGAACGATTCACGCGGAAATGAACGCTATTTTACAGTGTGCGAAATTCGGTGAGGCCACTGACGGTGCCGAAATTTACGTCACTGATTTTCCTTGCCTGCAGTGCACTAAGATGCTGTTGCAAGCGGGGATCAAGAAGATTTCCTACCTGCATAACTATCATAATGATCCGTATGCGATGTCGTTAATTAAGATGAAGGGTGTTGAACTAAACCAAGTCACCCTGGATTCTGAGGCCATTGAACGCGCATCAGTTGATGCCTATTTGCAAGAACATCAATCATAATCTGATTTGGTTAGCTATTTTAGCTGGGTGTTTAAGCGGCTGTTTTTTCGGTTTAACTTGGCTATCAGCGATATTGACAGTGATTTGGCTGATTCGCATACTTTGTTTACGTGACCGTCAGCTCTTGATTTGGACGGCCCTAGTGCTGGTCATCTTTAGCGGCTTTTTTTGGCAAACACAACGGCGGATAAAGGATCAGACAATGTCAGATCAAACCGGAGCATCACTCTTGCTGACGGTTCAACCGGATGAATTACGCATTGAAGAGGGCCGAATTCAGTTAAGCGGCCGTACCAGAGATGGCCGGACGATTCAAGGACAGTATTTTTCGGATGATCAAGCACAGCTTGAAAGCTTGCGTTTAAAAAAGACAACTCAAATGTTAGTTCATGGCGATATTGGTCAGCCGCCGCCAGCAACTAACGCTAACGAATTTGACTTTCGTCAGTACCAAATTGATCAGGGGATTTTTAACACGATCAAAGTTGATCGACTAACGCCAGTTGAACTTTCTCATGTCAAAGATCCGTTTACTTGGTGGGTCAATCTTTGTCATAGTTGGCGGGCACGGTTGGTGTACGCCACGCAGACCCTGCCCAAGACATTGAGGCTGTACGTTCAGGGCCTTTTTTTAGGCTGGCGGGCAACCGATTTTTATGATTCATTAAGCGCGGTGACGGACTTAGGGCTGATTCATTTGTTCAGTATCTCAGGGTTCCATATTGTTTGGATCGTAGCTGCCGTGAGCTGGTTTTTTCGCCGTTTAGGGTTTACTAAGACGCCAATAGCGGTGCTTTTATTGCTGCTGTTGCCTACCTATTATATTATCGCGGGTTCTCAAGCCGGTCTGCTGCGAGCGGTTGTAGTGGTGATTTTAGGCTTATTAGCGTCACTTTGCGGCTGGCAGCTGACTGGATTAACGACTTGGAGCATGAGCTTATTGCTGGGATTGGCTGTTCAACCGGCTTTATTGATGCATTTAAGCGGTCAGTTAAGTTATGGCCTGGCCTTTGGACTGCTGTTTACCAGGGAGTTTGGTGTGTTTAAAACGACCTTGATGCTTAACCTATTGAGCTTACCGCTGATCCTCTATCATATTTACCAGTGGCACGTTTTGACCATGTTCGTTAATTTACTGATTTTGCCGGTCTTTAGTGTCTGCATTTTTCCGTTAGTGCTGGTTGCCGGAATCGGCGGGCACGTGATGCCGTGGCTGGCGGCTGGTACGGAGTGGCTGTTAAAGCTGTTTACTGGTGGCTTGAATGCCATTGATGCCTTACCCGGGATGATCGTGTTTGGCAAACCAGCAGCCTGGGTCGTCGGCTTATTGACGATTTTAACGCTGCTGATGATGACACAACGGTTTAAGCACTGGATAATGCTGATTTTAGGGGTGGTATACCTGGCCAGCTTTTTAGTGATTCATTTTCCAGTGTCAGGGGAAGTGACCTTTTTTGATATTGGTCAGGGAGATAGTTTCCTTGTTCGGGCACCTTATAATCAGCAGATCACCATGATCGATACTGGCGGCCGCGTCAATTTTAGCGGTAAAAAAATCAGTGGCCGCAGCCGGGCACAGCGCATCAGCCTTAACTATTTAAAGAGTCAGGGGATCTCGCGTATCGATAACCTCTGCTTGTCACATCAGGACGCTGATCATGTCGGGGACGTTGGCGACGTGCTGCAGGGGATGCACGTTAAAAGGCTATACGTTCCGCTGGGTATGACCGCCAATCCGCAGTTTATGAAGCGGATTGTGCCATACATTAAGCAAACTAAAATTATGCCTGTTCAAGCTGGTCAGCAGGTTAGTGGCACACCGCTTACAGTGGTTCATCCCTTCAAACCTGGTTTAGGGACCAACGAGGACTCAATGGTTTTAGCCGGTCAAATAGCGGGGAAACGTTTTCTATTCACCGGTGATTTAGACCAAGCGGGTGAACGGGATATTTTAAACCGCTATCCTGCATTGCGCACAGACGTGTTAAAATTAGGGCATCATGGCAGTAAAACGGCAACTGATCCAGGGGTTGTTAAAAAATTACAGCCCAAGATCGGCGTTATATCTGCCGGGCGGAATAATCGTTATGGGCATCCTAACCAAGAAACATTGGCTACTTTGGCAGCTGATCATATTCCCGTTTTCAATACGCAAGTTAACGGGATGATTCGTTATCGATATACCAACACAACCAATGGCCATTGGGAGACCTTTTTAAAGGAGAAATTAACTTGACGTACGAGACAACGATGGCACAACTAAAAAAAGGGACCGCTAAACCGGTTTATTTGATTACTGGTAATCAGCCGTACTTAACACAGCGGCTGAAAAAAGCGTTTTTAAATCTGATCCCAGAGGCTGAGCAAACCATGAATTACGCCAGCTATGATATGGAATCAACGCCATTAGCACAGGCTTTAGACGATGCCATGTCAGCACCGTTTTTTGGCGAAAAACGACTGGTATTTATTGAACGGGCCTATTTTTTAACCACGGAAAACCACCGGGGCAGTAAGATCGACCACGATATTGAGGGTCTACTCAAATATTTAGAACATCCAGAGCCGACCTCTATTGTGGTTTTCTTTGCAACTAACGGTAAACTGGACAGCCGTAAAAAGGTTGTTAAAACCATTAAAAAAGCGGCCGAAGTCGTTAGCTTAGAGGCAGTGGGTGAGCGCCAGATTCGCTCATTAGTTCAGCAGAATCTTAAGCAGGACCAGTTTGAAATTAAACCGGATGCGCTCGATTTGCTGCTTCAGCGGACGGGGACTGACTTGTCGCTGATTATGAATGAACTGCCGAAACTGAAATTGGCGTCTGTAGAAACCAAACAGATCGATCAAACGGTGGTTGCAGAATTGGTTTCTAAATCGCTGGATCAAAACGTGTTTGATTTGGTCAATGACGTGATGGGCAAGCGTATCGAAGCTGCTTTGAATCTGTACCGTCAATTGATCTTGACCAAGGAGGAGCCGCTCCGGATCAACGCTGTGTTGGTCAGTCAGTTTAGGCTGTTGATTCAAACGAAGATTTTAATGCACAATGGTTATAGTCAGGGCAGCATTGCTTCTGCGCTGAAGGTCCACCCATACCGGGTGAAATTAGCGATGCAAAGTGTTCGGCATTTGGAGTTGGACCACCTTCGAAGGGCCTACCTTGGGTTAATTCAAATTGAACGGTCATTAAAATCAACTAGTCAAGAACCGATAATGCTTTTTGAACTGTTCATGCTGAAATACTTGGATGAGGTTGCTTAACAACAAAAAAAGGACCGATTCGTAATCGAATCGGTCCTTTAATATTTGGTTTAATTTAGGCGTTTGCTTTAGCTAAACGAGCAGCCATACGTGACTTGTCGCGGGAAGCTTTATTGGTTTTGATTAAACCCTTTGAAGCAGCACGGTCAACGGCGCTAGAAGCAGCTTTGTATAACTCAGCTGCGTTATCGTCGTGGTTCGTAACAGCTTTTTCAAACTTCTTAACGGCTGTTCGCATACTGCTAAGTTGTGCAGAATTACGTTCGTTAGCTTTAACGTTCGTTTTTGCACGTTCGATCGCAGATTTGATAATTGGCAATGAATTCACCTCCACACTCATAAGCCAGATGGCTCTGTAATATTCAACGAATGTCATTATACAGAATAAAATCAATGATTGCAACAGTTCGTCATTAATTGTAAAGTAAAACTACTTGATAAGGGGTTTAATATAAAACCTTGTTATTCTGTGCTAGAACAGATATAATAACAAAGGTTCTTAATTTTCCCTTACTTAGTTGACTGCGATCTCACTCACGGCAACTCAGTAACGGGTGGACAAATAAAATAAAGGTGGGAAATTTTTCATGGCTATTACACAAGAAAAGAAAACCGAGATTATGAAGCAGTATGCTCGTCACGATGGCGACACTGGTTCAGCAGAAGTTCAAATCGCTGTTTTAACAGCAGACATTAACGAATTGAACAACCATATGAAAGTTCACAAGAAGGACTTCCATTCACAACGTGGTTTAATGAAGAAGATCGGTCATCGTCGTAACTTGTTAGCTTACTTACGTAAAACTGACATCCAACGTTACCGTAATCTGATCAAGTCATTGGGTCTACGTCGTTAATTTTGATTATTTGGAGCTCTCCATTTTCGGAGGGCTTTTTTGCTGTTCTGAGAGATTTTTTTACTTGAGCCAGTTTGGACTGTTACATAGTTGAATTAAGTGTGATAAACTGTAAACAGTTTGTAGACGTGCCTAAATTTTAAGAGTTTAGGAAAAAAGTAAGTATTCATAATCAGCGATGGCTTTTAGCAATTGGCTGATTTGAAGAACCAGAACAACATATTTTGAGGTGAATTATGGACAAAGCAAAAATTAAGATGATGCCATTGGGCGGTGTTCGCGAAAATGGCAAGAATATGTATATTGTAGACGTAAATGACAGTATCTATGTTTTAGACTGTGGTTTAAAGTACCCGGAAAACGAATTGCTGGGCATCGATATTGTGATTCCGGATTTCGGTTACTTGCGGGAAAATAAGGATCGTATTGTGGGTGTATTTCTCACTCACGGCCACGCTGATGCCATTGGTGCACTGCCTTATTTCTTGAAGGAATTTAAGGTGCCGGTATTTGGCTCTGAAATGACGATTGAACTCGCTAAATTAAATTGCCAGTCGGATCCGAATGTGAAGGACTTTGATGACTTTCACGTGGTGGATGCGCAAACTGAAATTGATTTTGGGGACGTGACGGTTTCGTTCTTTAAAACGACCCATTCAATTCCTGAATCAATGGGAATCGTATTGAATACCAGTGAGGGCAGCATTGTTTATACTGGTGACTTTAAGTTTGACCAGACAGCTGCGCCTGGTTACCAAACGGACTATGCTCGGTTGGCTCAAATTGGAACTAACGGCGTACTTGCGTTACTAAGCGATTCAGCTAATGCCGAGAATCCTAGTGAAACCGCGAGTGAACGTGACATTGCCGAGAACGTGATTGAAACGTTCAACTATGCTAAAAGCCGCATTGTAGTGGCTAGTGTAGGCTCGAATATTCTACGGTTACAGCAGGTTTTCGATGCAGCTGCTAAGACGGGCCGGAAGGTTTATTTGACTGGCCGAGACATCGAAAAGATTGTTGATACGGCAATGCGCTTAAATAAACTCGTTTTGCCAGAAGACGATTTACTGATTTCAGAAGATCAACTGGAAAAATTGTCACCTGAACAAATCGTGATTATTCAAACGGGTAAGATGGGTGAACCGATCAAAGCCCTTCAACGGATGGCTAACAAGCAGGAGAAGGGTCTGAGCATTGAAAAAGACGACCTGGTCTTTATTACAACGACGCCTTCCCATGCCATGGAGACCAACGTTGCTAAGACCCGCGATATGATTTACCGGGCCGGCGGTGAAGTCAAAGCGATTTCTGATGATTTGAATTCATCTGGACACGCCAGCAAGCATGATCTTCAACTGCTGATCAACATTCTTCATCCTAAGTATTTAGTGCCGATTCAGGGTGAATACCGGCTAATGTCAGCTCATCAACGGGCTGCTGAGGAAGTCGGTATGGCAGAAGACCATATTTTTATGACTGCCAAGGGTGACCAGCTCGTTTACGATGGCAAGGATATGGTGTTGAGCGGCAGTGTTGAAGTGGGCAACACCATGATCGATGGTATTGGTGTCGGTGATATCGGCAACATTGTTCTGCGAGACCGTAAAGTGCTTTCAGAAGACGGCATCTTTGTTGCTGTCATTACGATCGACCATAAAAAGAAGCAGATCATTGGGGAACCAAAGATTACTTCTCGTGGTTTTGTGTACGTTAAAGCAAATAAGGACCTCATGCATGAAAGTGCCGAGATTATTAAAAAAGCAGTTCAAACGAACCTGGACAATAAAGAATTTGACTGGACGCATTTAAAACAGGATGTTCGTGAGAAGCTCAATCACTATTTATTTGACCAAACGCGACGCCATCCAGTGATCTTACCAGTGATCATGGAAGTTGATCCGCGACGTCATAAGCCGAAGAGCAAACATAAGAAACAAGCTGCACAAAAGAATCAGCAAGCTGAAAAATAATGGTTCTAAATCCCGTATGTTTGAATGCAAACGTACGGGATTTTTATTTCATGGAGGTGCGTAGCGTGGATCGAAACTTGCAGTTGGCAAACGAAGCCTTTAAAAAAGAACAGTGGCAGCAGGCTGCTCAGTTTTATGAGCAGGAATATCAGTCTGCACCTAGTGAGAAAATCAATCATTTACTGGTTAAGAGCCTGTTTGAGGATCACCAGTACAAAATGGCCTATACGGTGATGATGGATAACCTTAACAGCTACTTAATGGATGGTCAGCATGTGATCCTGATGGTGAGGGTGCTGCTAGTTAATCATCAGTTATTAATGGCACATGTTTTAACGGCAACGGTTCCGCGCTTGCCAGCAGAAGTTGGCCAACTCCTTTTTCAGGCGGAAGAAGAAGCTCGCCAGAAACCCGGTTTTAGAAAAGACTATCAAACTTTCTATCAGCTGAGCGCCCTAACGCTTAATCAGCAACAGCAGGCATTTGAAAAGGGTAAGCAATTGCCCCTAGGTGAGTGGGTAACAGCGACAAAAGCTTTATTGATTGATCCATTTGTTAAGCCAATTATTCGGGTGAGCTTATTAGAAATGGTACAAAAACTTAAGCTGAAAGAACGATTTACTTTTCGCTGGTTGGATAATAAAAATTACGAGGTTGCAGGCAATCAGTTAAAATCATTGGCAGAGGTCAAAAAGGTTGGTATACTTGAACGTACGCTGCAAGCGATGCTTGGGGATCACGATCCCATGACTCAGCAGTTGTACCAAAACGAGTTGGGTTTGCAAGTGACGTTGTTATATCCCTTTATTGATCGGGCCATCCCAGACCCGCAAGCCTGGGTGACACGTTTGATCCAGGGTGATCAGGAACAGTCAGCAGCATTACCAACGGCTTATAGTGTCGAATGGTGGCAACGAAAACTGTCACAAATTATGTCAGAGATGACGGGCACATAAAAATTTTCCATTGAATTTAGAGTTTATTGTTTACAAACGATAACCTAATCTATATAATATTTAAGGATTCTTCTTGAGGGATTCTCGATTTACCTTTTCGAGAAGAAGTAGTATAATTTACAACAAAGGGTTGCCAACAAATCGCTTGTTGGCATAATCTTTGTGAAAAATACAGGAGGTTTCATTAATGGCAAAAGAAACATACGAACGAACTAAGCCCCATGTAAACATTGGTACTATTGGCCATATTGACCATGGGAAGACTACCTTGACTGCAGCTATCACCAAGGTTTTAGCCCAAAAAGGGTTAGCTAAGGAAGAAGACTACGCTGATATTGACAAGGCACCTGAAGAACGTGAACGTGGTATCACGATCAACACTGCCCACGTTGAATACGAAACTGAGAAACGTCACTACGCACATATTGATGCCCCAGGACATGCTGATTACATCAAGAACATGATCACTGGTGCCGCTCAAATGGATGGTGCTATCTTAGTTGTTGCAGCTACCGATGGTCCAATGCCACAAACTCGTGAACATATTCTTTTGGCTCGCCAAGTTGGTGTTGAATACATCGTGGTCTTCTTAAACAAGACTGACTTAGTTGACGATGATGAATTGATCGACTTAGTTGAAATGGAAGTCCGTGAATTACTTTCAGAATACGATTACCCTGGTGATGATATTCCAGTTATCCGCGGTTCTGCTCTTAAAGCACTCCAAGGTGATGAAGAACAACAAAAGGTTATCTTACACTTAATGGACGTTGTTGATGAATACATCCCAACTCCAGTTCGTGATAACGACAAGCCTTTCTTGATGCCTGTTGAAGACGTCTTCACCATTACTGGTCGTGGTACTGTTGCTTCTGGTCGTATCGATCGTGGTACTATCAAGGTCGGCGATGAAGTTGAAATCGTTGGACTTAAGGAAGAAGTTCTTAAGAGTACTGTTACTGGTTTGGAAATGTTCCGTAAGACTTTGGAATTTGGTGAAGCCGGCGATAACGTTGGTGTCTTGCTTCGTGGTATTAACCGTGATCAAGTTGTTCGTGGCCAAGTTCTTGCAAAGCCAGGTTCGATCCAAACTCACAGTAAGTTCAAGGGTGAAGTTTATATCCTTTCTAAAGAAGAAGGTGGCCGTCATACGCCATTCTTCTCAAACTACCGTCCTCAATTCTACTTCCACACCACTGATATCACTGGTGTTATTGAATTGCCTGATGGCGTAGAAATGGTTATGCCTGGCGATAACGTCACTTTCGAAGTTGACTTGATCGCTCCAGCTGCCATTGAAAAGGGTACTAAGTTTACTGTTCGTGAAGGTGGCCACACTGTTGGTGCCGGTGTTGTTTCAGAAATCATGGACTAATACCTACCTAAATGAACATAAAAAGTCCGAGAAGGTTACCTTTTCGGACTTTTTTATTTGAGTGAATCCCAGTAAAATAATGAATCATAAAACGACTGTCTTCCATACGTTGCGTGCAGTCTAATGTTTACTTTTGAGCTTGCTTACGTTAAACTAAAGTCTGTACGCAATTTGAGTATGATCGTATTCGAAGATATATTTAATTTCGGAGGGAATATAATGGCTGCAAAATGGGAAAAAAAGGACACTAACAAGGGTGAATTAACCTTTGAAATCGGTGCCGACCAAATTAAGAAAGGCTTAGACCAAGCCTTCGCAAAGACCAAGAAGAACTTAGCTGTTCCTGGTTTCCGTAAGGGAAAGGTTCCACGTCAGATCTTTAACAAGATGTACGGCGAAGAAGCCCTTTATCAAGATGCTTTGAACATTGTTTTGCCTGATGCTTATGAGGCAGCAATCAAAGAAGCAGGTATCGAACCAGTTGATCAACCACAAGTTGACGTTGAATCCATGGAAAAGAACAAGCCATGGGTTTTAAAGGCTGTTGTTACTGTAAAGCCTGACGTTAAGCTGGGTGAATACAAAGACTTAAGTGTTACTAAGCAAAACACGCGTGTTTACCAAAAGGACATCGATGCTGAATTAGAAAGCCGTCGTCAATCACAAGCTGAATTAGTTTTGAAAGAAGACGAACCAGCTGCTAAGGGCGACACAGTTGTTATTGACTTTGACGGTTACGTTGATGGCAAGCAGTTCGATGGTGGAAAAGCTGATAACTATTCACTCGAATTAGGCTCTAACTCATTCATCCCAGGTTTTGAGGACCAATTAGTTGGCCACAAGGCTGGTGAAGATGTTGATGTTAAGGTGACCTTCCCAGATGACTACCAAGCTGAAAACTTACAAGGCAAGGAAGCCACTTTCAAGACGACTATTCACGAAGTTAAGCAGAAGGAATTACCTGATCTTGATGATGAATTTGCTAAGGATGTTGACGAAGAAGTTGACAGCTTAGACGAATTAAAGGCCAAGATCAAGGATGAACTGAAGGAAAAGAAAGTGACAGCTGCTCACAATGCTATCGAAGACGAAGCCATTGGCGAAGCCGTTGATAACGCCGAAGTTCAAGAAATTCCTGACGCAATGAAGGAAGAAGACATTCATCGTCAAATGGATCAATACTTAGCAAACATGCAACAACAAGGTATCGACCCTAAGACTTACTTCAAGCTAACAGGTACTAGCGAAGATGATTTGCACAAACAGTTTGCTGCAGATGCAGAACGTCGTGTAAAGACTAACTTAGTACTGGAAGCCATTGTTGATGCTGAAAAGATCGAACCTTCTGAGGATGATTTAAAGGCAGAAGTTAAAGATCTTGCCGGTCAATATGGGATGGAAGAAAGCGCTGTTCGTTCAGCACTTTCAGATGACATGCTGAAGCATGATATTGCCATTAAGAAGGCCGTTGACCTGATTACTGACTCAGCTAAGCAAGACAAGTCTAAAAAAGACGAAGAAAACGAAAAAAGTGACAAGTAGTTTTTAACGTTAACGTTGCTCACAAAGGCCCTAAAGACGAGAATGGTTGATTCTTGTTAGGGCCTTTGTTTGTGTATATGGGCTATTGAATGATGTACGAGTGGAGAACTGCAAGAAAAAATCAAATGGCCTAAAAGGTATGATTAACGCCGTTTGTAGCGTGGGCTGTTTGAGCTTTTACTTTCCCACTCCCATCTTTGTATGGTATAGTAGCAGTTGCGTTAAAGAAAAATATAAATGTAGAATTTAAAGAGGGGTGACTCTTAATTGTTTGAAAATACTGATACAACTGGCCCCGTAAATTGTTCTTTTTGTGGTAAGTCGCAGGATCAGGTTAAAAAGATTGTTGCTGGTCCTGGAGTTTATATCTGCAATGAATGTATCGATTTATGTAAAGAAATCATTGATGAAGAATTTAGTGAAGAAAGCTCACAGACGGTTTTTGATGTGCCAACTCCACAGCAAATTGTTGATTCTTTAAATCAGTACGTTATTGGTCAAACTGAAGCCAAAAAGACGCTTTCAGTTGCTGTTTATAACCACTACAAACGTGTGAATGAAATGGCCACTAACAAGAATGATGGTCCTGAATTACAGAAGAGTAATATTACCATGATTGGGCCGACCGGCTCTGGTAAAACTTATCTGGCGCAGACACTGGCGAAGATTTTGAACGTGCCGTTTGCCATTGCTGATGCAACGACCTTGACTGAAGCAGGCTACGTTGGTGAAGACGTTGAAAACATCCTTTTGAAGTTATTGCAAAACGCTGATTACGATGTTGAACGTGCTGAAAAGGGTATCATCTATATTGATGAAATTGATAAGATCGCTAAAAAAGCCGAAAACGTTTCGATTACACGTGATGTTTCCGGAGAAGGTGTTCAACAAGCACTGCTGAAGATTCTTGAAGGCACGATTGCTAACGTTCCGCCGCAGGGTGGCCGTAAGCATCCGCAACAAGAATTTATTCAGATTGATACGACCAATATCCTGTTTATTGTGGGTGGTGCGTTTGACGGTATCGAAACCATTGTTAAGAACCGTCTTGGTGATAAAACAATCGGTTTTGGTGCGGACTCAACTCACCAGCCAATTGATAAGTCAGAAAGCCTGATGCAGCACGTTGTCCCTGAAGACATGCTGGAATTTGGTTTGATTCCCGAATTTATCGGGCGTTTACCAATTTTAACGGCCTTAGAGAAGCTTTCTGAAGATGACTTGGTTCGAATCCTGACGGAACCTAAGAACGCTCTGGTTAAGCAATATCAACGTTTGATTTCGCTTGATGGCGTCGAACTGGATTTTGAAGATAAAGCGTTACGGGAAATGGCTAAGTTGGCGTTGAAGCGTAATACTGGTGCGCGTGGCCTTCGATCGATCATTGAAGATGTTATGCGTGATATCATGTTTGAACTGCCAAGTCGTGATGATGTTGCGAAGGTCATCGTTACTGGTGATACTGTAAAGGATCACCAAGAGCCGGAACTCATCTTAAAGGATCAAAAGGCTTCTTAAGCTGTCGGTCCGCAACTAATGTCAGCTGACATTTACGCCGTATGTTCCGTGTTATGGGGCATGCGGCTTTTATTTAGGCAAAAACCAAACGGGAGGTAACAATGGAAGTACACAATGTTGAACTGGTGATGAGTGCGGTTGATCCCAAACAATATCCCAAAACGGGACAACCAGAAATTGCGTTAGTTGGTCGCTCAAACGTGGGTAAGTCTTCGTTAACCAACGTTTTGATCAACCGGAATAGTTATGCTAGGACATCTAGCCAGCCGGGGAAGACCCAGACGCTGAATTTTTATCACGTTGAAGATAAGCTCTATTTTGTAGACGTTCCTGGTTATGGGTACGCTAAAGTATCTAGATCAGAACGTGAGAAATGGGGAGAAATGATTGAAACTTATCTCACCGCGCGCGAGACATTACGTGGCGTAGTTTCGTTGGTTGATGGGCGTCACGCACCAACGGAAGGCGATCAAACCATGTATACTTGGCTGAGTTATTACGAAATCCCAACGTTGGTGGTGGCAACCAAAATGGATAAGATTCCTGGCGCAAAGTGGAACAAACAGCTCAGCCTGGTAAAAAAGACGTTACAAATTCGTCCGGAAGATGATTTGCTGCCTTTTTCTGCCCAAACCAAGGCAGGTAAAGATGATGTGTGGCAGTGGATCGAACAACACGCGTTTGGGGGAAAATGATCATGGAATTTAATGACTATCAAAAAGCTGCCAACCGAACTCTTTTTGGCAGTGAACAAGTGTTAACCAACTGTGCCTTGGGCCTTTCTAGTGAAACGGGGCAGGTTGTTGATTTAGTTAAGCAATATACGTTTCAGGGAGAATCCTTGGATAAGCAAAAGCTGGTCAAGGAAATGGGTGATGTCCTTTGGTACTTGTCCCAAGTTGCTGAATGGGCGGACATTCCCTTTGAGGACGTCGCCAGTGGCAATATTGACCGTTTGAATAAGCGGTACCCGGATTCACCTAATAATCATTAATTAATAAAAGTTCGCAAATCAGGTAATTAATCAACTGATTTGCGAACTTTTTTTTGAATACGACATTTAAGTAAAAAGCCTGATACAAGCTGTTATTAGTGCTAAAGGCCAGTCATAAATAATGTATATTAACTGTAATATTGGCTATTTTTATGTATAAATAATAAAAAACACTTGCATTTACTGAATACAGGTGTTAATCTCGTATCATTAAGTAAAAAGATGAAATGAGAGGGCGGTAACATGACAAATAATAAAAAAGTTGTATTAGCATATTCAGGCGGATTAGATACTTCGGTCGCAATTCCTTGGTTAAAAGATAAGGGTTACGATGTGATTGCTTGCTGCATCAATGTTGGTGAAGGTAAAGATTTAGACTTCATTAAGCAAAAAGCATTAAACGTTGGTGCCGTTAAAGTTTATGTGATCGATGCCCTTGAAGAATTCGCTGAGGATTACGCGATGGTGGCCTTGCAGGGTCATACGTATTACGAAGGCGAATACCCACTGATTTCCGCATTATCACGTCCTCTGATCAGTAAGAAGTTAGTTGAAGTGGCCCAACAAGAAAATGCTCAAGCGGTTGCCCACGGCTGCACGGGGAAGGGTAACGATCAAGTACGGTTTGAAGTTGCCATCCACGCCTTGAACCCTGGGTTGGAAGTATTGAGCCCAGTTCGGGACTGGCACTGGTCACGGGAAGAAGAAATCGATTATGCTAAAAAGCACAATATTCCGATTCCAATTGATTTAGATTCACCATATTCAATTGATGCTAATATTTGGGGCCGTGCTAACGAAGCCGGCGTGCTTGAAGATCCCTGGGTCAGTGCGCCAGAAGATGCTTATGCACTGACCAACCCAATTGATAAAACGCCCGATACCCCAACCGATATTGAAATTACCTTCGTTAAGGGAGTGCCAACTCAGTTGAACGGGAAGGCAATGCAGTTAGCTGATTTAATTCAGGAACTCAACAAGATTGCCGGTGAACACGGCATTGGCCGGATCGACCACATTGAAAACCGGTTAGTCGGCATCAAGTCTCGTGAAGTGTACGAAGCACCGGCTGCCACCGTATTGATGAAAGCTCATAAACAGCTGGAAGACCTGACTTTTGAACGGGACTTAGCCCACTTCAAACCAGTTGTGGAAAAGCAGTTAACCGAAATGATTTACAATGCACTCTGGTTCTCTCCATTGATGGATGCTTTGTTAGCCTTCTTGAAGAAGACGCAAGAAGTTGTCAGTGGTGTTATCAAGGTTGAATTGTTCAAGGGCAACGTGATTACGCTAGGTCGGAAGTCAGATAGTTCATTGTATGATAAGAACTTAGCAACCTATACTGCCGCTGATTCATTTGATCAAGAAGCTGCCAAGGGCTTCATCAAACTATGGGGCTTACCAACAACGGTCTACTCACAGGTCAAAATGAAGAATAAGCAGACGGCCTTTGTTAATGCAGTTACCCACAACACCAAGAGCAAGGTGAAAGTAGCCGTAAAGGCACAAAAGAAGAATCAAACGGAGGCGACCAAGTAATGGCAACCAAAAAGCTCTGGGGTGGCCGGTTTCAAGAGCAAGCGGCCGCTTGGGTCGATGCTTTTGGGGCTTCCATTTCCTTTGATCAATTAATGGCTGAAGAAGATATTGAAGGTTCTTTAGCCCACGTTAAAATGTTGCAAAAAACCGGGATCGTTCCTTCTGACGACTGTGATCAGATCATTGCCGGATTGGAAGGCATTCAAAAAGACCTGGAAGCCGGCAAGTTGACCTTTACCGTCGAAAACGAAGATATTCACATGAATATTGAAAGTATTTTAACGGATCGAATCGGACCGGTGGCGGGAAAACTGCACACTGCCAGGTCACGTAACGATCAAGTTGCAACAGACTTCCATCTGTACTTGAAGAAACGGTTACCAAAGATTATTGATGAAATTACGACGGTTCAAAAAACGCTGATCAGTTTAGCAGAGAAGAACGTTGAGACGATCATGCCAGGCTACACGCATTTGCAGCACGCACAGCCGATTTCATATGGTCATTACTTAATGGCCTATTACCAAATGTTTAAGCGTGACAAGGAACGGTTTACGTTTAATGAAGTGCATACGGATATTTCACCGCTGGGTGCTGCAGCGTTAGCTGGCACAACCTTTCCAATCGATCGTCAAATGACGGCGAAAACGTTAGGTTTCAGCAAGGTTTACGCGAATTCGCTGGATGCCGTTTCAGACCGTGATTTTGCGGTAGAATTTCTCAGCAACAGTTCGATTTTAATGATGCACCTGTCTCGATTCTGTGAAGAATTTAGTATGTGGGTCAGCCATGAATTTCAGTACTTAGAATTATCGGATGCTTATACCACCGGTAGTTCGATCATGCCACAGAAGAAGAATCCAGACATGGCGGAGTTGATTCGTGGTAAAAGCGGCCGTGTATACGGTCACTTGATGGGGTTATTAGCCACGATGAAGTCATTGCCGCTGGCCTACAATAAGGATCTGCAAGAAGATAAGGAGGGGGTCTTCGATACAGTCAAAACCTTATTACCAGCGTTACGAGTCTTCAACGGAATGCTTTCAACGGTAACTGTTAAGGCCGACAACATGAAGGCTGCAACGGAAAATGATTTTTCGAACGCGACGGAATTAGCGGATTATTTGGCAACTAAAGGGGTGCCTTTTAGAGAAGCACATGGCATTGTGGGGCAGTTAGTTTTGAAGGGTATTCAGACTCATCAGAACTTACAGGATATGTCATTAAGCGAGTTAAAGAAGGCATCGCCCAAAATCGAAGAAGACGTTTATAACGACTTGAAATCAGAAGTTGCGGTTGAACGCCGTCATTCGGAAGGCGGAACTGGTTTTGATCAGGTTCGTAAACAAATTGAACAGGCTAAAAAAGAAATTGACGATTAAGAACAGCAAAAGGCTTCCTGTAGGGGAAGCCTTTTTTGTCCAAAAAAATAAGATTTTAAAAGCGTTTGGTAGCCGAACATGATGACATTGACTGACGTCACATTGCCCAAACTGGTTATCGCCGGCAGCCACAGCCGTGCCATCTGTTTTAATTGCGATAGTATGCCGACGTCCAGCGGCAATCGTGTGCAGGAATTTAAAATGTGGCAATATGAGGTTCACAATAACACTTTCCCTCCTTAAAAAATTTCGAAATATTGATTTAATGGAAGTCAGAAAAAAACGACACCCTTGAGTGCCGTTTTTTCATTATTTATGATAGTCGCGATGTTCTTTAATTAAAGCCTTAGCCTTTTTAGTCGCATCTTTTTGTTCGTCGTGTTTTAAAAACTTGTCACGTTTTTCATCTTTGATATCGGCTTCGGCAAATTTACCGAACATTGCGTCGAGGTCATTTTGACGTTTTACTTTCAATCCCATGATGCAGTCAACTCCTTCATTGGGCTTAGTTTATCATGGAGAAAGGGGGAAAGCAAGAAAGGTGGAAGAAGGTGTGCGGTAAGAGCGACGTGTTAAACGGCGACCTTCCTGACCGAACCCGATTGGACAATATGTCGGCCAAACGGTTCCAATTTAAGTGGCTTCTTTCAATCAGATGCATAATGTATATAAAAGTGTATATAACGCAAAAAACAACTTTATTTTGTATAAACGAGACTTTTTCCCGTTTTTTATTGCATAAAGAATGATTTTGGTGTAATGTAGGAGTTACTTAAATTTAGAGAGGAAGTTAGGGTGAATGAAAGCCAAGGGGAAAAATATATTACTCACTATCGTGACACTGTGTTTGTCATTATTCGTTTTATTTACAGTTCAACCAACGCACCACACTACTGCGTATGCAGCGGATGATTCACTTCAAAAAATTAAGGATCGGGGCAAAATCGTTATGGCGACCTCGCCAGATTACCCGCCTTATGAATTCCAGGTCAGCAAGAATGGCAAGTCCAGAATTGTTGGTATGGATGTCGACATCATGAAACAGGTTGCTAAGGATTTGGGCGTTAAGCTAGAAATCAAGTCCATGTCGTATGATTCCGTTTTGGTAGCCGTCGAAACAGGTAAAGCCGACGTGGCTATGAGTGGGATCAACCCAACTGCTAAGCGGCGTCAAAGTGTTGATTTCTCGGAAATCTACTACAATGGTGGTCAAAGTTTCCTGATCAATAAGACTGATGTAGGTAAGTATAAGAATAAAGCTGCCTTAGCTCACAAGAAGATCGGTGCCCAGACAGGGACGTTGCAATACAACTTAGCTAAATCCAAGATTCCTGGCGCAACGGTTAAGGGAATGGATAAGAACACCGACCTTGTACTGGCATTAAAGACCCACAAGATCGATGCGCTTGGTATTGAAACGCCGTCAGCTGAAGCTTACGTTAAGAACGACCATGATTTGGCAATGATCAAATCCGGTTATCATTTGAATAAGAACGAAACTGGTTCTGCGATGGCCTTTAAAAAGGGTTCCGGTACTTTAGCTGCAGCCGTTAACAAGAGTATTGATAAGATCAAGGCTAAGCACATGACGACTCAGTACCTGGCTGACGCAGGGAAGTACATGAAGGTTAACACCACTAACACTTCAATGATTCACTACTGGACTTACTTTGCTAAAGGGATCGAATACACGTTATTGATTTCTGCAATTTCAGTTATTTTTGGGGTTTTGCTGGGAACCATCTTGGCATTGATGCGGTTTAGCAAGAGTAAGTTGCTGCACGCCATTTCAGTGGCCTACGTTGAATTTGTTCGTGGGACACCATTGATGGTTCAAGTGATGTTTGTTTACTTTGGTGTTGGGATCATTGTTAACCTGCCGGCATTATTATCAGGTATCATTGCCGTTTCGCTGAACAGTGGTGCTTATGTCGAGGAAATCATCCGTGGCGGTATTAACTCGGTTGATAAGGGACAAACGGAAGCGTCTGCTAGTTTGGGGTTAGCCAAGAGCGATACCATGCGTTTCGTGGTCTTACCTCAAGCATTGAAGAATATTTGGCCAGCACTTGGTAACGAATTTGTTTCACTGGTTAAGGAAAGTTCAATTGTTTCCATCATTGGTGTTACTGATTTGATTTACCAGTTAAACATTGTGCGTGCCGATACGTATCGTGGTGTTATGCCAGTGTTTGTCGCAATGTGCATTTACTTCGTGATGACGTTTATTTTAACAAGAGTTCTAAACTACTTTGAAGGGAGAATGAAACATGCAAAATAAACCATTAGTTGAAGTTAAGAAACTTCAAAAAAACTATGGCGATACCGAAGTCCTAAAAGAAATTGACGGCACGGTTATGCCTGGTCAAGTGATTTGTGTGATTGGCCCTTCAGGTTCTGGAAAAAGTACGTTTTTACGTTGTTTGAACATGTTGGAGAAGCCAACGGCAGGTCAAGTCTTATTTGAAGGCAAAGATACTTCGAAATTCTCAGAAGAAGAACTCACGACGTTACGTGAACGGATGGGAATGGTCTTTCAAAGTTTTAACTTGTTCCCTAATTTGACGGTGCTTGATAATTTGAAACTGGCACCGATCCGGGTTAAAAAGATGTCTGATAAAGAAGCAGAAGACAAAGCTTTGAGTTTGCTTAAACGGGTTGGCCTGGAAGAAAAGGCTAACGTTTATCCAAGCAGCTTATCAGGTGGACAGGCACAGCGTGTGGCGATTGCTAGAGCCTTAGCAATGGATCCCGAAATGCTGCTGTTTGACGAACCAACCAGTGCTTTGGATCCCGAAATGGTCGGTGAAGTACTGGCCGTTATGAAGGAACTGGCTGAGGATGGCATGACCATGGTGGTTGTTACTCATGAAATGGGCTTTGCCAGGGAAGTGGCCAACGAAGTCTGGTTCATGGCGGACGGCTATATTCTTGAGAAAAACAAGCCTAACGAAATGTTTGAACACCCTCAAAATCCGCGGACTAAAGACTTTATCAGCAAGATTATTAATAGCTAATCAAGATGATCAAAAACACCATGATTCGATATTCGAATCATGGTGTTTTATTATTGTCAGTTTAACCCATGGTTACGGTAAGCATAAGCGACTAGCTTGCCCCAAACACTTATTCGGGGTTATAATAAAACGTCGAAACTGGGAAAGTTCGAGATCAGCTTCCCAGATAATCATGTGAAGGGAGGCCGTCCGTTTGGCTACGGAATATTTAGAACATAAATTAGCATTGTTACCAGACATGCCTGGTATCTATATGATGAAAAACATTAACGGGCACATTATTTACGTTGGTAAAGCCAAAAACTTGAAGAACCGGGTGCGTTCCTATTTTAAAAGTAGCCATGAAGGCAAGACGGCTCGCTTGGTATCAGAAATTGCTGACTTTGAAACCATTGTGACGTCAACGGATAAGGAAGCCTTCCTGCTTGAAATTACGATGATCCAAAAGCACCAGCCGCACTATAATATCAAGTTAAAGCAGGGAACGGGTTATCCTTACATTAAAATCACGAATGAACGGGATCCTACGATGAAAATTGTCAGCTCGATTCGCAAGGATGGGGCCTACTACTTTGGACCGTACCCTAACGTTTATGCCGCTGAAGAAACCTTACATTTCTTGCAAAAGGTCTATCCGCTGCGTCGCTGCAACGGTTTCCAAAACCGGCCGTGTCTGTACTATCACATGGGGCAGTGTTTGGGCGCCTGTTTTAAAGAAGTGCCGAAGGAAAAGTATGATCAGCAGATTGAACGAATTAAGTCGTTTTTAAACGGAAATGTGGCAACTGTGAAGCGGCATTTAAACGCTCAGATGCAGAAGGCTTCAGATAATTTGGAGTTTGAGCGGGCGGCCGAGATTCGCGATCAAATGCACTACATTGAAGTGACCGTCGAAAAGCAAAAGATTATTTCCAATGATCAAACCCCACGGGATATCTTTAATTTCTACCTGGATAAGGGCTGGCTGTCGGTTCAAGTTTTCTTTATTCGGCAGGCTCGGCTGATCAAACGGGAAAAACGGTTGTTCCCGATTGTGAACGATGAGATTGAAGAAATGACTAGTTTCATTATTCAATTTTATCACCGGAAGAACAGTGTCTTTCCAAAGGAAATTCTGGTACCTGACAGTCTACCAAAGGATATCCTGGAAGAGATGCTGCCCATGCCAGTCAGAACGCCACAGCGCGGTGAAAAACGTGCACTGCTCGAAATGGCGGGTAAAAATGCACGCTTAGTTTTGGAGGAAAAGTTCCGCTTGCTGGAACTCGATGAACAAAAAACGACCGGTGCCATGAAAGAGATCACCGATGCGTTGGGAATTGCTCCGGGACATAAGATTGAGGCGTTTGACCACTCCCACATTCAGGGGGCTGATTTAGTTTCAGCCATGGTCGTCTTTGTGGACGGTCAGCCGAATAAGAGCCTGTATCGTAAATATAAGCTGCGAACGGTGCATCACGCGGATGAAGCTGCCAGCACACGGGAAGTCATTCGGCGTCGTTATACGAGGTTGCTGAAAGAACATGAGACAATGCCTGACTTGGTTTTAATGGATGGTGGTGCCATTCAGTTAGAAGCAGCAAAGGACGTTTTGATCAATGAACTCGGATTAGACATTCCGGTCGCTGCAATGGTTAAAAACGATAAGCATAAGACCGCGGATCTGCTGTCAGAGGTCAACGATACTCCGCAGCACCTTGATCCTAAATCACAGGGCTTTTATTTATTACAGCGAATTCAAGATGAAGTTCACCGGTTTGCCATTACGTTTCACCGAAAAGTTCATGCGAAAAACTCGCTTAGTTCCCGCTTGGATGATATTCAAGGCGTTGGGCCAAAGACCAGAAATAAACTACTGCGAAAGTTTGGCTCAATGAAGAAAATTGCGGCTGCTACACCAGAAGAACTGCATGAACTAGGGATTTCTAAAGAGGTTGCCGACACCATTCACCTGACTTTAGCCAAAACAACTGAGGCCAGTGAAGGGTAAACTTAAAAAACTTTCAATAAACGGTGGTAATTTAACGATATTCATTAGATAATAGCAAGGTTAGGAAAGTCCGAAAGCAAGAGAATAATGGAGAAAAGCTATGTTTGTAGATCACGTAACAATAAATGTTAAGGCCGGAAATGGTGGTAACGGAATGGTTGCCTTCCGGCGTGAAAAATATGAGCCCAACGGCGGGCCGGCCGGTGGCGATGGCGGTCGCGGCGGCAGCGTTGTGTTCCGAGTAAGTACGGGGCTTCGTACCCTGATGGACTTCCGCTATAATCAAAAATTTAAGGCCGATCATGGTCAAAATGGTGGTATTAAAGGCATGACCGGTCGCGGTGCCGAAGACCGCGTTATTTTGGTTCCCCAAGGGACTACCGTGATCGATGATGAGACTGATATGGTCATTGCCGACTTAATTGAGGTCGGTGATCAAGTTGTCGTTGCTCAAGGCGGCCGTGGCGGACGTGGAAACGTCCACTTTGCTACGCCCAAAAATCCGGCACCCGAATTGGCTGAAAATGGTGCTCCCGGAGAAGAGCGCCGCGTTCGCTTAGAACTAAAATTATTGGCGGATGTTGGTTTAATTGGTTTCCCATCGGTTGGTAAATCAACCTTATTGGCGGCAATTACCAGTGCCAAGCCGAAGATCGGTGAATATCATTTTACAACCCTGACCCCTAATTTAGGGATGGTTAAACTAAGTGACGGGCGTGATTTTGCGGTGGCCGATTTACCTGGATTAATTGAGGGTGCGGCTGACGGCGTCGGTCTTGGGATTGAATTTTTAAAGCACATCGAACGGACAAGAGTTCTGTTGCACTTAATTGATGTCAGCGGGTTTGAGGATCGCGATCCTTACGATGACTTCTTAAAAATCAATGCTGAACTGAAAAAATATGACCCGGATTTATTGAAGCGGCCGCAAATTGTCGTTGCAACTAAAATGGATCTGCCTGATTCAGCGGCTAATTTAGCAACGTTGAAGCAGAAGTTGGCAAAGGACACGACGTTGGCTACGCCACCAGTTGTGATGGCAATTTCTAGCGTCACTCATGAAGGGTTAACCCCACTCATTCAAAAGACGGTTGAGATCCTTGATCAAACGCCGGCCTTTCCTGTTAAGGGTGTCGACGACCTGCAAAAGATGCTGCTCACTGATGATCAGCCGGCAGAAGCGGATGATTTTGAAATCAACCGTGATGGAGACGGTACCTGGGTACTTACAGGGGCCAAATTAGAGCGATTGTTCCAAATGACCAACATGGACCACGAAGAAAGTACGTTGCGATTCGCACGTCAACTGCGAGGAATGGGTGTCGATGATGCCTTACGAGCAAAGGGTGCTCATAATGGTGATTTAGTTCAAATCGACGACTTTACCTTTGAATTTGTGGAATAAAATTTTGAGTTAACATATGAGATGAAACGAGGGAGAATCGATGCAACACGCAGGGAGAAAACGGCTTAAACACAGCCGTTATATTTCTGGGTTTGATGGAATCCGGACGATTGCGGTGATTGGTGTTATTGTTTATCACCTATTGCCTTATAGCTTGCAAGGGGGCTATCTGGGCGTTCCAATATTCTTTGTGGTGTCTGGTTATTTAATTACTGATCTGTTGTTACAGGAATACGAGCAGAATGGGCGAATTGACATTGCCAGTTTTTACGTTCGGCGAATGAAGCGACTTTATCCTGCGCTGGTGACGATGGTCCTGACTACGGCAGCGTACATTACTTTATTTCAACGGTCACTGTTTGTGAGTTTAAAAGCCATTATCAGTACTAATCTGCTTTACGTGTACAATTGGTGGGAAATTGGCCACGGCCAGTCCTACTTTGATCGGTTTAACGGCGAATCACCGTTTACACACCTCTGGTCACTTTCAATTGAAGGCCAATTCTATTTAATATGGCCGCTCGTTTTAGTGATACTGCTGTTTATTTTTAAAGAACGAAAGTCGATTTTTTACTTTGTCTTAGGATTATCGGTTTTGTCTGCTATTTGGATGGGATACCTCTATACGGGTACTGCAATGACTAACCGGGTATACTACGGTACCGATACGCGGATGTTTGCTATTTTACTTGGTGTTGCACTGGCCTTTGTTTGGCCGGCCACCAAACTAAAAAGTGAGCTGAACAGTCAGGCAAAGTGGCTATTAAACGGTACGGGTATTGTGAGCCTGGCGTTGTTGATCATCATGTTTTTTACGATGTCAGGGCAGGCTAGCGCCACTTATCATGGCGGTATGTTTTTGTTTACGCTGTTGTCGGCGATTTTAGTTGCAACGGTGGCTCATCCAGCCGGTTTTATGAATCAGCTGTTTACTAATCGGGTTTTTGATTGGGTAGGGAAACGAAGCTACGGAATTTACCTGTATCAGTTTCCCATCATGATTTTTTACGAGGCGAAGGTGACTAATATTGCAGCGCACCCAGTCTTGAATGCGTTGATAGAGACCGTCTTGATCCTCATTGCCAGCGATTTATCGTACCGGTATTTGGAACGGCCTTTACGTCATTATCATTATGGCCAATTGCCAATGGCAATCAAGCAGTTTTTCCGGAACCCGAAGAAGTTTGGGATGGCCCGTTATGCGGTTATTCCAGCCATCTTGGTAACGGGCATTGCGCTTTTTGGTGCTGCTACTTCCCCCGCTCACTCGGAAGCTAAAGATTCGGCATTACAAACGAGGATTAAGCATAATCAAAAGCAGGATGCCTCTTCTAACAAGGCTGCTTTAAAAAAACAGCGTCAAGCTGCAAAAAAAGCCGCTGCTGAAAAGAAACAGCAGGCTGCTTGGAGAAAAGTTAAATTAACTGCGCATCAAAAAGAACTGGTTAAGACGTATGGGTTATCTAAGCGTCAGTATATTCAGGCGAAAGACCTGTCAGTGACCGCCATTGGGGATTCCGTGATGGTGGATGTTTCCAAGGATATTCGTCAGGTGATTCCTAATACGTACGTATCAGCAGGTGTCGGACGGCAGATCTGGCAAGCCCCAAAGCAAATTGCTTCGTTGAAAGCACAGGGCGCGCTGGCGAACACGGTGGTTGTTAATTTGGGGACTAATAGTCCGATGAGCAATAGCCAAATCAATCAAGTGATTCACATGATTGGACCCAAGCGTCGTATTTTTTGGGTGAACACTCACGTGCCGACTCGCAATTGGCAGACTTCCGTTAACCAAACGATTGCTAAAGCCGCTAAACGTTATCCTAACGTCGAACTCGTTGATTGGCATAGCCTCAGTAAGGACCATAAGGACTGGTTCTACACGGATAATGTGCACCCTAATCCGGTTGGTAACCGCAACTATACGCGTTTATTGATTAAACGATTAACGAATTCCCAAGCCCAGGATACGCCAGAGAATTAAAAAACGAGGCCGTGACATAACTCGGTAGATTCCAGAATTTAACCCCCAAAAGCGTTCTTCCGATGGTTCTGATCGGAAGGGCGCTTTTGGGGGTTAAATGGCCGGAATCTGAGTTATGGAGCGGGTTAAGGCTATATTAAAGGAGTGAACAAAAGTAAGGCTTACGCTATGTTTTACTCAAAAAATTACCTTGCATCCTTATCAATATAGACTTAAGTCACAGGTTCGTTTTAGTGTCAAGACGCGGATTAAAACCTTATGGTGATCGCGGTGGGGGCCTGTGATACTGGCTGGCCGGAATCATTAAAGCTTCCGGAGAATTTAACGTCTAATTGATGAATTTTGAAACTCGTTGGGCCGACTAAGATCATCGCTGAAAAGGTTCGGGCACTGCGTTTCTGAATAAGTTGGCCAGCGCTAGGATCGCTAATACCATTAGAAGCAACAGTTCTTGAACCGTTAAGGCTGATTTTTTGAATGCCGTCAATTTTAACCGCATGGCTGGTAGTGTTTTTAACCGTAAACTTAATTTGTAAAGTTTGGTAGGGGTTAGGAATTTGACCAATGTTGAACGCCTGTTGAGCCATCTGCATGGCACGTTTGGTTTTAGCGTTATTTTTAAATCGCTTAGCAGCCGTTATTTGATAACGAATGCCGGGGCTCGTTGTTTGCTGGTTCAGCCGTTTATTCTGAAATAAAGTTAGTTTAGTGCCCGCTTGATCATAGGCGAACTGACCCGGAAGTGTTAGCAGCCCCGATTTTTGGTAGCGACGGTTATGCTTTTCGGTATTAGGAACGCTGTATGGTTTCATATTTGCCTGATCGGAAGCCGATTTTTCCGGGACTTTAACCTGTGGGCTGGACGAATTCTGTGAGTTTGACGATGATCGATCGCTTGACTTTGCCTGGCCGCCGCAGCCGGTTAGAATGAGGCCAGCTGCCAGAATGGCAGTTAGCATGAAACGTTTACGTAACATATTAAAGGACCTCCATTATTTAAATAATAACCAGTGACCGGACTGACGAAAGCCGTAAAGCCGCTCCTCGTCAGATTTAAAGACGACTAGTTGCTGGTCAAAGTGAGTCGCGTGCTGCCGAAAAGTTTTGACAGTTAAAGGCGTTTGCGTGACGGTATGTAGTTTAAGGTGATTATCGGAAGCTGACATCCCAGAAATCGGTTTGATGGGATTAGTATCAAAGCCCAGTTTTAAGCTAGCATCTAACTGATGCACTAATGTGATAAGCTCTCGTAAACGCAAATTATCCACTCCCTCTATTACTGATTATACATTATCTTTGGCGACAATATTCAACCGGCGTTTGTTTAGTTTTATCCCAAACAACATTCATAATTTCAGTTAAAAAAGCAAACAATCACACGGTGAATCTGATACAATTATAGGGTTAGGATCCGAGCAAGAAGGACCGGATCACACCAGCTGAGATGTTCGGTGCAAGATTGATAGAAAAGGACGACAGATATGCAAATTGAATTTTTAGGTACCGGTGCTGGTTCCCCTGGAAAATTTAGAAACGTCAGCAGCTTAGCATTACGGCTACTAGAAGAACGCAATTCCATCTGGCTGTTTGATGCCGGTGAGGGCACTCAGCAACAGATTTTGAGAACCACGATCAAGCCGCGTAAAATCGATAAAATATTTATTACTCACTTGCACGGGGACCATATTTTTGGGTTACCGGGCCTATTAAGCAGCCGCTCATTTCAAGGCGGTAACGATAAGTTAACCATTTACGGGCCTAAAGGGATCCGTAATTTTGTGCTAACCAGTTTGAAAGTTTCAGAAACTAAATTATCCTACTTCATCGAATTTGTGGAATTAACAAGTGGCGGGGAAATCTTTCATGACAATAAGTTCACGGTGTATGCTGAACACTTAGATCATAAGATTGAAACCTTTGGCTATCGGGTCGTGGAACGTGATCATCCTGGTGAACTCATGGTTGATCAGCTTCAAGCAGATAAGGTGCCGTCTGGTCCCATCTATGGCCAGCTTAAAGCCGGTGAAACAGTGACGTTACCCGATGGCAGAAAGATCGATGGCCATGATTATATTGGGCATGCACAAAAGGGTCGAATTGTTGCAATTTTGGGCGATACGCGTAAGACTGCTAATAGTTATAAGTTAGCTGAAAATGCCGATGTGCTGGTGCATGAAAGTACCTTTGCAAAGGATGAAGCAGCGATGGCTCACAGTTACTATCATTCAACTAATGTTCAGGCAGCTAATATTGCGAAAGATGCGCACGTCGGGAAACTTTTATTAAATCATATTTCTGCGCGCTATAATGGCAAACTCGCACATGATTTGGAAAAGCAAGCACAAGCAGTTTTTAGTAACACAAAAGTTGTGAAAGATTTTGATGTCGTTGATATTCCGTTTGATAAGGAACGGGAATAGGGGGCGATTCAATGAAACGTCAAGGAAAAGCCATTATTGCTATTTTAATTGTGATCCTGATTGCCATTTTTTCGGTAATGAATACCGAATCGGTGCCGGTCCATTTTGGATTTACGACCGTTTCGTGGCCGCTGGTACTGATTTTATTAGTGGCCGTATTTTTGGGCGCTATTTTAATGTTTCTCTTTGCAACGATCTCTAATTATCAAAACAAGAAAATGATTAAACGGAAGAACAACCGTATTCAGGCTTTAGAAACCCGCTTAGACGAAACCAAGCACACGCAGGTAAACTCAGTCAGTGCAAGCAAGCCTGACAGTAGTCAACCACAGACAAAGGATGATGATCATGATTGAACCGCATTATGATTGGCAAATAAAAAACGTGGATCGTCCTAGTGCCGAAGCAACGCAATTGGCAGACACGTTGTCCATTCAACCCATGGTCGCTCAGATATTACTTAATCGCGGGTACGATACCCAGGAAAAGGCAGAACGCTTTTTACACCCCGACCTTTCTCAATTGCATGATCCCATGGCGATGCACGATATGCAAAAAGGCGTGGAACGGATTCAAACGGCGGTTGCTAATGGTGATCACATCACGATTTACGGTGACTATGATGCGGACGGTGTCACCAGCACTTCCATTTTGTATGAAACACTTGATCAAATCGGCGCAAACGTTGATTACTTTATTCCTAACCGGTTTGTTGATGGTTATGGGCCTAACGTCGCGGCTTTTGAACGTTTGATCAAAGACGGGACACAACTTATTGTGACCGTGGATAACGGGGTTGCCGGCAACGAAGCCATTGCGCGGGCGAACGCATTAGGGTGTGATGTGGTGGTGACTGATCACCATGAACTTCCTGATGAATTGCCGGATGCGTACGCGATTATTCACCCGCGGCATCCGGACAGCCAATACCCCTTTGGCGGGTTATCTGGTGCGGGTGTGGCCTTCAAAGTGGCCACCGCACTATTAGATGAAATCCCTCAGGAGATGCTGGATCTAGCGGCTATCGGGACGGTAGCTGATTTGGTACCGCTGGTAGATGAAAACCGGGTCTTAGTCACCGCTGGGCTGCAGCTGCTTTCGCAAACGGATCGGTTAGGCTTAGTTGCGCTTATTAAGGAAGCCGGCATCGCACCAGATCAGATCGATGAACAGTCCATTGGGTTTGGCATTGCCCCCCGGCTAAACGCGTTAGGCCGGCTAGACGATGCAGCACCAGCCGTCGAACTGTTAACCACTTTGGATGAAGATCGGGCTGAAAAATTAGCAGCGCTGACCGAAAAACAGAATAAGTACCGGCAAAAGCTAGTGGCTGACATCAGTGAAGTGGCTTTGGCTCAGGCACAAGATGAAAAGCACCGGGCTCATCCGACTATGCTGATCACTGGGAAAGGCTGGCATGAAGGTGTGCTGGGTATCGTTGCCAGCAAGGTGGTCGAAGCAACTGGCAAGCCAACCGTTGTTTTAAACGTGAATTCAGACAACGGGACTGCTAAGGGTTCAGGCCGCAGCGTCGCCGGCTTTAACCTGTTTGACGCTTTTGATGGCCAGCGTGATTTGCTGGTTAATTTCGGTGGGCACGCTGCTGCGGTGGGCATGACCGCAAAAGCCGATCAGTTAGCGCAGTTGCAGGCGGGCTTTGATCAGGCCGCAGCTGACCAAAACTTGGCTGACCAGCCGAAAACGCAGCTAACCGTAGCATCTGAAATGGCGGTTGGCGATGTCTCAGAAGACCTTTACGACCAATTACGACAATTAGCACCGTTTGGAACCGATAACCCAGTCCCAATGTTTGCTTTTAAACCCAGCGCGGTTCAAAATGTTAAGGCTATCGGTGCTGAGGGTAAACACCTGAAATTCCAATTGACAGATCAAAACCATCAGCTAAACGCCATTGATTTTGGTGCCGGTGAGTTAGCACCAGTTCTTCAAAGCGCGCCGCAACAGGTTAAGGTAGTCGGTCAAATTGATACTAACGTTTGGCAGGGACGGACCTCCATGCAAATCATGGTGAAGGACCTTTCTGTTGACGGTTTGGTGATCAATGACCAACGAACGCAAAAATTACGGCCGGAAATGTTTCAGGATGCGCAGGCAACTTACGTTTTCTTTAATCAACGACTTTATGAAAAGATGCAGTCTCAAATTCCAGCTACGGCTAATTCTTGGCTTCTGGCGGATGCTGAACGGGTAGGTGAGATACATACACCGACCATGTATCTGGTGGATTGTCCGGCCAAAATCAGTGATTTACAGACGGCACTCAAAGCCGTTAAAGCGGATCAAATCGTCATTTATTTTTATTTAAAGGAAAGTCATTACCTTTTGGGGATGCCAGATCGCGCACAATATGCTAAACTATTTAGGTTCGTTCAAACGCATCGTGATGTAGATGTCTCTCATCGACTGAATGAGCTGGCAAAGTATTTACAAATCGTGCCGACTCAGTTAGTCTTGATGTTGCAAATTTTTCGGGAGCTGGCCTTCGTGACCATTACCAATGGCAAGCTGAATGAGGTTAAACAACCAGCGCACCGTCAAATTACTGACGCACCAAGTTACCAAAAACGACAGCAGCAGATTGAAACTGAAAAACAACTATTGTATAGCGAAACGGCTGATTTCAAGTCTTTGTTAACCTCGCTAATTGCACAAGATTAAAGGAGTTGCTATTTAAAATGACGATTGATTTAAAGAAGTACGTTGCGACAGTGCCGGATTATCCTGAGCCTGGCGTTATGTTTCGTGATATTTCACCACTGATGTCAGACGGAAAAGCATACCGCTACGCAACGGATCAGCTAGTGGATTATGCCCGCAGCAAGAACGTGGACATGATCGTTGGTCCCGAAGCACGGGGCTTTATTGTGGGCTGTCCGGTAGCTTACGAACTCGGGATCGGTTTCGCACCAGCCCGTAAAGAGGGTAAGTTACCACGAGAAACGGTCAAGGCAACGTATGATCTTGAATACGGTAAGTCGGCGCTCTATTTGCACAAGGATGCCATTAAGCCCGGTCAACGGGTCTTAGTAACCGATGATTTATTAGCTACTGGCGGTACGATCGGTGCCACGATTGAATTGGTGGAAGAATTAGGTGGCATCGTTGTTGGAACTGCCTTTATTATTGAACTAAAAGATCTCCACGGCCGTGATAAGATCAAGGGCTACGATATCTTTAGTTTAATGGAATACTAAAATTGCATCAGCGCACTAAATATTATCGACTAGCAGTTGCAAGTTTTGCTAGGTTTGTTATAATTGTTTAGTGTGTTATGGAGAGTTGGCAGAGTGGTAATGCACCGGACTCGAAATCCGGCGAACCGGCTTATACCGGCGCGCAGGTTCAAATCCTGTACTCTCCTTGAATTTAATATCTGTTTCATTTATGAACCTCATC
>NZ_BCMI01000007.1 GCF_002217985.1 Secundilactobacillus pentosiphilus
AGCGAAATTGACTTCGCAAATTACATTTGATATCAGCCGAAACTGATATACCCTGCACATTTGTGAAACAAAACTTTGTTCAGTTTTCAAAGGTCTACCAAGCAAATCCTTTTTCGAATCAGCTTTTTAATTGTACCTGATCACCTCAAGAAAGTCAATAAAAACTTTCTGTATCAACATTCCTTATCGAAATGTCTCTCGCTGAGGCAACTTATTAAGAATATCATCATCACCATCAATTGTCAACACATAACTTTTAAAACTTTGAACCGGTACATGTGCTTCACATCTCTCGCGACAACAGATAACATCATACCAAGTATTCCCGGCTTGGTCAATTACTTTTTTAAATTAATTAAAAATCAAGCCTGCCTCACTCTTTCAATAACCAGGTCTCGAAGATACAGCGATAAACAACTTCATATTAATAACAAAAAAATCGACTCGTTTTCACGAATCGATTCCCCAGTTAAAAGACTATTATTTAACTCTGGCTAAGAAGTAACGCTTCTTACCGCGACGTACAATCACAAACTTGCCATCAAAATGGGTGCTTGGATCAATTTCAGCATTGACGTCCGTTACTTTTTCACCGTTAATACGAATCGCCCCGTTATTGACGTCTTCACGAGCTTGACGGCGAGACGGTTCAATGGCGGTCACATCAACCAGCCACTCAACAATATTGCGCTTATCACTCGTTACATCAACTGAAGGCATGTTCTTGAAACCCTGTTCGATTTCACTAACGGATAAATTAGCCACATCCCCTGAAAAAAGTGCTTTGGAAATATTCTCAGCTTCAGTAACGGCCGCCTGCCCGTGGACAAATTCAGTCACTTCTTCAGCCAGCCGGCGCTGAGCCTCTCTTTTTTCAGGCTGCGTATCAACTTTCTTAGCTAAATCATCAATTTCATCCTGACTCAGGAAAGTAAAGTACTTCAAGTATTTAACAACGTCCCGATCATCTTGGTTCAGCCAGAACTGGTAGAACTCATAAGGTGTCGTCTTTTCTGGATCGAGCCAAACAGCGCCGCCAGCAGTTTTGCCAAACTTCGTCCCATCCGCCTTTAACATCAGTGGAATGGTCAGACCAAACGCCTTTGCTTCTGGCCCCTCAATTTTATGAATCAAGTCAATCCCAGCAGTGATATTCCCCCACTGGTCCGCACCCCCAACCTGAAGTTGAACGTCTTCGGCTTGATATAAATGAAGAAAATCAACTGACTGGAGGATTTGATAAGTAAATTCAGTAAACGAAATACCTACTTCAAGCCGTGAAGCAACGACTTCTTTAGCCAGCATGTTATTAACGTTGAATAACTTACCGTAATCCCGTAAGAATTCTAGCAGAGACATCTTTGAAAGCCAATCGTAGTTGTTAACGATCTTAAAGCTGCCATCCTGACCAAATAAATGTTCCATTTGTGCGGTAATGGCCGCTTCATTGTGATGAACTTGTTCCATAGATTGCAAAACACGTTCGGACTTCTTACCACTGGGATCCCCGATTGAACCAGTACCGCCACCGATAACAATGTAAGGCCGGTGTCCAGCTAACTGGAATCGTTTCAAAATCATAAAGGGAATTAGGTGTCCCACATGCATTGAATCTCCGGTAGGATCGATCCCTACATATAAACCAACCGACTTATTTTTAACCAAGTCAGACAGCCCTGCTTCATCCGTTTGCTGATTAATCGCGCCACGCCATTTAAGTTCATCTAAAATTGTCACAGTTAAACCTCCTCAAGATATTAAAAAAGTCCCCACCAGTCATTGACTAATAGGGACGAAATTGAATTCCGCGTTACCACCCAAGTTACGTTGCCACTATGGCAGCGTCGCTCGACATCGATATCGGCATGACCCGCCAGTGATTAACTGGATCGCTCCACACTGTAATTCGGTCAGCCGGGACGCTTGACTTGCAGCATTCGTCAAGTTTCTAAATCGTTGCCCATCGCCTACTTCGGTGCTTCATAGCTGTCATTAATACTACAAATCCTGTCAGCAAAAGTCAAGCTGCAGTCTGGGAGCCGTTTAATCTATAATAGAAGAAACAACCAAAGGAAGTGATTGTTTGCTCATCATTCTAACACTTATTACCCTGGCCAATTTGGCAGCTATCTTACCCTTAGTGCGGGGACAGCATGACCAACGCCTGGTTTGGGGGCCATTAATCAGCCTGCTGATCGTTTGGGATCTACTGATCTGCCTGCCGCTGATCATCTGGCCTCACCACACGCTAGCAACAGCTTTTAGCGTAGGCTTTTTAACTTGGTATTTAACTGCATCCGCCTACTTCTGGCTGACCAATTGGTATTACCGGCAGACAAGTACCCTAAAGAGACCCGACTACCTCATCATACTGGGTGCCAAGGTCACTTCAAATGGGCCTTCAAAAACGCTAGTCAGACGTCTGCAGACAGCACTTACCTTTTGCGTTTCACAGAAACAACCGCCTAAGCTGGTGTTAACGGGCGGTCAGGGTGGTGATGAGCCTCAAAGCGAAGCGGCTGTCATGGCTAAATATTTAAAACAGTCTCACGTTGACCCAAATCAGCTGCTGTTGGAGCAGCACGCTACTTCTACAGAAACCAACTTTAAGTTTTCAAAACAACTGATTGAAAACGATTGGCACGGGCCGGGTAAGCCCCGCATCCTGGTCGTCACCAGCGACTATCACCTCGTTCGCAGCAAGCTGTTAGCTTGGCGGCAGCGTTTACCGGTTCAGCTTTTAGGCTCCTGGACTACCACTGCCGCCCTGATGCCCGCAATAATGCGGGAAATAGCTGCTTTATTACTGCAATTAAAGTGGCCGTTAATCGTCATTTGGGTGCTGGGAACCCTACTCGTACAGGCCTTTGAATAAGTGAATTTTCACACATGAAAATAAAACTGTAATTTTTTTACATTTTCCCTTGCGAAAGTAAAGGGAATCTTATATACTAATCCTGTTGCAAAATTTCAGGTAAAAAGAAGCGAGGAGTTTTTCTGATGAAATTAGGTTTAATTGGATTAGGTAAAATGGGTATTCACTTAGCCCAAAACATGATTCGGCATAACAATGAAGTTGTTGGTTTCGATTTGAACACTGACTTAGTTGAAGAAGCAGCCACTTACGGCGCTGATAAAGCAACGACACTCAAAGAAATGATTGATCAGTTACCATCACCAAAGATTGTTTGGATCATGGTACCTGCTGGTAAACCAACTGATGCTACCGTTGACGACTTAGCCGGTGCTTTAGGCAAGGGCGACATCGTTATTGACGGCGGTAACACTTTCTGGAAAGATTCACTCCGTCACAACCGTCTTCTAGGCGCAAAGGGCATCCACTACTTTGACTGTGGCTCTTCAGGCGGCTGGAGCGGCGCCCTTAACGGCGGTAACTTCATGATCGGTGGCGACGAACCAGAAGTCTTCGAAACGATCCGCCCATTATTTGAAGATATCTCACAAAAAGATGGTTATCTCTACACTGGTAAAGCCGGTTCAGGTCACTACTTGAAGATGGTTCATAACGGTATCGAATACGGGATGATGGAAGCCATCGGTGAAGGTTTTGAAGTTCTCCAAGCCTCCGACTTCGATTATGACAACCGTGCCGTTGCTAAGGTATGGAACAACGGGTCAGTTGTTCGCAGCTGGTTAATGGAATTGGCTGAGGCAGCCTTTGAAAAGGATCCTAACTTAGATGCCATCAAGGGCCGTATGCACTCTAACGGTGAAGGCCAATGGACTGTTGAAGACGCAATGGACCACGCTGTACCAACACCAGTTATTTCAGCTGCTGTTATGACACGGTTCCGTTCAATGCAAGATGACACCTTCAACGGTAAAGTCGTTTCTGCCTTACGTAACGGTTTCGGTGGTCACGCAATGGACAAAAACTAATTTTAAACCAATGATGAAAAGGCCACGCAATTGCGTGGCCTTTTTTACTTCGCATCATCAGATTGAATATGCGATAATGAGTTATTACATCAAACTGGGGAGAGTTTACTTTGAAACATAAAACTAATCGGTTACCAGTGTGGTTCATCTACACACTGGCGTTTATCATCATCGCAGCGGTTTCCTTTGGTGCACTCCGCGCTACCGGCCACTCTACCATTTGGAATCTAGATGGCATTGCCCAGCACTACCCCATTTTAAAAGAATTCTACCGTATCCTGCAGGGTACCGCTCATCAATCGTTGTTTAGCTGGTCTTGGAATTTAGGCCTCGGTGCTGATCAAATGACCACTTTTGCCTACTACTTAGTCGGCGACCCGTTTAGTTACTTAATTGTACTATTTCCCGTCCACCAAATTGAGCTGGGCTATACGTTATTGACCATTCTTAGGCTGTACGTTGTTGGTCTCTCCTTTATCGTACTAGCCAAACATTTCCACTTTAAACCCGTTGGCCAGATTATCGGTGCCTTGATCTACACCTTTAACGGTTTTGCCTTCTATGTCAGTTATCACCACCCGTTCTTCTTGCTGCCAATGATTTTCTTCCCCCTGCTTTGCCTCACGGTTGACTGGGTCTTACAGGGAAAATCATGGTGGTGGCTAGGAACCATCACCGCGGCTATTTTAGTCTGCAACGTCTACTTTGCTTATTTAATGGCCTTTGGTGCACTGATTTTTCTGATCATTAGATACTGCGATTTAAAGCAAAAGGGTGCCCTGATCCCGAAAGTATGGCAACTATTGCTGCGCTTCTTAATGTCGATGGTCCTTGCGCTTCTGCTGGCCGCCGTTATTTTACTGCCGAACGTCATGGCCATGATGAACAGTTCGCGAATGGGCGGATCGATTTTTGCCAATAACCTGTTCTGGTACCCCGAAATTTACTACCGCACACTGCCTGATAACCTCCTAACCTCCAACGGTAATATCTACTACTGGGCATTGATCGCAACTAGTGGGCTCTCATTGATTGCCATGATTTGGACGTTGCGTCGGTTCAAACGTTATCTGGCGCTCAATATCACGTTGATTTTAATTGCACTTGGCCTGCTTTTTCCAGCCGTAGCTGCCACCTTAAACGTACTGAGTACCCCTTCCAATCGCTGGTTGATGATGGCTCAGTTAGTCTTTGCCTTAGTTGCCGCTACCTTAGTCGACCACCTGGCTGACTATAGCGTCCGGGATTTTCTCTGGCTGACCGGTATCATTGCTGGTTTAATTATCGTCATTTGGGTAGCCAATGGTTACTTATTTAAGTTTCGGCAGATTCAGCTGCTGACCTACCTGATCTTCATGCTGTTTGTTTGGCTGTTTAGCCTGCTGCTTTTAAAACCGCAACTTGCTAAACCGCTAAGATGGGGATTACTAAGTCTGGTGATGCTGAATGCCATCGCTACTGGGTTAAGCTTTTACGACGACAATTACAGTGGTGCCCCAGAAAATGAGCTCCCTGCTAACACTGCTAATCAATGGTCAAAATGGTACTACGACATTGCTGATCAGTACCTGCATCAGCATGATAAGCACTTTTACCGGACTTCCACGACTAACGATTACTATACAATGACAACCGTCGGCAACAACCTCCCGATGCTGCTGAACACGCACACCATCAGTTCGTACTATTCGGTTCAAAACGGTGATGTGAACCACTTCAATCAGCAACTCGCCAACGTTCAAAACAGCATGAACAACCCTACCAGTGAAGCCGACACCCGTGGTTCTATTCTTTCCCTGCTTAACGTAAAATACCTCTTTGCTCGGGAAGATGACATGCTGAATCATAAGGCGATGCCCTACGGCTTCCAGCAGTTAAAAACCAAGCGCGGCCAACCCGTCATTATTGCAGACCACCCGGTCTATACTGTGGGCAACGGAACTGGCACAGCAATTTTAAAGAACCGCTATGCCTTACCGCTGGTTTATACCCAAAGTTCGCAGATCACGCCAACCGTCTTTCAGAAACTAACCGCGCTGCAACGGCAGGAAGCCTTACTCGAAGGTGCTAGTGTCAAAAAAGCGGTCCCAGGAGTGGCAAAAACACAGCCGAAAACCGCAACTCAGCACGTGGGCTACAAGGTTCAACTAACCAGTCTGCCGGTCCTGAAGATCCCGGACTTGATCAACTACCGGCTGCAGCATAATACCAAGCACTCCCAATCAGCGGCACTGGGCAAACAGCCTCTCCCCCCTAAGGAAGCGGCTAACTACGCTGCGGCAACCGGCCTTGATAAGCCTTCAACTAAGGCGGACAGGCTATTAGCCCAAAATCAAGTGATTATCGATAACAATACTGAAGCCAACCGAAATGGCCTTCACGAAATGACCAGCGACGTACTTGGGCAGCAGCAAACCTACGCACTGAAGCTGAAGCACCCCAAACAAGTCCAAGGCAGTGAACTTTACTTGGACCTCTCCGGCATTTCAACTACTTTTCCCGATACTGCCAAACGGCTGAATCACTATGCCATGAAAGCTAAATTTGCTGGTACGCCGCTGCCGAAGGGCCAGCAGAAAAATAACTGGCGGACGATCATTAACAACCCCCTCTTTAATGCTTACACGATGACCATTAAAACCAGCCGTGGCAAAACGGTCTACAACCAGTTTGGTATCAATAACCTTTCCGACTACGAGCCTAAAAACCACCTGCTGATCAACCTGGGTTATGCCACTCATTTGCGGAAGACCATTAACCTTTCATTTACTAGTGCGGAAAAAATTCACTTCAAGCACGTTAAAGTCATTGCCGTCCCGTACGCTGCCAAATATCGCCAGCAAACGACCAACCTGCAAAAGACCGGTCTGCTTCACCAGCACGTCACTAACAACGAGGTCAGTGGCACTTCTGTCGGTGCCGGCAAGCGAATCCTCACTACCAGCATTCCTTACAGTAAGGGCTGGCAGCTGAAGATTGATGGGCAAGCGGCAAAAACACAGCTGGTTAACTCTGGATTTGTGGGTGCCACCCTTCCGAGCGGTACCCATCGAATCAAACTCACTTATCGTACTCCCGGGCTAAAAGCCGGCTTCTGGTTATCGATCATCGGCGTGACCTTAGCAGTACTGTCCGGCGGTTGGCTGATGATTAAGCACCATGCACGTCAAAAAGCTATTTCCCCCCGGCGTCACTAACCGTTAAAGCGGATCAATCAACGTTTGGAAAGGCTTGCATAAATTGATATAATGAACGTGAATGAAACATATTTTTGCATTCTGGGAGGGTTTACTGTGAAAACATTTACTGCGTACTTCGTTCGGCACGGGCAAACAATGCTGAACCACTATAATAAAATTCAGGGCTGGATCGATTCCCCACTAACTGAAAAGGGAATTGCCGATGCTAAACGTGCCGGCCAGCAGTTAAAGAATATCGACTTTGCTGCTGCGTACAGCAGTGATTCGGGCCGAGCAATTGAAACGGCGTCTTACATTTTAAAGGCCAATAAGGAAAACATTAATATTATCAGTTACCAGTATCCCGAATTTCGTGAGCAGTGCCACGGTTACTTCGAAGGTAACGATGCTAACCAAATGTGGCAGTTTGTTGGTGAACAGGTTCAGTTAACTTCTGAATCCGCCGTGCTGGGTAAATACGGCTTGGAAAAAGCCCGCGACCTGATCCACAAAGCTGACCTTTATGGTGAAGCGGAGAGCAACGCCATGTTTTGGGAACGGCTAGACCGTGGCTTTAATAAATTACGTGACAATACCCATGACGGCGACCAAATACTCGTCGTCTCACACGGTATGACCATTCGGTCGATCATTGACCGCTACGCACCCGAACTGGATGAAGGGGTCCCGACCATTAACGGCAGCATTTCAAAGTTAACCATTACGGATAACGATATCAAAGTCGACTTCTTTAATAAAACCGATTTTGTTGCCAAATAATGAATTTATTTATTTCACCAAAAGAAGACCTGCTAGCCAGCTTGCAAACTGGTTAGCAGGTCTTCTTTTTCTGATTTAGGCTTCAGCTACTTGACGCTTCTGAACCGCCGTTTCAGCCTGTGTCTTCACTTTGCTTTTGGCAACCACTACCCGGCCCATTAATTCTGCCACCTTAAACCGGTCGCTGGGATGATGATCCATCACGGTTACCATCACGGTACGTTCATAAATGTGTTCCACTCGCCCCACAAAACTGCAAGTAAGGTTACCATTGGGTTCACAGGTTACGATATCATTGATTTTAATCATGTTGATCATCCTTTCCGTCGTTGGCACTGAACGATTGTCATTGCCTTAGCATCATTTGCTTCAACTACCAGTTTATATTGGTTCTGTTCAACTATGCGGCGATCATGAAAGTGAAAGTTCATCACCTCAACGACAAGCCGACTGCCAAATACTTGATTTACCCGACCAAGAAATGGCTTACTCATTTCTGCATGCTGACATCTTACTAGTCGACCTGCACTGATTTCAGGTGCTTCACTCATTCACGCCGCCTCCTTTTCTTCTATGTATTTAAATTATCAAACCAATAAGAAATAGTTTCGAATAAATTATGAACATTCCTTGAAACCGTTTTACAGTTCAATGACAAACCAGACATAAACTAAAAAATGCCTGATTTACGGCTATATCAACCGAAAAATCAGACACTCTGTTTATTATGTTTTATTTATATTAAACGCTACTTTTTTCTTACAGCTTGATCAAAAGTCTTCAGCCGATGCATGGCATCTTCCAAAACTGATCGATCCACCGCAAAGTTAAGCCGCATGAAGCCACTGCCCGTTTTGCCGTAATCAATGCCCGGATTCAAGCAGAGATGACCAAGTTCGCGGAGCTTTGCGTCAAGTTCATCATCCGTGAGACCATAGGCCATAAAGTCCAGCCACATGAGATACGTTCCTTCTGGGTACATTGGTCGAATCATGGGAATGTTCTCCCGCAAGTATCCATAGGCGAAGTTCCGGTTTTCTTCTAGATAACCGTTCACCTCCGTTAACCATTGCGCACCCTGTTCGTAAGCAGTCCGTGTGGCAACTAAACCCAACGTGTTAACTTCTTCAGTAGCTTCAGCAGCTGCCGCTTGTTTAAGCGTGGCCAATAGTTGTGGATTTTTAACCGCCAAGAAAGCGCACTTCAGCCCCGCCAAGTTAAATGCTTTAGTGGCTGATTTCAAGAGTACTGTCTGGTTAACAGCCTCTTCACCCATTAAATCAGACAGCATTGAAACGGGCCGATTATCGGAAAAAACAACGTCATCATGAATCTCATCTGCCAGCACCAAAACATGGTGAGCATTAGCAATATCTTGAATCCGCTGTAATTCTGTAGTGGTCCAGACACAACCGCCAGGATTATGCGGGTTGCAAACGACAATTGCCTTAGCCTGAGAATCACTCATCACCTGGTCTAACCGGTCAAAATCAATCACATACTGCCCTTCCCGCTGAACGAGCGGAAATTCAACAAACTGACGCTGATTATTGATCACTAACTGCCGGTATGGTGGGTAATATGGCGACATCACAATAATACCGTCATTAACTTGGGTCAAATGGCGAATTGCCAATGACAGTCCGACTGCAATACTTGGCAGCATAATCAGCTGCTCGCGTTTAAGCCTGACGCCGTGTCGTTCTTTTTGCCAGTGAATAATGGCATCGTAGAACCCCGTGCTTGGCATGATATAACCCAGCACTTTTTTATCTAAGACCCGCTGAATCGCTTCTCTAATGAACTGAGGGGTCGCAATATCCATATCAGCAATAGTCATTGGTAAGAGTTGATCATCGTTCTTAGTGACTGACCACTTCACGTTATGATCCTGCCGTCGATTGACGTTAGTATCGATCATATGCAGTTCCTCTTCTCTCACATATTGATTTGAATCCATCAGCTTACGGATCAAGCTGGGGCATGACTTCTTGTGCCAGCCAAGCCAGCAAAAGACTTAGCTGCATGCCGAAGCGGCGTTGATAACCAGCCTCTGACGTTTGATCCAGAGAAATCGTATCGCCCTTTACCGCAAGCTTAACCGCGGCATCAAGGTCGACGTCATGCACGAGAGCAGCACTTAGTAACGCGGAGAAAACATCACCGCTGCCGTAAAAGTGTCCTGCTCTCAGCTTTGTAGCAATCGTGTGCTGTTTGCGGCCCTCCTGATAAGCAGTTAAAATCTCACGCTCACTAGGAATACCCGTGATCACAATCTTTGTTTTATCGCCGACCAGCGTGTTTAAGGCAGCAAACACGGCTGCAATATCAGCTCGCTTAGGCTGATGAGCATTTATTGGCCGGTCAGCTAATAATTGTGCCTCAGTCCAATTAGGCGTAATCACATCCGCATGGCTCACCAGTTTGCGCATCAACGTGACATAGGTTGCTGGTAATCCCGGATAAAGCTCCCCATCATCACCCATTACGGGGTCAACGATCAGCGGGTGCAACTGCTGAGCAACGACTAAGTGCGTTAACTGAAAGAGTAAATCAGTTTGTCCCACATAGCCAATCAGCCCACCAGAAAGCTGAATCTTTTCACGCTGCCAGTGCGCCATGGTCTCCTCGACCCAAGACGCTGAGTACTGTTTTGCGGGAGTACCGAAGCCCTCCGTCTGTGTAGACAACACCTGAGTTGGCAAAATTGCTGCTGGTACTCCCAGAGCTGCCAAAATTGGCACGGCAACACCCAGGGACATCGTACCGATAGCAGAAAGGTCTTCAGCAACTAAAAATGGCTGGTTGTGTAAGGCTCGAGCTAGCATTGACTAGCCAATCAACCTGGGTAAACGGCTTTCCAGCGGAATGGAAACCACGTAAGCCACAACACCGCCAACAATTCCCTGAATAAAGTTGGTTGGCACACCGATCAAGCCGACTTTAAACCCGTAAAGTAAACTATCCGTTGCCCAATAGCCTGCTACCATGACGAGCACACCAATGGTCATAGCAATGATCTTGGCCGACTTTGACTTCTTACCGCCGATCCAGCCAGCGACAAAGCCTTCAAGCCCGTGAACAATAAACGAAAAAATCATGTATTGCGTGTATCCTGAAATCAAATCAAGCAGTAAGCCGCTAAAGGCCCCAACAACTGCACCCTGAGTTCGACCAAGTAGAAGTGCCGCAATAAAGATCCCCGCATCACAGAGGTTAACGTTTCCGTGTGTCATGGGAACCGGAATTAAGAAGAACCTTGAAATGACGACGGTTACAGCAATCAGCATTGCTAAGTAAACTACTTCTCGGGTTGAAATATGGCGTTTCTTTTCCATTCTGCTTCGCTCTCTTTTCTTCATAAATTTTAATCCACTTATCACATTACATGCACATTACACCACACATGTCTTTAAAACACAAGGCAGCATCCTTTTCCTATTATAGCAAGCCTACACAGCTATTTGTACTAATTTCATTTAAAAATGGCACAATTGCCTCATCTACTCCTAATGGTTCTCAAGCCCGAATTGTCACGTTAAACAAAAAAAGCCGTAATGCCACCATCTCTGTAGTGGTCATTACGACTTTCAATCAACGTTTATTGTGCGTCAGGCGCATCGTTAGAAGTTTTACCTTCTTTAGCAGCCTTTTCAGCTTTTAACTTCGTTTCAAGTTCGTCGACAATTTGCTTATGCTTGTCTTCAGTCAACTTAACTTTCGTGTAGTAGACGAGAGCGGCAACGGCAACCAAAGCCATTGGGCCGAAGAACATGTAAGTCTTAAAGCCCATCAGTTGTGCGTGGCTAATGCTGCTTGGCGCAGCGTTACCAGTCATACCTGAGTGGACGGCGGCGATACCGACAACTCCGTTAGCAACCGCACCGGCCAGCTTATCGATCAATGGCCGAATAGAAAGGGTAACGGATTCGTTCCGAGTACCGTTCTTCCATTGACCATATTCAACACTATCAGTGATGGTCATCAATGCGGCCAAGAAAATCATTGGGTATGGGAAGAAGAAGACGGCGACGGAAACTAATACGGCGAGTAAGCTGTGTCCTGCAAATAAGAACAGAATATAGCCGACTAACATCATGCAAATACCACCGACATAAATCGCTTTCCGGTGAACTTTCTCAACAATCACTGGGAAGAGTGATACGGAGATAACACCTAAGACCGCCATGATCCAGCCAGCAAAAGTGAATTTGTTTGACTGACCCAATACATAGGTGAAGTAGTAAGCCAATAGTGAGTTAGTAACAACGTAACCTAAAGCAAATAGGAAGTATGAAGCTGCCAACCACATCAACTGGTCGTTTTTACCTAACGCTTTGAAAATACCAATCACACCAGTACGTTCGGTGTTTTGACGAATTAAACTCGTATTTTCATGAGTTCCCAAGGCCGTGCATAAAGCACCACCAAATGAGAAGATTGCAATGACAACGGCAAAGCCAATCCAACCGGCTTGCGTCTTCGTTTGACCACTTGTTCCTGAGAACACGTGTGAGAAGAACACAATCAGTGGGAAAATCATAATTGGAACCGCTTGGGCACCAATTGTTGACCCTAAACGACCAGTCGTACCAAAGTTATTACGAACCTTTTCATCAACACTCAAAGCAGGGAGCATCGACCAAAGTGCGATATCTTTAAACGAGTAGAAGACATCCATGATGACATAACAAATACCAAACAAAACAACGTAAAGCATTGGGTTTGAATTAGTCAAGCCACCAAAATCCGTAAAAATAAGGACTAAGAAAATAGCACTGATCCCAGCACCAACAAGCAACCATGGCTTAAACTTACCATATTTGGTCTGGGTGTTATCAATAACCCCACCAATGATTGGATCAAACACGATTTCAACTAACCGAATGATCATCATCATGGTAGTGATAATCAGAATCATATGAGACTTGACACCTTTAGCAGCCCCATTAAATAATTCACTGGTAATAAACAACATCAAATAAGTACTTAATGTCGCATAGAACGCATCATGCCCGAAGGCCCCTAATGCGTATGATGTATACTGTTTAGCATGACTTTCTTTTTTTTGTTCCATTATTCGCCACTCCCTGAACCTTCGTAACGATGCTCAATAATCTTAGAGAGAATCTTACTACGCTGTTCGGACTTAGCAACATCAAATCGAGTCTCTTCGAGATCATTAAAGTCTTGTGCCAACAACAATGCTTCCAAATAAAGCGTTAACTGACGCTTGATATAAATCTTATCTTCTTCGTCATCGCGCTTCGGATTACCACCAAGAACCGCTTGTGCAAATGCTTCAGGACTTAGTGTGATCTTATCACTGCTCTTACTAGCCATTACTCATGCCTCCTAAGTTTTGGCTGTTCGATAAAAACAAACGATAAAATAAATAATCAGGATATATTTCAAACTCAACAATCGTCATTTGTTTTTACAAACACAGACCAATTATTTTTGCTACCCTTCCTCGATAGCCTACGGACATTCTAGCACAATTTGCCGATGACTGTAAACGCTTACTTAAATTTCAATAAACTTTTACCCAACTTTTAGTCAATTTGTTGGTAAAAATCCCTTTGTACGGGTATATCAAGGCCTTTTCAATCATAAATATTTTTTATTTAACGCTGAAAGCGCGGCTGCTTTCTATGAAAGATCTGAAAACGACAAGCCGCGACATCACTCGGTAGATTCCAGGATTTAACACCCCAAAAAGTTCTTCCGATGGTCTTGCTTGGGAGACGCTTTGGGGTGTTAAATGGCCGGAAGTAGCCGAAAGTAAATCTTAAACTGTGTTTTAGTTAAGAAACCTGATTGCAGGTTTCTCAATAGCGACTCATAGCACAACCTCTTGTCCTTGTGCTAACCTTCCTCAATGACCGACTACCAGCCAATTTCATCAACATTACTAGGCAATGAAAGTTTGTCCGCTGCTAGTTCACTAAAAGCTTGATCAAGAATCTTAAAAGCCGCTTGAAGCTGTTCATCGGTAATGACCAGCGGTGGCTGAAATCTTAATACATTTGTTTTTAAAAAGATCATGATCGCACCTAATTCAAATACCCGATAAACAAGCTTAGCGGTAGCTTCAGAATCCGGCTTGCCCGTCACCGAATCAACGATGTCAATACCGCCATCAAGGCCGTACATCCGCACATCAGCAATAAAACTGAACTTTTGCTTTTCGTCTTCAAAGAAGGCCGCCGCTTTTTTACCAAGCCGAATACTGCGTGCCAGTAAGTGTTCGTCTTCAATTACATCAATCGTTGCCATAGCAGCTGCCGCAGTCACTGGATTACCGGCTGTCGTATAGGCGTTTGCGGGCGAATCCAGGGAATTCATGATTTCCCGACGGCCAATGACCGCACTCAGGGGTAACCCTGACGCAAGTGATTTACCAACTGACATTAAATCCGGTTCCAGGTCAAAGTGCTGAATTGACCACCACTTTCCCGTCCGCCCCATACCTTGATTCACTTCATCAACGGCAAATAAAATGCTGTTTGCCTTGGCAAAATCATAAACTTGGTGCATAAAGGCAGCTGGTGCTTTAACAATACCGCCGTCGCCTTGAATGGGTTCAATCAAAATAGCCGCTACTTCTTCAGCAGGTAAATAAGTTTCAAACGGCAACTTAAACGCGTCAAACATACGGTTCACAAAAGCCGCTTCCGGTTCACCAGACAGCCGTTTCCATGGATCCGGATACGGTACTTTGATAATATCTGGCAGTAACGGGCCAATTTTCCTGCTCATATTCAAGCTAACTGACGACAAGCTAAGTGACCCGTACGTTGAACCATGATAGGCACCCGTGAAACTGACGATATACGGCCGGCCCGTATAAGCGCGAGCAAATTTAATAATCGCATCATTGGCGTCGGAACCCGAGTTGCCCCAGCCAAGTGCAGTTGGTCCGCTAATCGGGGCTAACGCCGCTAAGCGCGGGGCAAGCTTAGCCGCGGGATCATTGGCAAAGTATGCTGGTGTGTACTGCAGCAATTTAGCTGCCTGGTCTTGAACCGCTTTAACGACGTGGGGATGTGAGTGCCCGGTGTTGGTTGCCGAGGCACTGGCTAGCAGATCAATATAAGTCTTGCCATCAGCATCAGTAACGGTGGCCCCCTTCCCAGACTCAATCACGATGTTGAAATACTTCACCCGCGCTGCTTTTGACAGTGCCGGTGCTTCGGCGTTTAAGATACGCTCATTTTCAGTCATTTTCATTCCTCCATAACAATAGCTGAAATAAAGGCCCCAAAAAGCAGCGCTTTGGGGTCTTCATTTTACTATTTCTGTGTTTTATTCAATGACGAGTGCTTCGTCCCGTAGAACAGATAAACCAGCAGACCGCAGACAAACCAGATCAAGGCGTAAATTTTAGCGTCTTTATCAAGTCCCCAGAACACTGCTAGTGCACCTAAGAACGCAATGAACGGCAATACTGGATAAAACGGCATCTTAAACGACGGATCCGGGATATCCTTTCCTTCGCGAGGACGCAGTTTATAGATTCCCAATGACACAAACATAAAGGCAATCAAAGTCCCTGCAGAAATTAACTGTGACAGGAATGCAAATGGAAACAGCGACCCGATGACCACACCGACAATAGTGATGGTTGATAGCGCATGGTTGGGCAGCTGTTTATCATTCAAAACTCCCAGCCACTTTGGCAGCAGGCCGTCACGTCCGAATGAGTAAACCAATCGTGAACCAGCCAGCATCATCCCGATTAACGCCGTAAACATCCCTACGACAGCAATTGCTTGAACGACCGTTGCAACCAAAGTATGACCACTTTGGCGAAGTGCCCAGCCAACGGGTTCAGCGTTATTAGCGTAATCACTGTAATGGAACATCCCAACCAGTACCAGTGAAACGGCAACGAACAAAAGGACTGCAATCACCAATGACCCCATAATCCCACGAGGCATCGTCTTTTGCGGATCCTTGGCTTCGGCTGAATTAGCAGCAACGGAATCAAACCCGATGTAAGACAGGAAAATCATTGAAACACCGGCGTAAATTCCTTGCCAACCACCGAACTGATTACCGTTAACAACTTTATGAGCCGGAATAAATGGAACGTAGTTTTGCGGATGGAGTGCGGTAGCCCCAACCACGATAAAGAGTAAAATAGCTAAAACCTTTAAAACAACTAACGTATTTTGAACACGAGCGGCTGTAGAAGCGCCTCGTGAAAGGAGAAAAGCAACCATCAACACAACGACAACCGAGGTGATATCAATGATACCGCCATTAGTTCCGAATGGATTGGCTAGCGCTTTAGGAAAGGTGACGCCCAAGGGCTGAATTAAACCGCGAAAGTTAGCGGAAAGTCCTGAACCAACGAAGGCCACCGCAATGAAGTATTCGGCTAACAGCGCCCAGCCGGCAATCCAGCCAAACCCTTCGCCGAACACCACGTTGATCCACGAATAAGCGGATCCGGCAAACGGCATTGCAGCAGCCATTTCAGCGTATGCAAACGCAACTAAGCCAGCTACCACTGCTGCAGCTAGAAACGAAAGTGCAACGGCTGGGCCAGCATGTTGGGCAGAAACAACACCAGGCAAGGTAAAAATAGAAGTGGAAACGATTGTTCCGACCCCTAATGCCAAGATATCCTTAACCCCCAGTACACGGGCTAAATGAGAGTCCTTGTCCTGATATACGGCCGGATCTTCCTGACGTAAGAATTTACTCTTCAAACTCATATAATTCCTCCTGTAGCGGTAATAAGCCGCCTATGTATTTAAACCTTTCAAACCATTCCTCCAGGGAACATTAGAAATAAATGAGTATATTTTAACAATTATTTTAATATTGTGCAAGTCTTTTCCGGCTCTTCAGCGCTCACGAAACTTAATCAAAGCGCTTTAATTTACAAGTGATTTCACCCATAATAGGATTAATATTAAAGGTGACTACTTTTATGAGGTGATCCTATGGGGTATATTCTAAATTTAAGAAAACAGGTCGGCCATGAACCGCTAATTTCAACCGGATCAGCTGCCCTGGTCTATAACGCCAGTGCGCAGTTATTGTTTGTTCACCGCAGCGACACTCATTTATGGGGACTGCCGTCCGGGTCAAAAGAAATTGGTGAGTCGCTGGCAGAAACCGCCAGTCGGGAAGTATTCGAAGAAACCGGCGTGCACGCCGTCAACTTCAAATTTATCACCATTCTGAGCGGGCCGTCGATGGCTTTCCGCTACCCAAATGGGGATCAAATTGATGCGGTAATTGCGGTTTATCAAGCTTTTACCCAGGACCAGCAACTCACCCCTCAAACTGGCGAAACCGACAAAGTGGCCTTTTTCAATCTTGATCAGCTGCCAGCACAGGTCACCGATTTTTCACGCCAAATTTTAGAGGCAGCTGAGTTGGTATAATGCTGCTAAAAATTCTACAATAAACATTGAGTGTATGATTTCTAATCATGAGGAGGACGATTTGATGCAAACAGTCACCATCGCAGGCAGTGAGGTTCCCGCCATTGGGCTGGGTACTTGGAATATGGGCGATGAACCTTCGTTACAAACACAGGAAATTAACGCGATTCACGCCGGCTTAGCAGCTGGTGCAAAGGTCATCGATACCGCAGAAATGTACGGTTCGGGCCGGGCAGAAACGTTAGTGGGCAAAGCCATTAAAGACGTTCCCCGCGACCAACTGTATTTAATTTCAAAAGTGTTGCCGACCAACGCTTCCAAAAATCGTATGGAGCGCAGTTTGGATGCCAGTTTAAAGCGCTTGGGCGTCGATGAAGTTGACCTTTATCTCTATCATTGGCGCGGCCAGATCCCGCTTTCCGAAACGGTCGCTGAATTACAGCGGCTAACCACCATTGGTAAAACAAAGGCCTGGGGCATTTCAAACTTTGATGTCACTGATCTTGAAGAACTTTGGCAACTACCTGATGGCCCCAAAGCGGCCGCCAATGAAGATTTGTTTAATTTAGGCAGCCGGGGTGTAGAATACAGCCTTTTGGGCTGGCAAGCCGACCACCATCTACCATTTATTGCGTACAGTCCCGTTGGTGCTCCGGGTCAGTTGGATACCCATCTGGGAAGCGATCCAGACGTTCTCAAAGTTGCTAAACGGCACCATGCCACGGCTTATCAAATCCTGTTAGCATGGGTCGTTTCCCACCAACAGGTTCTGGCAATCCCGCAAAGCAGCAATCCCGATCATGCAAAGGAAAACGTGCTAGCTGGTGATATCCAACTCACCGCTGATGATAGGCGGGTTTTGGATAAAGCTTATCCGGCACCAACCGAAAAACTGCCCTTAGACGTGCTGTAAAAAGGGCAATAGCGATGAAAAAACGCATTAGCCAGTTTCGACACTGGTTAATGCGTTTTTTGATATCCGATTTGATTATTACGTGTATCTCTCTATTCCGTTTCACTCGTACTAATAACTGGTTGCGTCCCACGTTCTGAAATGATGGTTACCATCACGTTGTTAATCAATTGTAGTTTCCGGTCATCGGTCAGCTTTAAATCCGTATCCTTTTCTAGCCTTGCAATGGCATCTTCGGTAATTGAAACCGCCCCGTCTACAATGATTTTCCGCGCTGATAAGATAGCGGACGATTGCTGGCGCTGTAACATCGCACTGGCAATTTCAGTTGCGTAAGCCAAGTGGGTCAGACGCGTTTCCATCACTTTAACACCGGCAATTTTAAGCCGTGATTGCAATTCTTCGGTTAATTTATTAGAAACTTCGGTGGGATTGCTGCGCAGGGTTAAAGTTTCCTGATCGTTAAAGGCATCGTAAGGAAATTCAGAGGCCACGTGTCGGATAGCTGACTCACTTTGAATCTCGACAAACTGTTCATAATCATCAACATCAAACAAAGCTTTACTGGTATCAATAACTTTGAACACGATGACCGCCGCAATTTCAACGGGGTTACCGCGAGAGTCATTAACCTTCAGCAGGTTGCTATTAAAGTTACGAACCCGTAATGAAACCGTCTGTTTATTGGTTAATGGGACGGTCATGAATAGGCCCGCCGTCCGAATCGTCCCGATATACTTGCCAAAGAAAGTCAGCGCTTTGGCCTCATTTGGTGAAATAATGGTCAGTGAACTGCCGCCAACCAAGGCAATCAGGATCAAAACAACACCCGAAATAAGGCTAACTGCCGTTTCCTGTGTAAGTAGCCAAGCGCCACCCACTAAAAGTAAAATTGCCACGATGAGTCCGAGATACCCGTTAACGTGAAAAACGTTTTTTTCAGTCATGGTAAACCTCCTCCAATCTGTTGCGTTTATTATACTTCAACGACATTAATTTTTAAAAAAAAGGCTTTTCGAAGTGTAAATTCTTTGCTTTTTTAATTTTCAGATTATAATTTGGTTAGAGTGAACGTATTGAGTACTGCTCCCCCTACCCTTCAACTAAAAAAAGTTGCGCAGTGACTCCCGCTTGGTACGCTGACTCACCTACTCACTAAAGAATTGGGTAGTTACTCGTCTGGCGAAATCTCTCCGTTTCGCTGGATTTTTTAGTGTGTGAAAATCAGCGTATAGATAGCGGAGCATAAGGCCCCACAACCGAATTCCCCGAACTTGGGAATTTGGTTGTGGGGCCTTATGTGCAGCTGTCTGCTGATTTGAACACGATTCGGCTACATAAAAGTGGTGCACAGTTGAATTTTCCTCTCTATAAAGTAAACCGGTATTCCCCGAACTTGGGAATTGGGTGGAGGGGCCTTATGTGCAGCTATCTGCTGATTTGAACACGATTCGGCTAGATGAAAGCAGTGCGCTGTTGCATATTTTCCTCTGTAAAATAAACCGGCAACCTCCGCTAATTAAATCAAATGGGTACCTTTATCAACGTAAACCGTATCCCCGACCAATCCGGTGCTGAGATCACTCAGCAAAAACGCCGCTGTATTACCGACTTCTTGAATCGTCACGCCAACTCCGTTAACCGCCCGTTCGTTGGAAAGACTGATTAATTTACTGTAATCCTTAACCCCGGTAACGGCCAACGTCTTGATCGCACCAGCAGAAATGGCGTTAACCCGAATGTTTTGACTCGCTAAGTCACGGGCAAGGTAACGCACGGTGGCTTCCAGCCCGGCTTTGGCAATCCCCATAATGTTGTAGTTAGGAATGGCCCGTTCAGAACCCATGTAAGTCAACGTCACGATTGAACCGCCTTCGTTCATGATTTTGCGGCCGTACTTCGCTACCGAGATCAGCGAATAGACACTGATGCTCTGTGCTGTATTAAAGCTCTCCAAACTAGCATCGGTTGTCTCACCCTTTAAATCCTCAGGATCGGCGTAGGCGATAGCGTGAATGATCCCGTCAATCTTACCGACTTGCTCATGAATCGAGTTGAACGCACTTTCGACGTTCGCAGGATCACTAACATCGCAGGGAACTTTCGTGACGCTATCGTCAATAAACCGGTTTAAGCTCTTCAGCATCCGATCATTTTGGTAAGTTAAAATGATTTCCGCACCCTGTGCCTCTAACGCTTGAAAACAGCCATAAGCCATACTGCGCTTATTAGCTACCCCCATGATCACAATTTTTTTACCCGTTAAAATGCCACTCATGACAATACCTCTTTTGTTAAGATTTTGAAAATGAATAATGCCATTAACTACTTTTGCTATAATACCCATTTTACCTTATCTAGACGTTCAAAAACAAGTGGCGGACAACGCCCCCATATCTGTCCGTTAAATTTTATGCACAACTCATTATAATGAAACTTGTAAATCAGATAGGAGTGAATGAAAAATGACAAAGGTATTAATTCTAGGTGCAAACGGTAAGATTGCTAAGTTAGCAGAGGCACAATTATTAGCGCAAACGGATCACCAGCTGACCCTGTTCCTGCGTCATGCCAATCGTCTGAGTGTTTCGGATACTGCCCGTGAAACGGTGGTCGAAGGTGACGCCACGGATCAGGCTAGCTTGGAAAAAGCCATGAAGGGCCAAGATATCGTATATGCTAATCTGGGTAATCACGATATTGAAAAGCAGGCCAAAACGGTAGTTGCTGCTATGAAAGCAGCCGGATTGAAGCGTTTGATCTGGATCTCAACTCTGGGAATTTATGATGAAGTGCCCGGCAAGTACGGTCAGTGGAACCACCAAATGCTGGATGGCGGCTATTTGGAAACCTACTCCGCAGCTGCTAAAGTCATCGAAGCTTCCGGTTTGGACTACACCTTAATCCGTCCAGCCTGGTTATCGAATAAGGACATTGTCAGCTATGAGACAACGCAAAAGGGTGAGCCGTTTAAGGGTACCGAAGTCTCCCGGAAAAGTATTGCCGACTTTATCGTCTCTTTGATCAATGACCCAACTAAAGAAATTGGTCACTCAGTAGGTGTTGACCAGCCCGGAACTGATGGCGACAAACCGTCGTTTTATTAACTTTAAATTGAACTGAACCAAAATAAGGACTAAGGACGGCTGAAGCGCCGTGCTTAGTCCTTATTTGTGCAGTTAGCCTATTTTACGATCTCGTGAATCAACGTTATCGGTTCAGCTGAATCAGCAATTTCGATATTGTCGTACAGCAGTTCTTTAACTTTTTCAATATCTTCCTGGTTGGCATAAATGGTTAATAACGGTTCGCCTGCTTCAACCGGGTCACCGACCTTTTTCTTAAGTTCGATACCAACCGCGTAGTCCAGCGGATCATCCTTGGTCTGCCGGCCGCCGCCAAGCAGCATGCTGGCAATGCCGATTTCATCAGCGGTCATCTGGGCAACCACCCCGCTGGATTTTGCTGGTAAATCGATCTTGTACTTGGCCTGCGGCATAATCGTTGGGTCATCCACCACACGTTCGTCACCGCCCTGGGCAATGACCATCTGACGAAAGCTCTCCAGCGCCTTACCGTTAGCAACGACTTCTTCGAGCATCTGACGTGCTTCCGCCAGCGTTTGGGCCTTTTGGGCTAAAACTACCATCTGACTACCAAGGGTCAAGACCAAATCGGTAATATCCGCTGGTCCCTGTCCCTTTAGAATATCAATGGTTTCTTGAATCTCCAAAGCATTGCCGACCATCCGGCCCAGCGGCTGATTCATGTCAGAAATCAGTGCCATACAGTCCATGCCGGCATTTTGACCGATGGATACCAACGCCTTTGCTAAAGCACGGGCTTGCTCTTCCGTCTTCATGAAAGCACCGGAACCAGTCTTAACGTCCAGTACCAACGCATCGGTTCCCGAAGCAATCTTCTTGCTCATAATGGACCCCGCAATGAGCGGAATGGAATCAACGGTATCCGTCACGTCTCTTAGGGCATATATTTTTTTATCGGCTGGCGCAATGTTACCCGTTGCGCCAACAATGGCTAAGTGAATGTCTTTCACCTGCTGCTTGAACTGTTCTTCTGACAGCTCCACTTTAAAGCCCGGAATCGCTTCCAATTTATCCAAAGTCCCACCAGTATGGCCAAGTCCCCGACCAGAAATCATGGGAATCGGAATCCCCAGCGCCGCAATCATCGGGGCTAACGGCAGACTGGTTTTATCACCCACGCCACCCGTAGAGTGTTTATCCACTTTAATCCCAGGAATGTCTGATAAGTCAAGCTGATCACCAGATTTCAGCATCTGCATCGCCAGTTCAGCCTGCTCACCATCCGCCATACCGTTAAAATAGATGGCCATCAGTAAGGCACTGGTTTGGTAATCAGGAATACTGCCATCCACCACACCATCTACGAAAAATTTGATTTCGTCATTGGTTAACTCGCCACCGTTTCGCTTGTGGTCAATCACATCTACCATTCTCATTATGAGTTCCTCCTCAGATCATTAGTCTCACTTCATTAACAGAAAGGGGCGGCAGTTAGACGCCCAAAAAGCCTAACTGCTACCCCCGTTTTATATCGTTGAATGCAACTTATAGTTTAATGGCCGTTTCCAGTGCCACCGTCATCATTTCACTAAACGAGCTCTGACGATCTGCTGCTGAGAGTGCTTCACCGGTGGTCAGATTATCACTAACGGTATTGATCGACAGTGCCTGAACACCAAATTTTGCAGCCAGCATATACAGCGCAGCGGTTTCCATTTCCGTTCCCAAGACGCCATAATCGATCAGTTGCTGATAATCGATCTCATCATTATAGAAACGATCCGCACTAAAGATATTGCCGACTTTGACGGCAACACCCGCATCTTTAGCTGCTTGATAAGCCGTTAACAGCATATTGAAATCAGCAGTCGGTGCATAGATTACCCCAGCTTTAAACGTATTTTGAATAATGGCAGAATCGGTACTGGCTGATTCTGCAATCAGGATATCGCGAATTTTTACTGATTCACCGAAACCGCCGATGCTGCCGATCCGCATCAGATGTTTGACACCGAAAAAGCGAATCAGTTCGTTCGTGTAGATTGAAATCGACGGGATCCCCATACCGGTTCCTTGAACGGAAACTTTATGGCCCTTATAGGTTCCGGTATAACCAAAGGCGTTTCGGACTGAATTATACTGAACCACATCGTCTAAAAAATTATCCGCAACGTACTTTGCGCGTAAGGGGTCACCCGGAAGCAGTACCGTTTCAGCGATATCGCCCATTTTAGCACCAATGTGTGTACTCATAATCTCTTCCTCCTATTCCAATGCTTCTAAGAACGACGTCCCAGTTGCATTGCCGCTAACATTAAAGTTATCCAGAATGGTGGCACCAAAGTCCGCATACGTGCGCCGAATACCCAGGGAGCCGTTTTGCTTGAACTGCGGTGAATAAACTAGGAGCGGCACGTATTCACGAGTATGATCAGTGCCTTTGTAGCCGGGATCGTTACCGTGATCGGCCGTGATCATCAAGAGATCACCGTCCTGCAACGTGGCTAACAAATCTCCCAACTGTTCATCAAAGGCCATCAGTGCCTTGCCATAACCTTCTGGGTTTCGACGGTGACCATACATCGCATCAAAATCAACGAGGTTGGTAAAGCTGAAACCGGTAAAATCCTTTTCCGCGTTCGCCAGCGTGTGTTTCATGCCATCGTCGTTACTAGTGGTATGGACACCCTCTGTAATGCCTTGACCAGAGAAAATATCGTTGATTTTCCCCACTGCTAAAACGTCTAGCCCGGCATTCTTAAGCCGGTCTAAATCCGTTTCACCAGTCGGGGCTAACGTAAAGTCATGCCGGTCCGATGTCCGGGTAAAGTGATCTTTATCTGGTCCAACGTATGGTCTGGCAATGATCCGCCCAATCCGGTATGGCTTATCGATCGTAATCGAGCGTGCATACTCACAAATTTTGTATAATTCTTTCAGCGGAATAACGTCCGTGTGAGCAGCAATCTGCAGAACCGAATCACCAGAGGTATAGACGATCAAATCCCCGGTCTTCATCTGCTGTTCACCATAGTCGTGGATCACTTCAGTGCCGGAATAGGGTTTATTGACGATCACGTGCCGACCGCTAAAGTCCTCAATTTTTTTAATCAGTTCAGCTGGGAAGCCCTGCGGAAAGAATCCAAGCGGTTCGGTGACGGGCAAACCCATCATTTCCCAGTGACCATCCATACTGTCTTTGCCGACTGAAACCTCATGCATTTTGCCAAAGTAGCCGATCGGATTGCTAGCGGGTTCAACCCCCTTGATTGGATTATCAGGACGAATGTTTGATAGTCCCATTTTAGCTAGGTTAGGCAGGTGCAGCTTTCCCTGATAAAACTCCCCGATGTGGCCAAGCGTATCCGCGCCCACATCATCAAATTTATTGGCGTCGCTGGCTTCACCAATTCCAACAGAGTCAATGACAATTCCAAATATTCGTTTAAAAGTCATGGTTGCAACCTCCTTAACCTTCTGTCACAATCTTGACGCTGGCACTGGCACCAATTCGGGTGGCACCGGCATCAATCATGGCTTCCGCTTCCGCTTTAGAATGAACACCGCCGGAAGCTTTCACGCCTAATCGGTCACCGACAACCTCACGCATCAGCTTAACGTCTTCAACTTTGGCGCCTGCCGTTGAGAATCCCGTAGACGTTTTCACAAAGTCGGCCCCGGCCTTTTCCGCCAACTGACAGGCCCGAACTTTTTCATCGTGCGTTAGCAGCGCGGTTTCAATAATAACTTTAAGCAGCTTACTTTCGCTGTGAACGGTATCCGCCAACGTTTTGATATCAGCTAGAACGGCATCATCATGACCAGCTTTAAGTTCACCGACATTGATCACCATATCCAGCTCGTCAGCGCCATCTTTAATGGCCTGTTTAGCTTCAAAAGCCTTACTTTCTGTCGAAGTGGCCCCCAGTGGGAAACCAATCACAGTACAGGTGTTCACGTCCGAATCCTTTAACGCAGCTGCAGTGTGCTTGACCCAATAGGGATTGATACATACTGAAGCAAAGTCGTACTTAATGGCTTCTGCAATAACTTTATCTACATCCGCCTCAGTGGCGTCCGCGTTTAAAATGGTGTGGTCGATATACTTGGCTAATTTCATGGTAGGCACTCCTTCATCAATATTATGAATGCAATTAGTTTACTGTAACCGTTTTCATAATATCATGTCACCATTCTCGTGTACACGAATATGCTAAAATATAGCAAACTTTGTGCATTTTCTCATTAGTTGTTAAGAAATTTTGAGGCCGTGACATAACTCGGTAGATTCCAGAATTTAACACCCCAAAGCGTTCTTCCGATGGTCTTGATCGGGAGGACGCTTTGGGGTGTTAAATGGCCGGAATCTGAGTTATGGAGCGGGTTAAGGCTATATTAAAGGCGTGAACAAAAGTAAATCTGACGTTGTGTTTTCGTCAAGAAATTAACTGCTATCCTTATCGATATAGACTTAAGTCACAGGTCCTTACCTTTGCTTAATACTGTTTTGATTGAAACAAACTGTCGATTTCCCCAATGGCTGCTTCCAGCTGCCGATGGTTGATTTTCTCCGTTCCTTCAATCACGTACCGTTCTAAGATTCCCATTAACATGCCTTCGATTGCACCGATCATAATATCCCTATTACGCGAACGCTGAATAAACGCAATCACCGGATCATTCTGCGAGCCATTAGCAACCCGCCGATTGATCAGTTCCCAAAGGACCTGGTTCAAAATTTCGTGAAGGTCTGAGCGGCTCTGCCGGCTTGGGGTCAAATTCCTTAAAACCGGCCAATAGTCCTCAACATACTCAACGAACTGAATTAACAACGGCTGGTCGGGCACCCGTTTTTGGATGGTATCTTCGATTTCTGCCATCAATAAACTCTTCTTATCATCAAAATAGCGATAAAACGTACTGCGAGTGATAAAACTCGCTACCGAAATTTCTGAAACACTAATCATGTCGTACGGCTTCTCACTCAAAAGCTCTAAAAAGGCACTTAATATCTGGCGCCGAGTTCTCTCCTGTGCTTTACCCATGGTTAATTCTCCAATTCTCTCTTAATATTGATTGCCATTATCAATCAATTCTAGGGGAATTGTACTCATTTCGTTACCGTTATTCAAGCAAAATGCCCTTAATCACGGGCTTTCTTCACTGATTTATAATCTGCCCTATAAGCCCAGATGACGATCCCCAGGTTAATAAGAACTAGACCAGTCGTCATTAGAAAGACGTAACGATAATCCAAAACACCCGCAACTCCAGCTGCCAGCATCGGCCCAATAACCGAACCAATTGCTTGAGCAGACTGATTATAACTAAAAATCCGACTCACTGATTCCTTGGGTGTTGCTAGCGTCATCACCGTCTGTGTGATTGGCAATAAGGCGGCATCCGAAATACCCACCAAGAATCGGAGAACACCCAAACTCGTGACACCTTGAACGAAAAACATGGGCAAAAACATGGCTGCACAAAAAATCAACCCGCCAACCAGCACTTTCCGCGGACCAATGTGATCGCCCAAAGCCCCTAACCGTGGTGCCGCAATTAGCGTTGCAATCCCGGGTAAGGCAGCAATCACCCCACTGATCAGGGCAACGTTCCCGTGATTATGCATCAGTTCTTTGACGAATAAACTAATGATCGGGTTGATTGAAGTGGTTGCGGCTTGAATCAGCATTGAAGAAATAATCATGGCCCAGACTACCCGAACGTGTTTAATTCCGGTAAAAGCACTTCGTTGCGCATACTTCGGGTTTTCCAAGGGGTGAAAGTCTTCCTTGACGAAAAACAGGGTGACAAGAGAGGCAATCAGCATCATGCCGCCAAACATGAAAAACGGGATGCGATAACCAAATATCCCAGCAATATAGCCCCCAATGATGGGACCTACCAGCATACCGCCCACACTACCGGTCGTTAACGTTCCCATTGTTTGACCGCTTTTATGCGTTGGTACTTCACTGGCCATTAACGCGTAGGCGTTATTAATGTATCCCGAAAAAGCCCCCTGAATGACGCGCAAAGCAATCAAAACCCAAACGGTCGGTGATAGCCCCGTTAAGGTAGCCGTAATGGTCATTCCAACAGCTGCCCGCATCAGCATCGGCTTTCGGCCAGTCCTATCCGCTAATTTTCCCCAGAAAGGTGACACGATTGCTTGACTAAAAAACGTCCCGGAAAATGCCAGCCCAGCATACAGCGTTAATTGCCACTTTGGAAAATTGCCCATTTCACTGATAAACAGCGGTAAAAACGGCAGGCTCATGCTCGACCCGGCACCGGTAATAAAATTGCCCAGCCACAGTGCGTACAAATTACGCTGCCACTGTGGCATTTTTTCTACTTTTGACATCAAACCATCCTTAACGTGTATTTTGCTACTTCATATTTTAGCACTTCAGCTCATCAAAAAAAGGTGCTGTAACAGCACCTTCATTCACATCTTATTATTCATCGTGTGACTCATCATCGGAATGCGACTTCGCATCCGGATAGAAGGTTTCCGTTGGTGCAGAACTAGCATCGTGCGCATCAGTTTTATCATCGGGTGTGATGACCGTTGGCCCGTCATCCGGCGCTTGAGTTCCTTCAGAAGCCAAACTGACATAGAAGTTAGCAAGGGTCTGATTCATATAAGGATAAACCCAGATAATCGGGATAATAATGAGGCAAGTTAAGCCCCAGCCAATAAAGCTCAAACCCATTACGAAATATTCCCACTTGTGGCCATCCATCATTGTACGACTCAGCGTGATAGCTTCTAAAAAGCCGATTTTTTTGCCCTGATCTAAGTAGTCGCGATAAATAAAGATTGCCTGAGAATAAGCTAAAGCTTTAATGATCCCGGGAATCATCAGCAACAGGCTCCAGAGAATTGTAAAAATACCCGTTAAAACAATCAGCACTAACGAACCCAGAAAATAACTGCCACGGTTAAAAATCGTAAATGACTTGCTAACGGGTTCCGAAAATTCGCCCACCCCACGCTGCAGGTCGATCATGACAAAGGAAACCCCAACTGCTAATAATGATGACACCAAACTTAACAGATTCAGCCAGCTGCTGCCGGCGTCATTGCCTGCCATGTTAAAACTGATGTTTCCAAAACCAACTGCTAAACCTAAAATATAAATGGGTAAAAATAAAAGCAGGTAAAAAGTAAAGTTAGTGTCTAAATACCCCCGAGCATCACTTTTCAGCTTTCGGCGTCGACTTGCCATTGTTGCCTCTTCCATCATAAAATACTCCTCTCGAATTTATCCGTAATCCTAAATAAGTTCAAACGGAACGGACATTCCTTCGAAAGTATACTAATATTACAGGAATGTGTCAATTTGGGATTGTTTCAACGACCAAAAAATGACTACAATCAATTTAGCCAAGGACATTAATAACTGCCAGTGAAATCACACCAACAATCACGATGACCAGCAGGTTTTTACTGATCACCGCACTGATCAAAGTTGGAACGCTAGCAAGTATGTTGGGCACATTAAGACTCGGTAACTGCCCTAAATGCTGAATAAACAAGCTTTCCATCCAAAGAGCTGACATAATACAGATCGGCACAAAGCCGAGAAAATTAACCACGATTGCAGGCAGTTTAAACTCTTTTAACAGCACAAATGGTACCACTCTGGATAACCAGGTGACTAAACCGCTACCTAAAATCACTAGTAAGACATAGCTACTTAGCGACATGCTTCAACACCACCCCAAATCCGCAACCAAGTAACGTCACGATTAATAAAAGACCATTTTCTGGTAACCATTTCATGCCAACGTACATGAATACTGCTACAAACAGAACAACTACCAGTTGGATCGTCAGCTTAATGGTTCGATCCGAAATCATCTGCAAGTACAAAAGACCGATGAACATGGCGACTAACGCAAAGCCGAACCCGTATTTTTCGGGATTGCTGATCAAATTACCCAGCATGCCGCCCACCGCGGAAGTACCTCCCCAAACGAGGTAGGCAAATAAATTGGCCGTATTCAGCCACTTAAAATTAAGCTGATGCTCAGTATAATTGAGCTTGTTCATACTCAGCGCGAAGGTTTCATCCGTTAGCAAGCTGCCGGCCCAAATATTTTTCAGCATGCTTTCATGCGATAAATATGGTGCCACCACCATACTCATTAATATCATCCGTGCATTTACCAAAAAAACTGACAGCACAATGGAGCCAATTCCGGCGTGCATTGCAACTAAACTGACGATGACAAATTCAGCCGAACCCGCATATGTAATTAAAGACATCAGTAGTATTTCTAAAATACTCAAACCATTTGCACGAGCCGTGATACCAAAAGCGATTGCAATACCTATGTAGCCAAAAACGGTGGGAACCGTTTCTCTGAGCGCCGACCTGGCATCTAAATCCCCCGTCATTCTCATCATCTCCTCATTTTATTACATATCTTAAATCATACGGGTTCACTATAAGCGTGTCAATAACCGTTTCACCGGTTTTTATTTGCCTTTAATCCAGCTTTCATCTCCATCTTAAAAGTGCGTTATAATGAAATCGTTTACTGATCTAATTAGGAGGTAATTTTAAATGTATGAAGCAAGCCCTAACCGCTACGACAACATGGTCTACAACCGACTTGGCGACAGCGGCTTAAAGCTATCTGCCATTGGTTTAGGCTTCTGGCATAACTTTGGTTCCGTCGATGCTTACGAAAACATGCGCACCATTGTCCAGCAAGCGTTTGATTTAGGCATCACGTACTTTGATTTAGCCAATAATTATGGTCCTGAACCAGGCAGTGCCGAAGAAAACTTTGGCCGCATCATGGCGACCGATATGAAACCCTACCGTGACGAAATGGTCATTGCCAGCAAAGCTGGTTATGAAATGTGGGATGGCCCTTACGGTAACTGGGGTTCCCGCAAAAGTATCATGGCCAGTGCTGACCAAAGTCTCAAGCGCATGGGATTAGACTACGTGGATATTTTCTACAGCCACCGTCCCGATCCCGAAACCAACGTTGACGAAACTGCTCAAGCCTTAGATAGTTTAGTCCGCGAAGGTAAGGCACTGTACGTCGGCATTTCCAACTATTCCGGTGCGCAAACTGAAGCGATCATTAAGTGCTTTAAAGACATGCACACGCCGTTCGTGGTTCACCAACCACGCTATAACATGTTCAACCGCGGCATTGAAAAAGATCTCTTCCCCGTTTTGAAGAAGTACCATAAAGCCGCTGCCGGTTTCAGTTCACTGTGCCAAGGCCTGCTGACCGATAAGTACCTCAACGGGATTCCCAAGGATTCACGGGCTGCCAAATCAACCAGTCCGTTCCTTGAACCCAGCCAAGTTGAGCAAACCCTTAAAACGGTTAAAGCACTCAACGAAGTGGCTAAGTCCCGTCATCAAACCCTGGCTGAAATGGCGTTAGCATGGAACTTACGTGAACCAGAACTGGCTTGTGTCCTAGTTGGCGCCAGTCGGCCGCAGCAGCTGGTTGACAACGTCAAAGCCCTGGATAACTTAAAGTTCTCCGATGAAGAACTGGCTAAGATCGATGATATTTTGAGCAAACAGCCTGCCGTTGATTGGGCCTAAACCTTTTAAATTAAAAAATAAGTCATAAAAATCCGGTTATCAGTGATTGACTGACAACCGGATTTTTTTATTGAACAGCGTCGATCATGAACCTGCGTGAACTGAAGTCCGCCGAGTTCTTAACGGCCGCGGTATCGTCAAACTCACTGCCGATAACTATCCCGGCATTCATGAGTTCATCACCGTAATACGTCTCCGTACTGTCATTGACCCGGTACTGCTTATCGGGATCAAGTCCCCTGAGATACAATCGCTCGTACGGCGCGTTGGGGTGGTTCAAAACTTGATATCGGGTAGCAATCGCATGCGCCTGTTGTTCATCGACGACCAGCCAGCTCATAACGTTGCCATCACCGTCAAACGGGCTGTCCATCCGGTACAATTTACCGAATTGATACAATGAGCGGTGCTGTTTATAGAAAGCCACCTGTTTTTTGACCTCGTCAGCTTCTTGATCAGACATCTTCGAAATATCTAGTTCGTAGCCAAAAGCGCCGTAAAAGGCTACGTTAGCACGGGTTTCTAGTGGCGTGATCCGCCCCGTCTGCTCGTTAGGCACCGCTGAAACGTGTGCGCCCATCATGGCCTGCGGGTAACCGTAGCTGGTGCCGAACTGAATCTTCATTCGCTCAACCGCATCCGTGTCATCACTCGTCCAAGCCTGCGGTGCGTAATACATCATACCTAGATCAAACCGGCCACCGCCTGACGCGCAGGACTCAAATAAGACATCTGGGTAGGCCTTCGTCAAGCGCTCATACAGGTTATAAACCCCAAGAATATAGCGGTGTGGCATTTCCAACTGCCGGTCAGCTGGTAACGCTGTGCTGTACATTTCCGTGATGTAACGGTTCATGTCCCACTTAATGTAATCGAGCTTGGTATCCTGAATCACTTTGCTCATCATCGCGTAAATCGCATCAACCACTTCTGGGCGGCTAAAGTCCAGCACATACTGGTTACGACCGGGTGTGGCGCGCCGCTTTGGGACGTGAATCAGCCAATCTGGATGTTTTTGGTATAACTCACTATCCATGGAAATCATTTCCGGTTCAAACCAGAGGCCAAACTTCAAGCCCAGGTCATGGACTTCATCGGCAAAAGCGCCGACCCCGTTTGGCAGCTTCTTCGGATCGACGAACCAATCGCCCAGCGATGTGTGATCATCGTTTCGGTGACCAAACCAGCCGTCATCCAGCACAAACATTTCAATGCCCAGTTTCTTAGCCTGTTTAGCAATATTAAGCAGCTTTTCATCGTTAAAATCAAAGTAAGTTGCTTCCCAGTTGTTGACCAAAATTGGCCGTTCCATCCGCCGGTATTTAACGTCGACCAGGTGTTCACCGTAAAACGCCGCCATCTGCTGACTCAGTTGATTCATCCCGTCAGGTGTGTAGGACATGACGGCTTCAGGCGTTTGAAATGCTTTATCCGGGGCAAGCTGCCATTCAAATTCCGCTGGATTAATGCCCACCAGCACACGGCTGACATTCCACTGGTCAACTTCAACTTGGTCTAAGAAATTCCCGGAATAAACCAGGTTAAAGCCAAACACTTCTCCACGATCATCGGTCGTCTGAGGTCGGGCCAGCATCATGAACGGATTTTGCTGCGGACTGGACGTTGTCCTGACCGAATCAATCGCCTGAATACCTGACCGCAGCGGCGTTCGTACCAGGTGCCGTTCACGTGCCCAAGTACCAGCGAACTGAATCAAATCATACTGTTTATCCGGTAAATCAAGCTGAGCACTGAGCGCAGCGTTCAAAGCGACGGGTTCTACCCCGTGATTTTTGAAGTTCGCACTGCGCACAATCACGTCTTGGTGGGGGAAAACAGTGTAGTTAAGCTCCAGATCTAACTGAATTAGTTCATCGGTCAAATGAACGATAAGCGTTTCTGCCCCATCGTCCGTATCGTCAAACGTTGATGGCAGGCCGGCCAATCGCTGCTTCCCCTGTACGACTTCATAGTGGTCGTATTTAAAATCGGTAATGCGGCTGCCGTTAGACTGGGTCACCTGATAGGCCGGTCGGCGGAAATCGCCGGTTCCCGTGTCTGAATATTCCTGTTTCAAATCACCTATCTGAAAACGAGGTTCATCGAGTGAATACGCTGGGGTGTCCGTTTTTAACTCTCGTTTCAAAAGTTCATTGTATTGGGGCTTAACGTGAATTTTCTTACCATAATATACCTGACCTAAGATGCCATGTGCTAATACCTGAAAAATATAACTCGTGTGGTCCGTTTGTAAATGGAATGTTTGGTTGGTTTCGTCAACGTGAATTGCCAATGTTGATGACTCCTTTCGAGTGCGATTAGCGGCGTACTGAAACGATACCGTTGCTATTATTGTAGCGCTTTCATTTTACCTAGTCGAACTAAAGACTTTCTTCTTACCTAGCCTAAACGTGTTCTCCAAGGCAAAAATCTGCATGTAGTGGGCTAGGGACACAATCCCCAAAACCAGGGATTGCTTGCGTTTTTCTCTTACCTAGCTTAAACGTGTTCTCCAAGGCAGGGTCCTGCGTGTAAGGCCAGGGCGACACAAACCCCAAGCCCATGGGTTTATGTCGCCCTGGCCTTACACTCCGGTCCCTAAGCGCCTTGGTTCACACTCTTATTTTTGCCACCCCCTCCCCATGCTTTACCTGACCACTTTTTGTCTCTAGTTCAAACTTTGCTGCCTTATCCGTGATCACCATCATTACCGTATCATCATAACCCGCCTTTTTAATCGCCGGCTGCCAAAATTCTATTAGTAAGTCACCCTTTTTCACTTTTTGGTCCTGCTCCACATACTGGACGAAGCCCGTCCCCTGCATATTGACCGTGCCGATTCCAATATGAATCAACGTCGCAACGCCTTGCTCTGAGACCAACCCGATGGCATGCCTCGTTGGAAACGTCACCTTGACCGTACCGCTAAACGGTGCGTAGATTCGTCCGTCCGCCGGTTTGATGGCGAAACCCTGCCCCATTTTACCGGAAGCAAAGTTGTCATCCGCAACCGCACTAAGCGGTTCAATCTCACCGTCGATCGGCGCCGCATACTGATCACTCACATCACCATTAGCAGCGATGAAATCCACGTCCTCACCGAGTGTTTTTTCCCAGGTTTTTTCTAATTCTTCAACGATTTGGGCGTGTTGCTTTTCATCCAACGTCACTTTTTTAAAGAAGATCAGCGTTCCAATCAGGATCAGTGCTGCCGGGAACCCAAACATCATTAATTTAAACACCATGTGACCGTGCGCAGTAATATCCGCGGCTGATGCCCCAGCGGTCATTCCAGCCCAGACCGCCGTTAAACCAACGACCCCGTTAGAAATAGCCCCGCCCATCTTATCGAGTAAGGGTCTTACCGATAGGGTCAACGACTCATCCCGATGACCAAACTTCAACTGACCGTATTCAACGGAATCGGTAATGATCATCAAAACCACTAAGAAAATCAGCGGCTGCGGAATATAAAACAGCACCGCAGCGGTCAATACGAGCGGTAACGAACTTCCCGCTAATAAGAAGATTACAAGAGCAATGATCATGACCGAAATGGAAATGAAAAACACGTTTCGCCGACTAAATTTCTTAGCCATTGGCGGAAAGGCAATCACGGCGAAAACCCCAATAACCGCGTTGATCGAAGCTAAAATACTGAACTGCGACGCATCGCCTAAAATATAGGTGAAGTAGTACAGTTCCAGTGCGTTGGTGATCTGCATACCAGCCGTATACAAAGCATACGTTAGCGACAGCCACATTAATTGATCGTTTCGCGTCAGCACCTTCAGTACACCACGGAAAGTCGTTTTTTCTTTGTTTTTACGCAGCTCAGAATTCTTTTCCTTGGTTCCTAGGCCAACAACCACGGCAGAAATAAAGGAAGTGGCAGCCACCACTAGCGCAAAGGCAAACCAGCCGCGATTATCCCCCTGACCGTTATTGGAAACTTGAGAAAACATCAGCACGATCGGCATCACCATGACCCCCACAATGTTCGCCCCAATGTTTGACCCCACCCGGGCGAAGGTCGCCGTTTTTTCCCGTTCGCGTGAATCAAATGACAACGCGGGAATCATCGACCAGAAGCCAACGTCTTTAAAGGAATAAAAGATATCCATCGTGATGTAAAGCAGTGCAAATACAATCAGGTATAGGTACGGATTCGACGTGTTCAGTCCACCCATGTTGGTGAACAAAACCGCAATGATGACCGCACTGATGAACCCGCCACCAACGATCCAGGGCTTAAAATTCCCCCATCGAGTAGACGTATTATCGATCGTATTGCCAATAAACGGGTCAATCGCCAGTTCCACGAATCGCAGAATAAAAATAATCAGCGTAATATAGCTGATCATTTTAGCGTTCATCCCACCACCGCTCTTATCAAATAAGTGAGAAGTGACGAACATGATGAAATAAGTGGACAGTGTTGCGTAAAACATATCGTGTCCAAAGGCCCCAAAAGCGTACGATAGTCGTGAAGTTAAGACTGACTCTTCCTTTTCTTGCATGATACTGCTCCTTTAATTAAGCGTGGGCTGCAACTCATCGGCAACCATCACGTTGATTATTTGTAGTTTCGTAAGCGGTTTTAATAAATGCTAACCAATAATTGCTACCGGGCATATACCCAGTACTTACCGCTACGACTTTTGTTTCAGCGCTGCCTGTGCTGCGGCCAATCGGGCTACTGGCACCCGATAAGGCGAACAGGAAACATAGGTGATCCCGATGGCATTGAAAAAGTTGATTGAGGCGGGATCACCACCGACTTCACCGCAGACCCCTATTGGCAAAGCCGGTTTCGTTTGACGGCCCTTTTCAATGGCAATTTCCATTAATGCGCCTACCCCCTCAATATCAACCGTTTGAAATGGATCGGCTGGTAAAATCCCCTGTTTGATGTATTCCGGCATAAATGAACCCACGTCATCACGCGAGTAGCCAAAGGTGAGCTGCGTCAGATCATTGGTCCCGAAGCTGAAAAAGTCTGACACTTCAGCAACCTGGTCCGCAGTGACACAAGCCCGCGGCATTTCCATCATTGTACCCACCGCGTATTTAAGGTGAAGATCCGATTCGGCCACCATGGTATCGATCTCATCCGTAACGAGCTGACGCACCCATGCCATCTCGCTTCTTGAGTCAGTCAACGGAATCATGATGTGAGGGTGCACTTCAAGCCCCTCATCATGCAACCGGATGACCGCCTTCATAATGGCTTTGACCTGCATTTGATAAATATCTGGGAAGGTTACTGCCAGTCGGTCTCCCCGGTGTCCCAGCATGGGGTTGAGTTCCTTAAGCGCGCTCGTCCGTTCCCGTAATTTCTCAGGTGCCAAATGGATCTGCTGAGCAACGGCTTGAATCTCCTCTTCATCATGCGGCAAAAATTCGTGCAGTGGCGGGTCCAGCAGCCGAATGGTCACTTCTTTGTCCCCCGCTAGCTTGTACAATTGGTAAAAGTCTTCCTGCTGCATTTGCAGTAACTGCGCCAAGGGTTCCGCCCGCCCTTGAGCATCTTCAGCCAAAATTAACCGGCGCATCTGAACCAGCCGTTCCGGTTTGAAGAACATGTGCTCGGTCCTCGTCAAACCGATCCCATCCGCACCGAAATCTAACGCTTTTTGGAAATCCTGCGGCGTATCCGCATTGGTATAAACCCCCATTTGAGCAACGTCTTTTGCCCAATCCAGCAGAACGGATAACTCACCCTTGACCCCGGCAGAAGTGGTCTTGATCTGACCAAGGTACAATTCCCCAGAAGTGCCGTCAACCGAGACCCAGTCACCTTCGCTGATCACTTGGTCGCCAACTTTGGCAACTTTAGCCGCGTAATCCACGGTGATTTCATGTGCCCCAACAACCCCCGTGGCGCCCATCCCCCTGGCAACCACAGCTGCGTGAGAGGTCATGCCGCCCCGCGAAGTGACGATGGCTTGACTGACAATCATCCCGTCAATGTCTTCCGGTGAAGTATCTTGTCGAATCAAAACGACCTTTGTACCATTGTCGGCCGCTTGCTTCGCATCTTCAGCGGTAAAGTAAGCTTGACCAGTAGCCGCTCCCGGTGACGCCGGCAGCCCCGTTGTTAACGGCGTTTGCTGTGCTAGTACCGCCGGGTCAAATTCGGGATGAAGCATTGCTGAAACGGATTCAGGGCTCACCCGCAGAAGCGCCTGAGTCTTAGTGATCAACCCTTCAGCAACTTGATCCACCGCAATTTTGACGGCAGCATAGGGTGTTCGCTTGCCATCACGTGCCTGTAAAAGAAATAACTGGCCGTTTTCGATGGTAAACTCAAGATCCTGCATATCTTGGTAGTGATTTTCCAGCTTTTCGGCGATGGTCATCAATTGATCATAAATCGCCGGCATTTCTGCTTGCAGCACTTCAATGGACTGTGGTGTCCGAATCCCCGCAACAACGTCCTCCCCCTGAGCGTTGAGCAAGTATTCGCCGAAAACTTTTTTCTCACCAGTGGCAGGATTGCGGGTAAAAGCAACGCCAGTGCCCGATCGATCACCCGCATTACCAAAGACCATCTCCTGAACATTCACAGCGGTTCCCAGTGACTCCGAAATATGGTTTTGCTGACGATAAACCTGCGCGCGGTGATTGTTCCACGATTCAAAGACGGCGTTGTTTGCAGCTAGAAGCTGGTCTTTCGGCGATTGTGGAAATTCCCCCTTCCCGGCTTGCTGATAAATAGCTTTAAACGCCGTCACGATTTGCTTCAGATCGGCCGCCGTCAGCTCTAAATCACTCTGATAGCCATGGGCTTGCTTGGCCGCGGTTAAAACCTGGTCGAAAGTGGCTTCTTCAATGCCATAAACGACGTTGCCAAACATGGCTAACAAACGTCGGTAGCTGTCGTAAGCAAAGCGTTCATTATGTGTCAGCGTCGCCAAAGCAGTCACCGTTTGATCGTTCAGCCCAATGTTTAAGATCGTGTCCATCATGCCGGGCATAGAAATTGCCGCACCCGAACGGACCGAAACTAATAGTGGTTGACTGGTGCCGTTGAATTGTTTGTGGGTCATCTGACTCAGATGATCCAACGCCCGGTCAAGTTCCTGCAGCAAACTCTCACTCAGTGCGTGGGTTTGCTGGTATTCATGACAAGCTACCGTTGTGAGTGTAAAGCCGGGTGGCACTGGCAGACCTAAACGGGTCATCTCAGCTAAATTAGCACCCTTACCACCTAACAGGTCACGCATCGACATGTTGCCTTCTGAAAATTCATAGATGAGTTTTGCCATATAACCACTCTTTCTCGTAAATAAAACGTTATATTTGTTCGATTTATAATGTATATTAAATAATTTTTGATTTCAAGCATTATTATTTCAGAAAGCCCAGTTATCCCGGCTAATCAACATTTGAAAATATACGAGTCCGTTTTCCCCAATTTAAAATGCCATGAAATTCCCGCTCCATAACGTCATACTTCTTTTATTAAGAGAAATAATACTATTATTTTTCTTAAAGAATGACTGTACCCCAAATCGTGTCCTAGCCGTTTAAACTAAATGATGCCTATTCCGGCAACTTTGTCGGAATAGGCATCATTTAGTTAAATTTTGTCACACGTTTAATTACGCTTGTTCAATAAAATGCTGAAAAATTCGGTTCTTGGTAATCCTTCCAGTGACCCTTTGCGGCGCCTGCTGATCCACTACTGGTAACGAGTCTACCTTGTGCTTTAGGAGCAGTTGGCCGGCCTTCTTCACCGTTGTGTCAGCCGTCACCGTTATAATATTAGGCATCCGGGTCATAATCACACTCGCCAGGATGGCTTCTGGATTCGAATTATTGAAACTCGCCCTTAACAAGTCCTTTCGTGAGATCAGTCCCGCCAAGTGATCTTTTTGATCAACCACGAGCAGTGTCCCCACATCCCGCAGGAACAGCTTACTGATTGCCTCCTGCAGCGTTGCGTCATCCTTGATCGTTATCGCTGGCTGCATAATGGCAGAAATCGGCTTTTCGTATAAATTGGTATAATCAACACCCGCGTGGCCATCACCGCGATAGACGTAACCCACTTTGGGGCGTGCAGTCAGCACTTCAACTGCCGTGAGCAACCGTAGATCTGCACGAATGGTGGGTACGCTCAACCCTAGTTGATTAGCAATTTCTTCGCCAGTTAACGGGCTTTTTGCTTTTAGCATCTGAACAATTTTTTGCTGCCGTTCTGTAAATTCCATTGGTTCATCCCCCACCTATGCTCTGATATTTATGACTATATTATATCACTAATATGACGTGATAATAGACAATATCCTGAACCATTTTACTAAAAAGGCGGGCTGGTGTGAGCCAGTAACCCGAAGTTTTCGGTATTGATCCAAAAAAATACCCCATCCGGCAATTTTGTCAGATGAGGCATTTTTTAAACGAGATTAACCCCGTTTGTTTTTCAAAACGATTCAGATTACCAGAGATAATCAACCGGATTCTTAAGGTACTTATCATAGACATCCTGGACGATTTGCATTTGTTCAGGCTTTAGGGCCGGCAAATCTGAAGCTACCGTGTTACGTTCGATCTGATCTGGTGAACTAGCTCCCGGAATGGCTGCACTCACCGCATCAAACATCAGAATGTAACGCAGTGCCAATGCAGCTAAGTTATCCGTTCCAAGACGCTGCTTTAATTCTTGAGCAGCTTTGACACCGGTCATGTAATCAACCCCAGAGAAGGTTTCACCCTTATCAAAGAGTTCACCATGACGGTTAGTCGTTCGGTGATCTTCCTTACCGAACTTCGTATCAGCCGTAAATTTACCGGTTAACAAACCACTTGCTAACGGTACTCGGGCTAAAATACCAACGTTGTTTTTCTTCGCTAGGTCAAAGAAGAGTTTCGATGGGCGCAAACGGAACATGTTGAAGATAATTTCAACTGCTGAAACGTCATAATCCATTGCTTTAATGGCTTCTTCGACCCGTTCAACACTGACACCGTAGTTCTTGATTTTACCCTCTTTTTTTAGTTTATCCATCGTGAAGAAGGTTTCAGGTGTGTAGTAGATGGACATTGGCGGGCAGTGAAGTAATACCAGATCCAGTGCTTCCAGACCCATATTCTCCAAAGATTCGTCAACGTAACGTGTTAGGTGTTCGGGGTTAAAATGCTCGGTGCTGAGAGGTTCTTCTTTACGACCAATTTTAGTTGTAAAGTGAACGTCTGGATGGGCCTTAACAAACGCACCAACTGCTTTTTCACTGTTGCCGCCCTGATAGCCGTCAGCAGTGTCAAAGAAGTTGACGCCTTGTTCATAAGCCTCTTCCAAAGTCGCCGTGGCATCCTTAATGTCAAATGGCGCACCCCATTTACCGCCAAGTTGCCAAGTTCCTAAAGAAATATCACTAATATTAAAGCCGGTTTTCCCTAGTGTTCGATAATTCATAGTTAGCATCCCTCCGTTACACAATTTATTTGTAACCATCTCAATTATAGAAGTTAGAGTGGGGTATAAGTCAAGATACTGTGTGAAAAAATCAACGAGGACTTCAGGAAACTCATGATCCAGTTACTCGTCTTCTCAACGTAACGGTTAATGCCAGCAAAAAACGCGGGATCATCAGCAGCTTGGCTGTTAGTCTCGCGTTTTTTCTTTTATGTTTTCGTAAACCTCTAACTTATCGTGTTATACGCTAAACTTTTCGGCTTCAGCTTCGGCTTCCTTAGTTGGCTTATCCCGCTTGATACCAAGGTACAATTCTTCAGCTTCACGCCGTGCCTCAATGGCTTCATTGATCGTCTTAAAGCTTTTCAATAAAACGTATTTATGATCAATCATTAACCGTGCGAACCATTTACCCGTCTGCCGATCATAAGAAACACCAATGACACCGCTTTTATTACGGGCTGATTCTGAAATTGAACTCAAAGAAATACCATCTTCATTTCGTAACTGATCGGATCGCCCCATATAATCAACGAACTTAGCGTTCTTATAAACCCGCTGACTTGATAGGTCACGTCTCAAACAGCCACAGCTTTTGGTAATGCCCGAACGCAACCGGACACCATCAACAATCGTTTTATTACCGCAATCGCACTGGCAAAGCCACATTGCATTGGAGTTTGCGGGATTATTCCCATAGTATTTCATGACGACTAACCGACCAAAACGCTGGTTGGTTAAATCAATTCTTTTGCTCATCTTTGTACGCCATCCTTTAAATATTCTAATTTTGCTTACTAATCTATTATTAGAATATCCCCCCAATTGGCAAATTAAATATTTAATATACCAATGATATCTAAGGATAATAAGCAGCTGAAAAACCATTACTTTTTAATGATAACTGTTTCACATACAGATTATAAAGTACCAATCAAAAGATGTGATTTTAGGAAAGAATTAACCCTCACTAAACGCATTATCATCGTGTTCGATGAAGTAATTGTATCATCATTCTATGAAAATTTGGAGTAATTTCTCTCAAAATGTTGTTCTTCACAATTATTGGTACAAAATCTAATATTTGTTCATAAAAAACGTGCAACGGTTAGTCAGAAATATCACCAAATACCTTTTTTAAATCAAATATTCCAAAAATATTCTTTACCCCTGCTTATTTAAGCCGACTGTATTTCACCGCAAAAGTGGGGCCAAATAGCGTATACTCTAACTATTATCTATGAAAAGAGGTTTCAGACAATGTCATACTCAATTAGCCAAGTGGCTGATAAAACCGGCCTGAGTGCCTTTACCTTACGATATTACGAACGTGAAGGCCTGCTGCCGCTTATCAAGCGTAACTCGTCCGGCCGCCGTGAATTCTCTGACGCGGATCTGGATTTCATTGACTTGATCACCTGCCTGAAGGATACCGGGATGTCACTAACTGAAATTCGTCACTTTGTGTCATTAACGCTGCAGGGTGATTCAACGTTAGAAACCCGTCTTAATATCTTCAAGCAGCAACAGCAAGCCGTTCGTCGGCAAATCGAACAAGCCAACCAGCATTTAGCCAAGTTAGAGTACAAAGTCCGTTTCTACACTGCCGCCTGCGAGGCAGGTACTGAAGCCGCCGTTTCGGGCGATTGTGAGCTGCCGGGTCAACCCATTATCATTGACAACAGCCTACGAATAAACAAAGCTCACACTTCAAATTAAATCAAAGGGGCATCAACCAACTTTCCGCAGAAGAAGATTGGTTAATGCCCCTTTGATGATTTAAAGATTTGATTTTACGGCAATGTATTGCCCGCAGCAAAGTAAACGTCGTACCACTCTTGCTTTGTCAATTCAACATCAGCACCAGTAATACTCTCTTTAAGGTGATCCTGGTTCATCGAACCCAAGATAACCTGCATATTTGCTGGGTGACGTAGGATCCAGGCAGTAGCAATGGCATTCTTTGTTACACCCTTTGCGTCAGCAAGTTCCTGCAACTTGGCATTTAAGTCCGGGAACTTAGGGTTATCAATAAATGGCCCTTCGAACATCCCGTATTGGTATGGCGACCAAGCTTGGATCGTCATGCGATGCAACCGCGAATATTCAATAATTTCGCCATCATGGTTAACACTGCGATCATCGCTCATATTGACGTGAAGGCCGAAATCAATCGGACCGGTATGCATGACGCCAAATTGCAGCTGGTTGACCATCAGCCGTTGACTAACGGCTGATTGAAGTAAGTCAACTTGCATGGGATTGCAGTTTGAAACCCCAAAGTGACGAACCTTACCAGCTGCTTGCAGTTCATCAAAAGCAGCTGCCACCTGATCGGGTTCCATCAGTGGATCCGGTCGGTGCAGTAAAAAGAAGTCCAGGTAGTCGATCCCCATCCGCTTCAAAATACCATCAACAGCGTCAAGCAAATGTTGCTTAGAGAAATCGTACCGCTGACCAAAAACGAGGTCACCATGACTACGCTTAGGATCCAGCACGATACCGCCTTTCGACTGAATAATCAGGTCTTCACGCTTAACGCCCGATTTCTTCAAAGCCTGACCAAAGATTTCTTCGGACTTGCCCCCACCATAAATATCGGCAGAATCGATAAAGTTGACACCCTTATCGGTAACGGTGTCCAGTACCTTAGCGGCGTCATCAACATTGAGACTTACCATCCGCATAATACCCAGTGCGACGGCAGAAGCCTGTAAACTTGTGTTGCCTAATGCTACATTCTTCATCTTAATATAATGCCTCCTTTTAACAGTTTCTATTATAAGTGTTTAGTTAGAAAAAAGAATAAAATTTTTTATAAAATGGCTTGGTGAAATTACGCACCTTGAATGACAAACGAGAATGAATGATCCTCTTCAGCTGAAACGTGATACTTTTGTTCAACATCTGCACCCCAGCTGTCAATGCCGCCAACGCCACGAACGGCGCCAAAAACGGTGAATACTGTACGTCTTGGTGCTGGTAATTCCTCAATATGGGTGGCATTTTCTAATTCCTCAGCCGTGTATGGCAGACAGCTGAAAGCAAACGATTGTCCCGCTTGCGAAAAGGTGAGGTTAAATTCATGGTTTGAATGATCGGTATTATCCAGCGTCCGGTTACGGGTCACGGTCACTTGATTAGTCTGCATGTGCATGCCGCACTCTTGAGGAACCAAATACTTAGTGACTGGCATACCATCTACAGTGTAGTTACCTGTCACACCGCCAGCCATCCGGTCAGGATAAGTCTCCCCTGAAAGACCATCGTAGTTAAACCGTTTAGCTGCGGTTGGCATAATGAAGCGTAACCCTAGCGCAGGTAATTCAGGCAAACCAGCTTTGCCATGGTAGTTGACGCTGACCTTAATTTTGCCTTCGCCGTTGACCGTATAGGCTGCAGTCACCGTTGTCGCTGGTACCGTTAAGGTTTCATACGTGAAGGTAATTGTGACGTGATCAGCAAATTCATGGTCGCTGTAGCGATTATTTTCGGGTGAAATCGGCAGCTTGATTGGCTGATCGTTAACGGCTACCGCAATATCGGTACACTTCAGAAACATATCAGTTCCCAGCCACATAGCTGATTTAACGGAAAAACCGTTACCACGGTCATTATCAGTAGTTGCTCGCCAAAATGTTGGTTTAGGTGTGCGGTACAGCCATTCTTTACCATGCTGCACTAACGATTCCATCCCGCCGCGTTCATAACTGAAAATGTAGCCGAAACCTTCACCGCGCAAGCCTAACGTTGCGTCACCATAAATAATTTGAACTTGTTTAGTTGATGTGTTTGCCATAATAGTACTTCACCTCCTGGAGAGCTGGTTTTGGTGTCCGGTCAGCAAACAAAAGACCGTCGCCAGAGAATTCATAATCGGAATGACGGTCATCAAAGTCACCGCCATACCGCAGAACCGCCTGCCCTGTCACTTCATCTTTCACTTCGATTGCCTGGTCAATAAAGTCCCAAATAAAACCGCCTTGATACATTGGATACTTGTCGATCAAGTCATTATAAGAAGACATGCCGCCCAGTGAATTACCCATATCATGCATGAATTCACAGTCAACAAACGGCTTTTTAGGATCATTGTCCAAGTACTTTTCAATTTCCTTTGGCGGATCGTACATCATACTTTCCATGTCGGAGATCTGGTCTTCATATGCCCGGTTGCGGCAGACCCCTTCATAGTGGACCAAGCGGGTATCATCGTGCTCCTTATAAAAGGCATTCATGGCCGCAATATCGTCGCCGGCATACGCTTCATTCCCCAGTGACCAGAAGAGGATCGCGGTATGGTTCTTAAAGACTTCGTAGTTGCTGCGAGCCCGGTCGACAACGGCTTCACGCCATTCCGGCAGCGAACCCGGTACGTTATAGGAAGGCTCAACGGCCCCCATCTTTTGCCAGGTTCCGTGTGATTCCAAGTTATTTTCAGCCATCATGTAAATACCGGCCTCGTCACACATGTAGTACCATTCGATTCGGTCTGGGTAATGACAGGTTCGGACAGCGTTAATGTTATTTTCTTTAAAGGTCTTTAAATCATGTTTCATGTCCGCTATGGAAATGACCCGGCCTGACTTAGCGTTCCATTCGTGACGGTTAACCCCGTTCAAAATGATTCGCTTGCCATTGAGCAGCATGATCTTGTTCTTCATTTCAACGCGTCTGAAGCCGAACTTATAAGGCACAATTTCAACAACTTGTCCCTGTTCATCCAGCACCGTGACCTTTAGCTGATACAAGTACGGATCAGTATGCTGCCACAGACGCACGTTTGCAAACTGTTCATGGTTAATTTCAATTTCATCATTAACGGCCTTGGTTGTCTCAAATAACTGCTCACCACCAGCATCCGTAATGGCTACTTTCACACTGCCCTTAGCGTTGCTCTGCCGGTTCAATTTTAATTTGAGACTAAAGTCCCCGGTGGTCATGTCATCCGCCAAGTTACCAATGATCCGCATATCCTGAACGTGGACTGCCGGCTCACCGACTAACCGAACACTGCGGAAGATCCCCGAAAAGCGGAACATATCCTGGTCTTCAATAAAGGCTGCCGTGCTGCGTTTGAAGACTTCAACCGCAATCAGGTTTTCGCCGTCTTTTAGATACGGCGTTAAATCAAACTCAGACTGGGAAAAACTGTCTTCAGCATAACCAACGAACTGGCCGTTAAGCCACAAATACATGGCCTGTTCAACACCGTCAAACTGGACGACTACCCGCTGTTGCTGACGCAGTGCTGGATCCAGCGTGAAGGTTCTCAAATACGAACCCACGTAGTTGTCTTCACCGTCGCTGAACATGCCTGCGCCCTTTTGGTCCTTGCCTAAAGCATAGGCTGGCCGCCGGTACATCTTACCTTCCCACGGGTAGGTCGTATTAATGTACTTCAATCGCCCATAACCCGCGATTTCAATGTGCTCCGGTACCGTAATGGTATCAAATTCACTATGGTCATAATCCGGCGCGTAAAAACCAACCGGCCGCTCGCTAGGCTGTTTAGCAAATTTGAATTGCCACGTCCCGTCAAGCGACTGGGTAAACTGACTCTGACCAGCGGCTAAATCAGCTTCGCTCTGATAAAAGCGGTGGTCACTATGAGCTGGCAGTTGATTGACCCGAAAAGTCTGCGGGTCATCCAACCAGCTTAATTCTGGTTTCATCATGAATCCCTCCTTATGCAAAGGCGTTTTATTAAGCGCTTACAGAACCATGATAAATGATTTTGGGTTCACATAACAGCCTCTTTAACTAAAATTTTACTGATACTTTAATTTACTGAAACGTCATTAATCTCTGTTATCCTAATATATACTATGTCGATTGCATGCCTCACTCGTTCTACCAATCACCTACCCGAAAATAGCTGGCAAAAGAGACTTACGAATTCCGTCATTAAGACCTATAATGAAACTTATCTGTATACGAAGGAAGGAACTGTTGTGACGATCGTAAGGATCATTTTTGGCCAAACTGCCATCATGTTTCTGATCATGCTGGTTGGTTTTCTCTGTTTTCGAGTCGGCTTAGTCGACGAATCTGGCAGTCAGCAAATTTCTAATATCGTGATTTACATATCGAACCCCGCGTTACTGCTAAATTCATTTATTGGTAATCTGAAAGCATCACAAATGATCGATGGCTTGTACGCCTTGATCATTTTAACCGTGATGATGCTGGCAACCATCGCTGTTGCCAAACTGATCTTCCGAAAGCCGGAACAAATGCTGATTCGCTTCGCCCTGATTTTTGCTAACCTAGGCTTCATTGGTCTGCCGCTTTCAAAAGCCGTACTGGGAACGGGCAGTATCTTCTACATGAGCATCTTCGTTGGGGTCTCCAACTTCTCACTGTGGACCTATGGGATCTATATGGTCTCCGGCGACCGCCGTACGATTCAGCTCAAACGGCTGGCAGTCAATCCGGCCATCTTAGCCCTGATCTTTGGCCTGCTGTTTGCTTTAACCGGCGTTAAATTGCCAAGTGTTCTGGGGACCGCCGTTTCCGACTTAGCTGACATGAACTTACCGCTAGTCATGATTGCCATGGGATGTTATCTAGCACAGGGCGATGTCCGCAGCGCCCTCAAAAGCAAGGCACTCTACCAAGCAGTCGGTGCCCGCCTGATCATTGCACCGTTGATCGTGCTGGCCATTTTACAATTTATCCCCAATCAATTCATGATGGTCAAGGAAGTGATTCTGCTAGGGCAGGCAACACCCGTGGCCGCGCTAATGGCCATCTTCAGCAATACGTTTCATAAGAATTCGCTTTTCAGCACTACCGTTGTGGGCTTAACCACCCTTTGCTCCTTAGTCACGATCCCACTATTCATGGGACTGGCACAATGGCTGTGGCATCTCTAACGGAAACAAGTAAAAGCGCTCATTTGACCGAATCGTCAAATGAGCGCTATTTTAATGTCTTATTCGGTGATGAAAACGTACTGTTCCAAGTCTTCCAACCAATAAGTACGCACTTGTTCTGGGTGGTAGCAAACAATGTCTTGTAAGAAAACGTTGCCGATTAAGGTGTAATAAATCTCTTCAAGGTCGTTGCAAGTCTCCAGATAACCGATATTTTTACGGTGTCGAAGGCTTTGGCTTGCTTCTCTCCAGCTGTCTGGAAGAGTGGTTAATCCATATTGACGAGCCAAGTCGCGCCAACTTCTCATTGGTACAACCGGCGCCTTTGTTGCTATTGCACTTTCAGGCAAATTAAGTCAGTCCTTTCCAGGAAATAAGGATAACACTGATTGAAATCGATAGCGGTTATATTTTAATGAGAATTTTGACTCCCGCTGGTTCCCGTTCAATGACTGCCGCGTTTAAGGTACTTACTGCCTTCACTGCTGGCTAAGCGGCTCAATTCATGGGTCTGAATAAATTGACTCACCCACTGCGGATTGACTTTACTGTAGTTTCGCAGCGCCCAGCCAATGGCCTTTTGAATGAAGAACTCAGGTGTCTCAAGGTCGGGTAAAATGGCTGCCGTCAGCATCTGGGTGTCGGTGTTTTCCTTTTCCATCAGCTGTAGGGTGATGGCAACCCGTCGCATCCAAAAGTTAGGCTGGCCGTTAAACAGATCAAACACCGCGTTCTTATCCGTTGGGTGGAACCGAATATAATCGCCAAAGCCTTTACGCAGCGCATCAACCGAATCCCACCAGGCTTTTTGAGTGACTAACGAAGCAAGCTGGCTCACATCATCCAGGGTCATCCGCTTCACGTTGGCCACCATCAAATCAATGGCAACGTACTGATACTCCCGCTCAGAGCGCTGATAAATGGCTGCTATTCCGGCAAGCAGTTCTGGTAGCGTGACGGTCTTACTTTGACTGATCAGCCCTTTAGACTGCCGTTTACGTTCAGGTGTTTTAAGGCCGGAAAAGCTAAATTGGTCGCGCATGTAGTGCGCCATGGGTCCACTTAATTTTGAATCACCCACTAATTCAAACTGGTCAAAGATCGTCATTACAACACCCCACGAAAAATTTTGTTCATCGAATCTCCTCCAATTTCAGATCAAACACTCTCGTCATCAATCATTGTACCAAAGGTCCAGAATCGATTGTAGCATCGTGCCTGTCCCACTTGCTGGTCACCTCTAAAGAAGCTTGCAAGAAGTCTCTAAAACAATTATGATAAACAAATGTACATATTTATTATTTTTTAATCTTAAGGGGAAATCCATATGATCTTATTCGGTGCGTTAGCAAATGGCCTCGCCGTTGCCTTAGGCGGCAGCGTGGGGTTAATTTTTCAAAAAGGCATCTCAGAACGTGTCAAAACGCTAGTGACCCAGAGTTTAGGTATCTGTGTTGCTTACGTCGGTATTAGCGGCTCACTGAAGGGAACCAATACCGTTTTCGTGGTGCTTTCCATGGTGATTGGCGCCGTTCTGGGTGAGCTGATTGACTTCGATCGTCAGTTTAAGCGGTTTGGCGACTGGTTAGGAACCTTATTCGGTACGAACAGTAATAATCATTTTTCAGAGGGCTTTGTCACTGGAACACTGTTCATCTGCGTGGGTGCCATGGCCATTGTCGGTTCGCTGCAAAGCGGTATGACGGGTAATAATCAAGTCCTGTACACCAAGTCCATGATCGATGGTATTTTTATTCTGATTTTGTCCACAACGCTGGGGTTAGGCGTGGCCTTTTCGTCCATTTCAGTGGTCCTCTACGAATCAGTTTTAACCTTGCTGGCCAAGTGGGTGGCGCCGTTCTTCACCCACCCAGTGATCAACGAAATGACTTGTGTTGGTTCGCTTTTGATCCTGATCATCGGTTTAAACATGCTTAAGCTGACTAAGATTAAAGTGGCAAACCTGCTGTTAGCACCGTTTATACCAATCTTGCTATACGCTATTTTTAAATAGCCCAATCAGGTGAACCGCGGTTACCGGGGCACTTGCGAGTTAAGCCGCGCCTAGTTTTGACACTCATACTAAAATGTCCCAAATAGGTCTTGTTACTTTGAATCGCCCGCCCTCCCGATTATACTGTGCGTAATTAAGAGGAAGGGAATGACTTCACATGACAAGTTACGCACCAAGGGACCCGAAAACGGATCGGCTGTTGACACCAGAAAACAGTGTTTTTGCTATTATTGACTATCAATCCACGCAAATTAATTCAATTGAATCGATGAACCGCTATCAGTTAGTTAACAACATCGTTGCCACTGCTAAACTGCTGCAAGCTTTCCACGTGCCCGTGATTCTTTCAACGGTAAACGTTGCTAGCGGCCGTAACCAGGATACGATTGCTCCCCTCAAAGACGTTTTGGGAGACACGCCTTCCTATGACCGGACCGCTATCAATGCCTGGGAGGATCGTGAATTCAACGAGGCCATCACGGCCACGAACCGTCGTAACATCATCATGGCGGCACTGTGGACTGAAGCCTGTTTAACTTTTCCCGCCCTTGATGCCATGGCTGAAGGCTACGAAGTATACCCGGTTGTCGATGCCGTCGGCGGTACCAGTCTGGCTGCCCACGAAGCCGCGTTACGCCGTATCGAACAGGCGGGTGCCCACCCCACCTCCTTCTCACAGCTGGCGTGTGAACTGCAACGTGATTGGAACCGGACCGAAACTGTGCCGGCTTTCTTAGAAAATATGATTGCCGCGGGTAAGTTTCTAAAGCTGTAAAGATTGCCACGACTCTTTTAACGGCAGAACCACAAATAAGACCTCTTCCGCTACCTAACGGAAAAGGTCTTATTTGAATAATGATACTTTAAGTTAATTCAGCTTAGTTTTTTTGAACTGCGTCGCTAATTAATCGTGCTACGTAATCGCCAAACTCGCTGGTACTTAGGACCGTTGTGTCAGCCGTTTTAGCAAAATCGACCGTCACGTGGTGCGACTTGATCGCCTGTTCAATGCCGCTGCGGATTAAGGCTGCGACTCCCGACCAACCTAGATAATCAAACATCATGGCACCCGACAAAATAATGGAAGTCGGGTTCAACTTGTTTTGGCCGGCAAACTGCGGTGCTGTCCCGTGAGTCGCTTCAAAGATGGCGTGCCCGGTTTGATAATTAATGTTGCCGCCAGGGGCGATGCCAATACCGCCAACTTGTGCCGCTAAAGCATCCGAAATGTAATCGCCGTTTAAATTCATGGTGGCAACCACTTCAAAATGCTCAGGGTAAAGTAGGGATTGCTGGAAAAAGTTATCGGTAATGACATCGTTAACGATCAGTTTTCGTTCATCCCGCGCAGTTTGATACGCCTGCTGAGCAGCTTGCTCTCCCTGGTCGGCCTTAATTTGCTCATAGCGATTCCAGGTAAAGACTCTGTCCCCGTACTCTTCGGCAGCTTCGTAGCCCCACTTTTTAAAATTACCCTCGGTTTTTTTCATAATGTTGCCCTTGTGAACCAGGGTCAGGGTGTGGCGGTCGTTTGCCAGGGCGTAGTCAATCGCGGCGTTCACCAGCCGGGTCGATCCCTGCTTAGAAATCGGCTTAATGGCATACGCGGCGCTATCCGGAAACCGCACTTTGCTTAACTTATCCTGCTTAGCAAGCAGCTTTTCCCACTCTTTGGCGTCTTCAGTACCAACGTCACTTTCGATACCAGCGTAAATATCTTCCGTATTCTCCCGAAAAACATCGATGTTGACGTTCTCGGGATGAACCACTGGTGACGGAGTTCCTGGATAATAAGTGACCGGACGAAAGCAGGCATACAGGTCCAGTTTCTGACGTAACGTGACGTTAATTGACCGGTGGCCAACGCCGATGGGGGTCGTTAACGGCCCCTTGATCCCAACTAAGTCCTCGCGCAGCGTTGAAAGCGTCTTGTCCGGCAGCCACTGACCCGTTTCCTGATAAGCCTTCTCGCCCGCTAATAGCGGTAACCACTTGACCTGTTTTTGACCGTCATAGGCTTTCTGAATCGCTGCATCAAACACGGTCTGTGCTGCTTGCCAAATTTCGGGACCGATACCGTCCCCCTTAATAAAGGGGATTACCGGATTATTCGGAACTTGAAGCTGACCGTTTTGCATCGTCACTTTTTCTTCAGTCAATTACATTTCCTCCTTATCAGCACGGTAATGGCGGTTCGTCTGTCCAACGTATTCGGAAGATGGCCGGATCAGACAGCCCTCCGCCTGCTGCTCAGTGATATGTGCCAGCCAGCCCGCTGTACGGCAAGCCGCAAACATCATTGTAAAGGTCTTTTTATCCAGGCCGAAGCAGTGGTAGATCAGCGCCGTATAGTAATCAACGTTGGGGTGAAGATGCGTTTTTTCAAACATATAGTCCCTGATCTGCTCCTGCAGAGCGAAGTAGGCATCATTATCCGTTTCGTGAGCAATCTGACGGGCGATTTCTCGCAGAATTGTTGCCCGCGGATCCCCATTTTTATAGATCCGGTGACCAAAGCCCATAATTTTACGTCCCGTAGCCATCTGGTCGTTCACGTATACCGTCGGCTCCTGACCGGTTTGACGAATGGTTTCCAGCATTTTAAAGACTTTTTCGTTGGCACCGCCGTGCAGCGGCCCCTTCAAGGCACAAACAGCTGCGGTCAAACACGAATAGTAATCCGCTTTAGTAGAGGCAACCACTCGTGCGGTGAAGGTCGACGCGTTGAACTCATGATCAGCATGCAGCACCATCACCGTATTAAACATGGCGACTCGTTCAGCAGTCGGCCGCTTCCCGGAAAACAAGTAAACAAAGTTTTCAACGACCCCCCAATCAGAATTGGCGTGCAGCACCGGCTGATCGTCTCTGATTCGAATGATTGCCGCAATCGCGGTCAGCATCTTGCCTAAAATCCGTGGCGGATCATCGCGTTCAACGTCATTAGTAGTCCCCAGAAGAGAAACCGTCGTTCTCAAAATACTCATGGGATGCTGCGGTTCCTTGGCGATCCGAGTCATCAACCGTATCGTTTCGTCCGGCAGCACCATTTTCGATACCAGCAGCTTTCGAAACGCCTTTAATTCGTCAGCACTAGGCAAGCGGGTATGCCACAGCAGGAAAACGACTTCTTCGAACGGCGCGTTTTGCAGCTCCTTGATTGGATAGCCTGCATACGTTAAAACCGCGTTTTGCGTTGAGCTAATTTTAGTCTGATCAACAACAACACCATCTAACCCTTTTGGTAATTTCATGTGATCACCTCTAATATCAATCCTTGTTTTGACGATCAGCAGATACTTTACTCGTCACGATCATTGGCATAATGCCGCCATTTCTGTAATAGTTCCAGTCCGCCGGTGTATCAAAACGCACGACCGCGTCGAACTTGGTTTGCTTCCCCGCCTTCTGCGCGGTCACGTGAGCCACTTGCCCATCGATATCGATTGAGAAGGTTTCCGTGCCGTCAAGCCCTAACGATGCCGCGGTTTGACCCGGTTGATACTGCAGCGGGACAACGCCCATCATGGCTAAATTAGCACGGTGGATCCGTTCAAAGCTTTCGGCAATAATGGCTTTGACCCCCAGCAGTTTGACCCCTTTAGCAGCCCAGTCGCGGGACGACCCCATACCGTAGTCTTTTCCCGCCAGTACCACTAAGCCGGTATGATCAGCGTGGTATTTCTGTGCCGCTTCAAAAATGGTCGTTTCTTCATTGGTTGGCAAATAGCGGGTAAAGCCCCCCGTTTTATCGGGAGTTAACTGATTTCTCAAGCGAATATTGGCCAATGTGCCACGCATCATGACTTCGTGATTACCACGCCGTGAGCCATAGGAATTAAAGTCTTTCGTCGCGATTCCTTTCGATTTCAAATATTTACCGGCGGGTGTTTGCGCCCCAATAAAACCGGCTGGGGAAATATGGTCGGTCGTGATCGAATCGCCTAACTTTGCCAGGACTCGCAGACCGGAAAAGTGCTGACTGCCGGCTTGCCCATCGAAAAATGGCGGCGAAGCAATATAAGTTGAGCTGTCATCCCACTGGTAAGTTGGTGACTCAGGTGCCGGCAGTTTATCCCAGGTCATATTCTGACTCAAGATGGACTGATAGTTCTTTTGAAATTCCTTTGGCTTGAGGTAGGCTTGCTCCAGTTGCGTCACTTCCGCATCTTTAGGCCACAGATCCTTCAGATATACCGGGGTGCCGTCCTTAGCGGTACCCACGGGCTGAGTCGTGAGGTCAATGTCACAGGTTCCCGCCAACGCGTAAACCACGACCAATGGCGGTGAAGCCAAGTAGGTATCCTTGATCAGTGGATTGACCCGGCCCTCAAAGTTACGGTTACCGCTTTCGACCGCTGTGATTGGGTAAGGTGCATTGGTCAGGCGCGTTTGAAGATCTTCTTTCAACTGTCCCGAGTTGCCAATACAAGTGGTACAGCCGTACCCGACCAGGTTAAATCCCAGCTTATCTAAGTATGGCTGAAGTCCCGCAGCCGCCAAATACTGAGTCACCACTCGTGATCCCGGTGCCAGCGAAGTTTTAACATAGTCCGGTACCGTTAGGCCAAGTTCAACCGCCCTTTTGGCAACTAAACCAGCTGCCAACAGCACTTTGGGGTTCGAGGTATTCGTACAGCTGGTAATGGCCGCAATCCCAATTGATCCAACCCGAATACTGAACTTTTTACCGTCGACCGTTACCGGGTAATCAGGCATCTTCCGGCGATCATCAAACTGTTTGGGCATATTCTTAAGATAAACCGTATCCTGCGGCCGGTTAGGCCCTGCTAAACTACTTTGAACAGTTGTTAAATCAAGTGATTCATTCTCGCTATAACCTGGAACCACCTTGTCGTTATAGAAAAGATGGTTAGTCTTTGCATAATTTTCCACTAATTCAATCTGTGCCTCAGAACGGTTGGTCAGCTTGAGGTAATCAATGGTTTGCTGATCGATCGGGAAAAAGCCGCAGGTTGCACCATATTCCGGTGCCATATTGGCAATCGTTGCCCGGTAGGCCAGGGGCAGGCTCTTAGCGCCAGCACCGTAAAATTCAACGAACTTGCCGACAACGTTGTGTTCCCGCAGTAGATGCGTCAACGTCAGTGCCAGGTCAGTTGCCGTGATCCCCTCGCCTAACTGACCAGTCAGCTTGACGCCCACCACCTTTGGCATGGGCATATAAGTGGCTTCACCCAGCATACTGGACTCGGCTTCGATACCGCCGACGCCCCAGCCAAGAACACCCAGTCCGTTGATCATCGTGGTGTGGGAATCGGTCCCCACCAGCGTGTCAGGAAAGGCTTCATAACTGCCATCCGCCAACTTTTTGGCGTGAATAACGTCTGCGAGGTATTCCAAATTAACCTGGTGGATGATTCCAGTATCCGGCGGGATCACCGTTAGGTTTTCAAAACTGTTTTGGGCCCACTTTAAAAAGGTATAGCGTTCACGATTCCGCTTAAATTCTTGCTGAATGTTAAAGGAAAAGGCCTGCTCATTACCGGCATGATCAACTTGCACTGAGTGGTCGATCACCAGGTGAACCGGGACTTCCGGATTAATCGAACTGACGTCGCCGCCTCGTTTAGCAACTTCATCACGCATCGCTGCCAGATCAACTAACGCTGGTACACCCGTGAGATCTTGGAGGATCACCCGTTCCGGTTGGTGCGGGATGTCCTCGTCATGGTGGTGATCCCAGTCAGCAAAACTAGCCAAAACCGGCTTTCTTTCGGGATCTTGGTCAGCATGGCGTAATGCTTCTTCCAGCAAAATCCGAATGGTATAAGGCAACGTTTCGGCACTTTGCCCATGGTCCTTTAAATAAGCATCAATGTTGTAAAAGCGGTATGACCCACTCGCTAAATTCAGTTGCTGCCGGTACGATTTATTCATCAAAAAGCCACCGTCCTTTAAACCTGTCAATGAATCATTAATCATTTAACCTAAAGTCCGAATAATTTGCGATATCCCCAATTAAATTGTTAACAACTCATTCTATTTTAATTGTATTCTCATTTATATTTAATCTAGTCGCAGTCATAACCTTTGTCAAGAACTATCTGCATCATGATACCTTTGGTTGGCTAAAAATTTAAACTTGCTAGCTTGTCTATTATTGCCAATAAAGCGGCTTAAATGGGGACGGAAAAAAGCACCTCACTCTTCTATCGATTGAGGTGCTTTTTCTTAATTAAAATTAGTATACCAATTAGTTAAAAAACGTTAAACCTGAGTATCTTTTTAGTCTTTAGGGGCTACAGCACTATCAATCAGCTCTACTTTAACGCCCCGTTTGACTAATTTAGCCCGACCAGCAGTGACAAATCGGCTGCGAATACTTGGTTTGGTGAGCTCGTAAACTTGTTCAAATAGCTTATTTAATACCTGAAGCGCATCATCACTGCTATCAAAGCCAATTGCCAACGTTTTTTCCTTCAGCGCATTATACTTCAGCGTTTCAAATTTGACCTTGTTTTTCACAATTTTTAATCTGGAAAAATCATAAATGCCATTTTGCCGCAGAAGAAAATGGTAGAGTTCCCGCTTAGTACGCTGAAAAACTTCAAATTTGGAACCCTTGCTGAGAAAGACGTACTGGCTCTTACCCGCTTTTGTCTTCAGGGTATCGCCCTTACGTAACGTAAAGTTCCGCAAGTTTTCGTATGACCCCGTAGACACATTGACTTGATCGGCAAAAAAATCGGCTGAAAAACCGGAGCCCGCGTCAAAATCAATGTTTACACTGGTCGTTTTTTTCTTATCGTGCGCGACGAAAATTTCACTATCATCGTATGGCATCCTAAACGTACCATCTAAGTCAACGTCTTGAATATCGCTCAAGTGCCTGGACAGCGAAACTTCAGATGGTTCGTTCAAATCAATAATCTTTGCAAACTTATAACCCTTTTGATGTTTAATAATCGGGATTGTTAACGTTTCAGACTTACTTGTCATAAGCTCACCCTTCTTAAAAATCATGATTGTTAGCTACATTTTGTCCTATTTAAGCCTAGCACATAGCGCCTATAAATAACACTATTAGATCATAAATTCAGTTCTGCGGCTACTTTTACAGGTGAAATGAGAGAATAACATGGTCTAACTAAAATGGCAAAAAGATTAAAATTTAGTTTGACATTCCACATTTTAGTGTTATTATAATCACAACTTGATAAGCAAATGCGTTAACGAGGATAACGTTGGTACGCCCTAAGCGAGTTCGGTCTGGTGTAAGCGAACAATTGTACTGACAAATCACCTCCAAGCATTTTTGATGAACGGCGACTAGTAATCAAAGACGGAGTCAATCTCCGATATCAACTTGGATCTGTGTTAGCAGATCGTAAGTTTCACTTGGTGACGAGTGGAAAACATAAAGGTGGTAACGCACACGTGCCCTTTAAGTCAGAGATGGCTTAAGGGGTATTTTTGCTTTTAGAGTCAAATACATATTTAAAGGGGTAATACATATGAAATTCACAGTTGTAGGATCAGGTGCAATGGGTCTGCGGTATGGTGTTTTATTACAGGATGCTGGTAACGAAGTTGACTTTGTCGATGGCTGGAAGCCTAACGTTGAGAAGATGCGCGAACAGGGCGGTGTTTATGTCTCTCGGGATCACGAGGATAAGCACCTCGTTCCCGTCAACGTTTACTATCCGGAAGAATATGACGGTAACCCCGATTGCTACGTTTTCTTCCTTAAACAAATGCAGTTGTCAGATATGCTGAAGCGTTGCGAACACTTCTTCAAGCCTAATCAGTACGCCTTTACCTGCATGAACGGGATGGGCCACGTTGAAAAGCTGCTGAAGTACTTCAAGCCAGACAAGCTGGTTGCGGGCACCGCACTGGTTGCCACCGTTTTGAACGGTCCTGGCGACGTAGACTTTATCGGTAAACGCGGCGCTGGGTCGATGAACCTGGCTAACTACACCGAAAAGCCAGACGAATTTACGCATCAACTGGTTGAACAGCTTGAAAAGGCACAGTTCCATCCGAACCTCACCACTAACTTCCGTGGTACTTTGATGGCTAAAGTGGTCTTTAACTCCGTTGTTAACACCCTTTGCACCATGTTTGAAATGACCATGGGCGAATACGCCGCTTACGATGGTGCTAACGAAATGAGTCAGCAGCTGATCGATGAAGCCTATGACGTTTGTGAACGTGACGGCGTCCAGATGCTCAACACACGCAAAGAAGAACTGGACAGCATCAATTACGTTTCTAAGGTTGCTAACCCGCTCCACTACCCGTCAATGTATCAGGATATGCATAACTACCGGCCGACCGAAGTCGACTATATCAACGGCTACCTGGTTAAGCTGGGACAGAAGCATAACTACTTTGCTAAGACCCACGCTTTTCTGACCCACGAGGTTCACTTGGCAGAGCTTGGCAAGCAGCGCGAACTCAAGCAAATGCGCGAAGAAGAAGCCGCACCGGAAACGGTGGTTGAACAGCAACGAGTTGTTGGAAGGTGATCTTTTGAATCAGAAATAATGAAGCGGTGAACCTCAATCCAAGAGGCCCATCGCTTTTTGTCTTTCCAATGATGATATCGGTGAATTCATGTTATTCTGTTAGGTGAATCAGCATGTCATTTCTGAATTAAAGGAGCGGTCTATCATGCAATTAACGAGATTACTGCACATTCAAAACCCCATCATTCAAGGATCAATGGCTAGGATTTCAACGCCCGCCTTAGTCGTTGCGGTAAGTGAAGCTGGTGGGTTAGGTGTCCTCACCACCACTGGTGCCACTGCCAACTCACTTCAACAGGACTTGAAAACCATTCGTGCGGCTACTAAAAAACCGTTTGGCGTTAATTTGATGCTGCAGCAACCCAACATCGCTGAACTCCTGCCTGTACTGCAAGCTGATCCAGTTCCCGTTGTCTTTACGAGTGCTGGCAACCCCGCTCCGTTTATGAACGAACTGCTCGCTCTGGGCACTAAAGTAATCCCCGTTGTTCCAAACGTTAAAATCGCTAAAAAGATGGCGGCCCTTGGTGCATCCGCAATTGTTGCTGAAGGTCTAGAATCTGGCGGTCATATTGGGACTGAGACCACGATGGCATTAGTACCACAAGTTGTTGCAGAGGTGACCATTCCAGTTATTGCTGCTGGTGGTATTGGGACTGCCGCTGGGGTGAAGGCCGCCTTTGCGTTAGGCGCCGTTGGCGTTCAGGTGGGTACCGCCTTTTTAGCTGCAGAGGAAACGCCCATCCATAATAATTACAAACAATTGGTGATTCAAGCTGATGATAATGGTACAGTAGTTACCGGAACTGGTGATAATCGGGTACGCAGTTTGAAGAACGCGCTTACCGAAATTCTGCTGGCCACTACTGATCCTGCAAGGTTTGAGCAATTATCACAGGGCTCACTGCAACGTGCCATTGATGGTGATGTGGACCGCGGCAGTTTCATGGCTGGCCAAATTGCGGGCGCTATTAACGAGATTCGCCCCACTAAAGCGATTGTCACTGATCTGGCTAAAGGCGTTCCAACCATCATTGAAGACTTATTCTAAGAAGGAGTTTCATATTTATGATCAAAGAAATTAACCATAACCAAGCGTTCCTCTCCCGAAAGGCAACTCGTGCTACTGAAGCAGACGCCGCGGCTGTCACCGATCTGGTTGATACTTTAAAAGCAAACACCAACCGTGCTGTGGGTTTAGCCGCAAACATGATCGGTGTCAATAAACGGATCATCGCCATTCAGCTTGGCGTCCTTTCCATTCCGATGATCAATCCGGAAATCACCAAAAAAAGTGATCCTTACGAGGCGACGGAAGGCTGCTTGTCGCTGGAAGGTCAGCGGACAACGACCCGGTATAAAACCATTGAGGTGACGTATCAGGATCAAAGCTTTAAGCCACATACGCAGACCTTTAAGGATTTTACTGCTCAGATCATTCAGCATGAGGTGGATCACACGAAGGGGATTTTGATTTAGAGCGTAGAGCAACTCGGGTTGATTCCAGAATATAAGAAGGAACGGTGGGTTCCCTGTACTTGGGGAATTCACCGCTCCTTTTTATATGGCCGGAATCAGAGTTGTGGCGCGCGTTTAAGCAATATAAGAAGAAAAGCACTGAGGAATTTTTCTCAGTGCCTTTCTTTTATATGGACTAAACGCGTTCAGAAAGCCTGCCCCCTGCCACCTAAGCAAACTGATCAAAAAATCCAAGTTCGGGATTTTATGATCAGTCTCCTTAGGCTCTGGGGGCAACCCGGCTTTCTTCACGCTCTCTAATTTATTTTCCTCTTCGGATTCAACAACCCCATCGGATCAAACAAGGCCTTAATTTGATGTTGGATTTGGTCCACATCTTCACCCAGTTCCTCGTTGTTCCACTGATTCTTCAACGTACCGACGGCGTGTTCCCCTGAAATCGTACCGCCCAGTTCCAACGTCTTATGAAACATTAATTGCAAAGCTTCCACCACGGCCTGCGGTGCTTCGGTTTCTTCCTTTGGCCAAACGATCGTCGGGTGGACGTTACCGTCACCAGCATGGCCGGCGACGTAGATCTTCAAGTGCTTTTGTTCACCGACTTCATGGATGTAATCCATCATTGGCGCTAATTTAGACAGCGGCATCGCCATATCTTCCATAATGTGGTTTTGGCCAGCAAAGACGGCTGGCAGCATATCCCGCCGCAGTTTTTCCAAGCCGGCCTGCTCTGTCGAATCCGTGGTGACCGTCGCGTTGACCGCGCCGTGCTTATCCATCAGCTCTTTAAGCTTGTTGACCACTTCCGGGACGTTGTTATCCACTTTAAAGATCAGCATCGCACCGCTATTTTCACTGTAGTGAGTTCCTTCGTATCTATCCAAAGCCTCAATCGTGGCATTGTCCAACGCTTCCAGCATACTTGGATAAACGCCGGAGATCCGGATTTCGGCAACCGCTTCAGCCAACTTGGTCATGTTTTCGAAAAAGGCGATCCCCATGGTTGGCTTACCGATTGGAATGGGCATTAACTTCACCGTAACTTCCGTAACGATCCCTAAGGTCCCTTCAGAGCCGACAAATAGCTGAGTCAGGTTGTACCCAAAGGCCTGCTTAAGGGTTCGCCCGCCGACTTTGATCTCGCGGCCATCCGCCAAGACCACTTTCAACCCCAGCACGTTATCCTTCGTGGCGCCGTACTTTACCGTACTCATGCCGCCAGCGTTGGTAGCAACGTTGCCGCCAATGCCGGAAATTGGCTTGGAACCGGGATCCGGTGCGTAGAACATGCCCTGCTTCCGGGCGGCCTTATCCAGATCACCGTTAATGACACCTGGTTCTACAACCGCTAGCGAATCGGCCTTGCTAATTTCTTTGATCTGGTTCATTTGTTTAGTAGAAAGTACGAAGCTGCCCGCCAAGCCATCGGCACCAACTACCGTACTGGTATATTGGTCTTGCGGGATCACCGAAATATGAAATTTTCGGGCGGCCTGCAGAACACCCTGAATATCTTTCGTAGACTTAGCTTCAATATAGGCTAACGCTAAGCCACTTTCATCACTCGTCATCTTAGAACTAAAGGACTGCTTTTTTAGAGTTGCTGGATCAGTAAACACCTGACCGTCAATAACTTTTGATTTCAAAAAGGCAATGATTTCTTCGTTGCTAAACGCACTAAAAACTGTCAATAACATCAAATCCTTTCTAAGCGAAATGCTTCGAGTTTTAGTATAGTGCAATCACAGTAAGGTTGAAATTAATTAGCCTTACAACCATCCGTGGTCTTGATTGGTTACCTTTAAAAGTCCCCATCTCCTCCGTATACCTTAAGTTTTATTAACGTTACTTTAGTTTAACTTCAAAATAGATCATTAATCCGTTAATGTTAATCATTACGGTTATCTATCCGATCATTACTCAATAATCTCATCCAAATAAGGAGTCATCTATGCAAACTCAAAGTCCGAAGCACACGCCGTCCAAACAACGATCCCCAAAAAAGCCCTTTATCATGTGGGCACTGTTCTTACTGATTGTCATCATTGGCGGCGGTGCAACTTATGCCGCCTATCAAACTAAATCAAGCGTTGATAAGACTTACTTGGCTGCCCATGGTGCAAGTCACGCCAAAGTTTCTACCTCAAAACCAGTTAGTATCCTATTGATGGGTACTGATACGGGTGCCTTGGGGCGGACTGATAAAGGCCGGACGGACACCATGATGGTGGTCACCATCAACCCTCAGACTAAAAAAGCAACCATGGTCAGCATCCCTCGGGATACGCTGGTTAAAATTGACGGCACAAACGAGACTGAAAAAATCAACGCAGCCTACACTGTTGGCGGTGCTTCCACCTCGATGAAGACCGTTGAAAACCTGCTAAACGTTCCCATTAACTACTACGCTTTGATTAACATGGGCGGCCTCGAAAAAGTGGTCAATGCCATTGGCGGCGTGGATGTGAACGTACCATTTTCTTGGAATGATTCACACACCCACATGTCGTTTAAAAAGGGCAAGGCGCATTTAAACGGTAAGCGCGCCTTAGCGTTTTCACGGATGCGCTACGAGGATCCTAATGGCGACTACGGCCGCCAAAAGCGGCAGCAGCAAGTGATTCAACAAATCGTTAAAAAGGTAACTAAAACTGGTAACGTCACTATGTATCAGAAACTGCTGAAATTAATGTCTCACAATATGAAAACTAACCTGTCATTTACCGACATGATCAGCCTAGCCGAAAACGATAAAGATTCGATTAAACACGTTAAAAAATCTAGTCTAAAGGGCGTTGGTGCCTATATCAACGCTGAATCGTTCCAGGTCCCCGCTAGTAAAACACTCCAGCGTACTTCCAATACACTGAGGACTTCACTGGGACTGCCTAAACAAACGTTGGACAATTTCAATACGCAGGAAAATCAGCGCAACACCAAGAACGGGTTTGACTGGCAATCAGGTAATAACCCGACTTACACGGTTGACGACCAAAATAGTAACTCTCAAAAATAATCACTAACGAAGACCTACTCAGCAAATCTCGCTGGGTAGGTCTTCTTTAGTGTTTTAGTTTTGATTCAGTTGACTGTGGCGAACGCCGTAGGTCACGTAAATAACGACGCCGATTGCAAACCAGATTCCGGAAACGATCCACGTTTCAAGTGGCAGCTGCAATAGCATCCAGACACAGAGCCCGGCTGAAATGATTGGCAGATATGGATATAGCGGTACCTTAAACCCGGTATTTTGTAAATCTTGCCGTTTCCGCAATGGCAACACGCCGAGCGACATCATGGTAAAGGCAACCAAGGTACCAATATTGACCAGTTGCGTTAACCGATCTAACGACACCAAGCCGCCCATAATGGCAATTACGATTGTGACAGCCAGCAGACTGTGACTTGGTACCTGATGTTTCATTTCAATTTTACCTAAGCCCTTGGGCAGTAAGCCATCACGGCCAATGGAATAAATCAGCCGGGAAGAACTATAAACCATTGACAGCATCATGGTGAACATACCAGCCAGCGCACCGATGGAAATAATACCGGCGACCCAGTTTTGGTTCACTAGCTGGAGCGCGTAAGACACGGGGGCGGCCACGTTTAATTTCGTGTAGGAAACCATACCGGTCAGAACCGCTGCAACCACCATGTATAACAAAGTGCAGATGATCAGCGTGCCAATAATCCCGATCGGCATATTACGCCGCGGATTTTTGACTTCCGCTGCGGAAGCAGACACGCAGTCAAAACCTAAGTAGGCGTAAAATACTAAGGATGCACCGCGCATAATACCGTGAGAGCCGTACGGCATAAACGGTATCCAGTTACTTGGCTTCACGTAGAACAGGCCGACAACGATAAATAATATAATAATCGCAATTTTAGCAACCACGATAATGTTATTGATTCGGGTTGACGTTTTAACCCCCTGCGTCAGTAATAAACTAATGCCCAGCACGATCAAAATTGCAAACAGGTTGAAGTACGTGCCGTGGGCCGGATCGAAACTACCCGTAATGGCCTTAGGTACGGTAATCCCTAACCCCTTTAAAAACGAGATCAAATAAGCTGACCAGCCGGTAGAAACCGCCGCTACTGACAGCATATACTCTAATACCAGCGCCCAGCCAATCACCCAACCGACAAATTCGCCAAAGACGATGTTGCCGTACGAATAAGCACTGCCGGCAACGGGCAACGCCGAAGAAAATTCCGCGTAGCACATGGCCGCGGTGGAACAAACGAGTGCCGCTAACACGAATGACACGACAATTCCGGGACCGCTATATAACGCAGCAACCGTTCCTGGAAGGATAAAGATCCCTGATCCAATCACGGTTCCCACCCCTAATAGTACTAAATCTTTGGCATCCATTGACTTCTCTAGCAGACTGTCCTTATCTAAATACCGATCCAGTGATTCCTTTTTGGTTAACCGACCGACTAACCGTGAGACCATGGTGTTTTCCATCTTTTTTTCCTCCTCTTCACCACACTTCAATGGGCGAACACTAACTGGCCAAGCCAACAAAAAACACCAGGGACCACAATGTCCGCTGGTGTTTTAACCAGCCAGACAGCCCAAGCGTTCCGCCTAGCTGTCTGACCAATAGTGATAAGTGCCATGCTAATAGCAACTTCTCTAACTTACTGGTTGATAGCCAGGCTGGTTAAAGAAGAAGAAAAATCGCTGTTCAGTTGAACTTGAACGATCAATTAGCATCAATTGGCACTCCCTTGTTTGTTGATAACAAATATTCTAACAATTTAATTAAAAAAGTACAAGTTAAAAATGATATTTAAATCATTTTACTGATATCAGTTTGTCGTAACCCGGGTTGCGTCCCCGGACAGGCTTCATCGACGCGAAATCCCGTCTCCAACAAGCTTTGTCACGGCGTCCTTTAGAAACTATTGCGCCGTTTCAACAAATTTTTTCATTAAGAAAATGTTGGCAACGACTTCAAGTGCCGCTACTAAAACAAGGACGCCGAAAAGTGCAAGTATTGCTCCCCATCCTAATGAGAGACCGTTCATCAATGTGCCATAGATTTGGAAAAAGACCGCTCCCAAACGAATAATGGCAAAACTGATGACGATATATAAGATGCCCCGAATAATTTTTTGACGGCCAATTGGCAAGAACGCGTCGATGCTGAGCATGATCAAATGAATCAAGGAAATCGTCGCCCAAGCCATAATAATTGTCGCAATGACTATTCCAAATGCTATGACGATGGTAGCAGCAATTCGATTGGAACTCGTGCCAAATCCTGTTACACCCATCAAACTATTGCCAGTTATCAAGCTCACAACCAGCCGAAGTACAAACTGAACAACCATAAAGTACAGTAAACCAATCAAAGTTGTGCACAAATTGCTTAAATAAATTTTAGTATCACTAGCTGGTATCAAACGGATGGCATCATGCTGATAAACGTCTTCGTTAAACTTTGACAGCCTAATAAAGGCCACCAAAAATGCCAGCGAACTCCAAAGACTGGTGTAAGACTGCAGATCAGATCCGCTGTACGCCCTATTTAAAACAACCGTGTAGACTTCAGTTGCAACGATTGCAATGAGCATCAATAAAATAATTCGGTTCAATGATTTAAATCGATCCCGTAAGAATGCGGGCACTAATGATGTAAACTTAGTCATTTGAATCAGCCTCCCCATACAAGCTTTCGTAGTAGTCCTCAATACTTTGGCCGCTTTCTTCACGAATCACATCGGCAGCCTTGTGTACCGCCACGGTGTTATCCTTGATCACCACGATTTCATCCAGAATCGGTGCAATCTCAGAAACATAGTGATCGCTGATGATCATCAGCGAATCAACTGGCTTCCACTGAATAATGCTGTTAATGATCTTCTTACGGCTCATACTATCGATCCCGCTAAACGGTTCATCCAACAGATAAACACTCGTTTGACGCGCTAACGTCAGACTGATCACAAACTTTTCTCGAGTCCCTTTTGATAGTGCTGATAGGCGTTGCGTTTCATCCAGCTTCAAAAACGAAATCATTTGGTCATACTTTTGTTCGTCAAAATCCGGATAAACCTGCTGATAAAACGCCTTAATTTCACTAATTCGCTTATTAGACGCCATACCACCGAGCGGATTGCTGTAACTGATGAGGCTTTTTCTGGTCGCCGGATCAGTCTCATCATTAATTGAAATCGTCCCGCTGGCGTTTTTCGCTACACCGGCAATTAAACGCATTAATGTCGTTTTACCAGCGCCGTTTTCACCAAGTAGCCCCACGATTTTATTGCCCGATAACGTTAATGAAACATTGGTCAAGATCTTTTTTAAATTCCTGCGATAATTAAGCTGCTCAACTTTCAGCGTTGTTGTCATTTAAATCCCCCTGCCTTTCAATATAGGCTGTTACTTCATCAATAATCTGCTGATTACTAATTTTCAGTCGGTGCAGCCGATCATAAAATTGCTTCAAATACCGGTTGATCAACTTTTCTTTCAACTGTTCAACAATATCTGCGTTATCAGTAACAAAATTGCCTTTGCCGCGTTGCGAAATAATGACACCTTCGTCAATCATTTCACGCAGTGCACGTTGAACCGTATTGACATTAACCGTTAGAGATACCGCAAGCTGTCGTACCGCAGGGAGCTTATCACCCGGTGCTAACTGACCAGCAATAATTTGATCATAGATAACCGTCTTGATTTGGTAGTAAATTGGCACTTTATCGTCAAATTCCATCTCAAACTATCCTTTCTAGTGTATTAGTTTCCTATTACACTATATCACTTATTTTTAAAATTTCAACTTCAACTTGCGGAATTAAGTAAAATCAGCTTCGTAATTTAATTGTAATATTTAAATTTTCAATTAGGGCCTCGCCATAATTCAATGAGAATACGGCGATGGTTACTCTGAACATCGCGAATCCTTTAAAAGCGCTTACAAGTCAGCGTTATAACAGCGTATTGTTATTATAAGAACCGGAAGTTTAATCATAGAACCTTCCCATAATTGAAAAACATTAGTGGCGTTAACCTTTAACACTTTCGTAACATGCCAAGAATTGTTATGCCATCTTCACACTTTCTTCACATTTAGAGACTATATTAAGACCATAGCCTAATATCTTAAGTAAAGGTATTAAGTGAGCTTTTTCATTTTACTCCTCCAAAGTAAAATTTATATTTCCGTGAACCCCATCACGAAAATGCCTACTCCTATAAAGACCACCCTCCCCCGGGTGATCTTTTTTTTGCACAAAAATAAAAGATTCGCTTAGCATTTCACCCCATTGCTACGCGAATCTTTTATTTTGTGCTATACGCTTTTAAAGTAATCCGATTCAAAACCACTTCAGCTACTTAACGACGCTTAACCGTACACTGTTAATTAGGAATCGATCGGCGATGTGAATCTCCCCAGATTGCACATCGCGATTACTTTTACGTGGCCTCCAACCACGTAACGATACTGTCTGTTAGGCCTCCACACCTCAATCACAACTCATCGTTGTAACTTATTTAACAACTAGTGACATTCTCACTGCGTCCATTAAATGTCGAACAGTATCTGCAACAATAAAAGTAAGCTTTTTCCTTTACTCACCAAACCTATTAATTCATGAATCCCCCGGAATTAATAAATCAGCGTTAAGAACAAAAAAGACCCATCCATCGGCCAGCTATAAAAGCCTCCGAGAACGGGTCGTGTCCTAACTGAACGTTAGAACTGAGCATTTAAATTAACTTTTTTCGTTCTTAAGTATATATACAATCTATCACATATTTCCGGCTACCGCAAGCCTTTTGCAATATTAATATTAGTTAACCGATTAGTTAAATCCTTAATGATGCCCCTCTTACCATCTAATATTTACTGTATTGCCAACAGGTAAAACGTTTAACCAAATGCTGTAATTGCACCTATTCCGCTAACTTTAAACCACCTCAAAATAAAAAAGCAGCCACCCCATTAGGCAACTGCCTCAATCAATTCAATTGTCCATGATGCTCATGCCGCTACATGATAATCGGGTGCCATAATTGTGAAAATACAAACAATCATTGCCATTTATCTCCCATGTTATAAAGATCTGGTTCAACATCTTTGTACTCTCATCGGTTATGCGTTGGGGTGCACCCAGCTTTCTCAAACTTGCTTTCTCCACTGTTAAACCAATAAAAAAATAGCTCAAACCACTCGTCACTGTATACATACAATATCGAATTACTGCACTCATTACATTCATCAGTCTAACATTTACCCCTCCTCACATCACCAGACGGATTTAGTAGGTAAAACCCCCTTACCTAAGTCGTCTTGCTTAAGGTTAAATATAGCGACAATAGTTGTCTAGGTCAAACATTTTGACTTGAATTCTTATAAAAATTTTTTATCGCTATTATTGACTATAAAGCAATGTGAAACCAATACGCACTCATTTAACAGCATTTAGGTTTCAAAAATAATCGCGCGTTTTATATTTTTATAAAAAATAGCATTTTTATATGACAAAAATGCTAAATGGTTATTTTTAATTATTACAATACTTTAGCTTAACCAGGAATCTAACCAGAATCGCTTTTGAGTGATCACGTCAGCAGCTGCTGCTGTGATTTTTTGAATGCCTGCATCTTCTGATCGTTGGCTGGCTTTTTCCATCAATTCCTGACGTTGCTGCTCTTCCGGTACCACCCACTTAAGCGCCGTCATTTGCCGTAAGATTTCAAACAGATTCAGCGCTGATACCTCCGCGGAACGCGTTACTTGGTCCATCAACCAGGTGCTAACTGCTTTTCGGGCTTGATCAGTCGGTTCATAAATCGTATGCGGCTTTAAATTGTTCTGAAACGTTACTCGTTCAACTTGGTGATTTGCTAAGAGTTTAACACCGACCCCGTCATACACCTGATTCGCAATATCCCAGCTTGTCACTGGTTTTAGGGCATTTTCTAAACGATCATCTTGAGACAGCGCCTCAGTTAACTCCTTAACAAACACCGAGAGATAGTCTGGAAGCTGAACTGACTGGTTAAAGGTTACCCGATCATCTTTAAGTGAAATAACGTGGTTAGTTGCCAAATCTAAAAAAACGGCCACCACAAAGTAGGCTTGACTGGTAAAACGTGTCCGCAACATGGGTCTTTTACCGATCCGTTCCGTTATCAATAAGTATTTTTCTGCTGTTATGAGTTCCACTGATTATCACTCCTTAAAAATAGCATACCACCTGCGTCATTTAACCACCATTCTGCAAGCTCAAATCTATGACGAAACGGGCACATTATGCCATAATATGTTTCAAAAGTGGTGGTTTTTAAAATAGTTTCTTCCTATTATAAAGAACTTGTTCACATATTAACAAAGGAGCTTTAAAATGACTGAAAAATATTCAACCGACTTGTTGACGCAACTACCTAAATTATCGCTGCCCAGCCTTGAAGAAACCCTTAAGCGCATTGTGGAATGGTGTACCCCGATAGTGGGAGCTGCTGAACAGAAAAAACTAGCCGCGTTAATCGCTGATTTTCAAAAAAGCGATGCCCCCGAATTACAGTCCCTGTTGAAACAGCAATGGGTCGAAACCAATGCCAGTTGGCTAACACCCATCCTACGCCATCATTATCTGATCAATCGAAAGCCATTACAGTGCACCTCCAACTTTGCCCTTACCGTCTCTCCAGCTCAGTTACCGAACCTGGATCAAATCACGATGGCAGCTAAACTGCTGCAAAACTTCGCGGATCAATATCTAGCGTATGCCTCAGGAGATGCACCACTAGAAACCGGTCTAAACGGTCAGCCTTTGGATATGAGTACGTATCAGCGTCTATTTCGTACGCAGCGTCAACCTGGCTGCCAACATGACTTACTGCAGAAAACCCGCCAAACGTTAACGAACGTCGAAGCCACCGTCATTTATCGTCAAACCTTCTATCAGGTTCGGCTGATTGACCACGCTGGTCGGGTGTCTACGTTGCGTTCATTGACTGAAGCACTCATTGCAATCATTCAAAATACTGCCACGGATCCGGTTTTTACTGGTGCTTATACCGGATTGCCACGCACCACAGCTGCCAAATTGAGGCAACAGTTAACAACAAACAAGCTTAATCGGGATAATTTGACCCGTATCAGCAATAGTTTATTAGTTTTAACCCTACAAGACTCTGATAAGCCGCTAACGGCACAGTCAGCCCTTCTCGGCTCTCAGGATCGATTCTTCGATAAAACGGTCCAAGTGTTCGTCAGTGCCAACACTAATATTGGCTTTGCCTTCGAACACAGCCAAATTGATACAGCCCAGGCTTTACGTCTAACTGATTCGGTTGTTGCACACTTAAGTCAGCCGGCTGATCAATGGGATAGTAAAGGTAAGCCGCACTTTCAGCAGCTTGAATGGCAGTTAGATTTGGATACCAAGACTGCACTAAGTGAAGCCAGCCGGCAAAACGCCCAAATTGCAAATCAACTGACTTCGGCAACGACCACCATTTCAGATTTGGGTACTGCTCAACTGGAAGAGCTGACTATCAACCCAGACGCTTTTATTCAGATTGGTTTAGCCTTAGCCGAATACCGTGCGACCGGTGGCTGGCAAAACATCACTCAAACGGTTTCTTTACGTCATTTTTACCAAGGGCGAACTGACGAGATGCCCACGGTTAGTTTCGAAATGAAACGCTTTATTCAAGCCTTCGGAGACGGCCAGCGTGACGTGACTGTCAGACAATTATTTGACCACGCCGTCTCCGCCTATAATGAACGGATCGGTCTTGGTCAAACCGGAATGGGGATTGTGCGCCATCTTTTGGGAATGCATGACATGATGAGACAGAATGGCGGTGAGGCAGCTTTTCCCGAGGCGGCAGCATTCTTTAATTCACCTTTTTTGAACCAATTAGTGACACCCCTTTTTTCAACGGCTAGTATTCCAATGTCAATCGTTGATAGTTTTTTAACTGCTCCCCGCAGTTCTGATGGGTATGGGATTTACTATAGTGTCTCAACGTCTAAAATTAGATTAACCGTTTCGTCCTGGATAACAAATACGTTTGACGCCCACGAGATACTCACTGACATCACTGATAGTCTCACTGAACTATTTAACTGGGTGGCTGAAAATGACTGAACTCACCAGCAATTTAAAAACAAAAAAATATCCATTCCCCCCGGAATGGATATTTCATTTCTAATTTAATTTTTTTATTAACGGTAACTGTGAACTAAACCATTAACGTCGGGTTTTGATACGGATTGATCACGCGTAGCGTAATACATCACACTGTGCTTGCCCACGTTATGTTCCAATCCTAAGGCATGGCCTAATTCATGTTCAGCAACGTTCGTCCGTTCGCCCTTTGAATAGTGGTAACGGTTGGCAACGTTAGTGAAGACGTATGATTTGGCGCTGGCCAAAACAGACAAACCGTTCATATTCTTGTTGTTATAGTAAGACGAGTAAGTAATCCCAACAGTTGAATCATTCTTACCCATTGGTGAATTGCTGTTCGACAATGTAATGTCAGCTTTGCCAGAAGTCGGAACTAAGTTAACAACACCGCTGCGGTTCCAGGTCTTAACGGCATTTTGCCAAACGGACTTGTAGTAACTTGAACCACTGGCGATCTTGTAAGTAATGGTAGTAGTTGACCAGCGCTTAGCAGCCGGTGTCAAACTAGCTTTACCGGTAGCGGCACCACCGTCAGCTTCAGCAGTTCCCAAACTAACTGAAGATTTGACGGCTTCGGTGGCATCGGCGTCAGTAACAATCTTAGCACTTGCGTGACTTGGTGTAGCGAAACTCAAACCTGCAACGACAGCGACAAATGTTAATAAAGTACCCATTAAACGATTATTCATAATATACTGATAAGTCTCCTTAAATTCCTGAGTGTCTCGACTATCAGCTTTTCCTTAAAAATTCTCCAAAAATATAACGCACGAGAGAGAGTCGTGTTTGTCATAATAAAATTGCTTAACCATGATGCTGATGAAAATGTAATCGTTGTTCCCAATGCTGATTATTGACCCCCAATAACCAACGCAACGAAAATGACTATAACACCAGGGTTTTAGAAATACAATGGCAGTTAATTTTTTATAATAATAATGAAAGCGGATTTATGAAGATGTTATAACGACAAAATTTTAGGCGCTTAATCCTAGTTTGACAGGCTTAAGTGCGCGTTGATTTCCCTTTAAGTTTTAAGATGTAAACAGTTTCATTTACAAATGTTGTTTTGTAAAAAGATTTTATTTTTCTCAAAAATGTTCAAAAAGTGTCTAAATATAAGACATATCATTATATATGTTCTATTCTCAGCTGATACTTTTAACTTTTGCTTTCTCTTCACGGTGACTTTTCAATAGTGACTATCTCTTGATGAATTCACTAAAATTAACCCGACATTTGAGCCAAAAAAATATCCATTCCCCCCGGAATGGATATTTCACTTCTAATTTAATTTTTTTATTAACGGTAACTGTGTACTAAACCATTAATGTCAGGTTTTGAAACGGATTGATCCCGCGTAGCGTAATACATGACACTGTGCTTACCAACGTTATGTTCCAAACCTAAAGCGTGGCCTAATTCATGTTCAGCAACGTTCGTCCGTTCACCCTTTGAATAGTGGTAACGGTTAGCCACGTTCCTGTAGACGTATGACTTGGCACTTGCTAGAACAGCCAAGTTGTTCATTGTTTTGTTGTTGTAGTATGACGAGTAAGTGATCCCAACGGTGGCATCATTTTTAACTGGTGAATTACTAGTTGATAAAGTAATGTCAGCCTTGCCAGAAGTCGGAACCAAGTTAACAACACCACTGCGGTTCCAAACTTTAACGGCATTCTTCCAAACGGACTTGTAATAACTTGAACCGCTGGCGATCTTGTAGGTAATAGTGGTTGTTGACCAACGCTTAGCGGCTGGTGTCAAACTAGCTTTACCGGTAGCGGCGCCACCGTCGGATTCAGCAGTTCCTAAACTAACTGAAGATTTGACGGCTGCCGTAGCATCGGCGTCAGTAACGATCTTAGCACTTGCGTGACTGGGTGTAGCAAAACTCAAACCTGCAACGACAGCGACAAATGTTAATAAACTACCCATTAAACGATTATTCATATATACTGATAAGTCTCCTTAAATTCTAGAGTGTCTCGACTATCAGCTTTTTCTTAAAAATTCTCCAAAAATATAACGCACGAGAGAGAGTCGTGCTTGTCATAATAAAATTACCAAACCTTGATGCTATGAAAATTAAATCATTGTTCCCGATGTTGATTATTGACCCCCAATAACCAACGCAATAGAAATGACTATACCATCAGGCTTTTCAGAATACAATAGCAAATTTTAAATGGGAAAATTTATGAAAACGGATTTATGAATTTATTATAACGGCTTACTTTTTGTCAATAAAGCCTATCTTAGCAAGCTTTATCAGCCGTTCGATTGACTTGACATTTTAAAATGTAAACAGTTTCATTTACACATAATATTTTTTAAAAAAGTTGCTCTTTTTCAAAAAAAATCAGAAGTATGTTCTTTTTATATACACATATCAATATGTGTCCTATTTGGCTGAGGCTGGCAAAACTAAATTGGCGTACAAAAAACGGCTACTAATAACTAGTAGCCGTTTTTTAATTAGAAATGAAATATCCTTACCTTTTCAATGCTTCATCACGACTTAATCCTCATTCATGTTTTGTAGGAGACATCTACAAATCCTGAACTACTGGTTTACTGATAAACGCACTGCCTGAATTTTGATCCATTATACAAACGGTATAATTTCACTCGCAATCGTATAGATTACTGGGGGTCTCTGATTTTTCATCAGAATGAGTTGATTGGGGGGAATCAACTCATGAGGGATTTGAAAATATTCAAACCAAAAGGATGATTAAGGCGAAACGTCATTAATAAAATTACTCCAGAAACGACAACGACCCGGCCAGGTCTCTCTCCTGTCCGGGTCGTGTCACTAGAATGTACTGTTGATCTCTAGTGCTGAGCATTTTTATATAATTTTCGTTTCAAATCTTTATGACAAGAAACATCATACAACGGAATATTCAATTGTGCAAGACTTTTTTCCCAATTTTTTTGTTTTTTCTCAATAAATTGACAAGTCTACTTCATATTGCATCTCTGGTGAAACTCCATTAAGCTAGGAATCATAGCCGTTTACAACAGCTTAATTTCTCTTTGGGAGGCGCTTATGAAAATTATTATTGCCCCAACTAAAAAAATGGTCGTGAATACTAACGACTTTGATATTCAAGGATTACCTGTATATATAGAAGAAACTCGCCAAGTTCTTAAAAAAATGCGGACGTTCACCTATGAACAGGCTAAAGCCATGTGGCATTGCAGCGATAAACTCGCGCGACCCAACTACACCTGGTTACAAGAGTTGGATTTAGATACCCAGCTCACACCAGCCATCCTTGGTTACACCGGCATCCAGTACCAATACATGGCGCCGGATCTTTTCACCGCTCCCGCCCTCGCTTATGTCCAAGCCAACTTGCGAATTCTCTCTGGTTTTTACGGTATCTTACGGCCGTTTGACGGTGTTGTTCCTTACCGATTGGAAATGCAGTCTGCCATACAGGTCGCAGGCAGCCGCAACCTGTATGAATTCTGGGGGAACCGCCTATACCAGGCGTTACGTTTCAATGATGGCCCCGTACTCAACCTGGCTTCACAGGAGTACGCCAAAACGATTACCCCCTTCCTGCAACCTAATGACCGCATGATTAACGTCGTGTTTGGTTCAGAAGTTAACGGCAAATTAAAAATAAAAGCCACGTTAGCCAAAATGGCCCGTGGCGAAATGGTACGCTATTTAGCCGAAAACAATGTTCATGACGTGTCCGCCGTGACTCATTTTGATCATCCGGACTGGCACTTTGATAGTGACCGGTCAACTGCTGACCAACTTGTTTTTGTCAATAATGAACGTCAGCACTAGGCAATCTCGGTACGTTTCTGATAACTGTCAATGCGCTTGGTCCGTAATAGAAAACCGTTGATGCCATCTTCTAAGTATGCCTTTAAATACTGATATTCCTGCTGCAGGTCGACGTTATCCTGGTGATAGAGCCAATCCTTTAATGAAAGAAACAGCGTGCCGCCCAACGTTTTTTGCAGGAATTCGCAGTAACTGGTATCAATACTAATCTTTTCAACCTGACCGAGACTGGTAAAAATTTGACCGACCATCGTCTTTAAATGAGTGACAATAACCTCTTCAGGTGCGTTTTGAACATCCAGCTTCAGAACATTTTGGTAAAAATCCCGGTTATGATCAAAGTAAGTCAGCATCGCCAGCAAAGTTTGCGGCCAAAATTGATAATTGCCGCAGTACTTCACAGCGTCTTTGACCTCGGTTGAATAAATTTCAGCCAGCACGTCGTATTTATCACGAAAATGGTCGTAGAATGATTGCCGACGCATGCCGGTCACTGCCATGATCGTTGTCACCGTAATTTTATCAAACGGCTGTGAAACAACGAGCTGCTTCGTTGCTGCCATGATTTTTTCCTTTGTCGTCATGCCATCTGCTCCCTTCGCTCTTACTCATTACTACGATACCATACATTGCGACCCTTGTGGAAAACGACTACCCATGCTTATAATATAGGAAGTCTAATTATTTGGAGGTTTTTATCAGGTGACTGAAGAAGGAGAACAATCGACAAATCTGGTCCCATCAGACCAGCATCATATGGCGATTCACTGGAAAGATTTTGCACCGAACCAAGATACGCCCATCAAGCAGGCACGAGTCAAAGCCCGTGCATCGATCGTGGGCCGGATCGGCATTATGATGCTTTCCTGCGGTACTGGGGCGTGGCGTGTCCGCGATGCGATGAACACCGTTGCTCGCGTACTTAATTTAACTTGTTCTGCTGATATCGGCTTAACAACGATTAACTTCACCTGTTTTGATGCAGGCCACAGTTACTCGCAAATTCTGGCGCTGCCAAATACGGGTGTGAATACGGACAAGCTCTTCGTGTTAGAAACGTTTGTCAGACAGTTCGGTCAGAAATACGCGCAATTAACGATTCAGCAATTGCACCATCAACTAGACGGAATTCAAAAAACACCAGGTCACTATTCTCCCATTATGAAGGGCCTGGCAGCTGCCATTGCCTGTGCGTCATTTATTTTTTTACTGGGCGGCGGCTGGATTGAAATGTTTTGCACGTTCATCGGTGCCGGTATTGGGAACTGGGTACGTGGTGAAATGGGGAAGCGCAAGCTGTCCACTATTTCGGGCATTGCTATCAGTGTCGGCATAGCTGAAATTGTCTACTTTACGGCATTTAAAAGTCTGCAAGTATTTTTGCCAATTGCTGGTAATCACGAAGCTGGGTACATCGGTGCCATGTTGTTCGTGATCCCTGGTTTCCCCTTTATTACCAGTTTCTTGGATTTATCAAAACTGGATATGCGTTCGGGGCTGGAACGTCTGACTTACGCCATCATGATCACCGGTGTTGCTACGCTCTGCGGCTGGCTGATTGCATTGATCATTCACTTCCAGCCGGAAGACTTTATTTCACTGGGACTAAGCCCGTTTTGGCTATTATTCTTACGGTTACCGGCAAGTTTCTTTGGGGTATACGGTTTCTCCATGATGTTTAACAGTTCGCAGAAAATGGCGATCACGTCTGGCCTTATAGGTGCGGTTGCCAACACATTACGGCTGGAATTGGTCGACTTTCACACCATTCCCGCACCGGCTGCCGCTTTCTGCGGTGCGTTGGTAGCTGGACTGTTAGCATCCACGATCAACCGAAAAGTTGGTTATCCACGGATTTCGTTAACGGTCCCTTCAATCGTCATTATGGTGCCGGGGCTTTATATTTACCGCGGAATTTACTACATTGGCTTAAACGAAATTGGTGACGGGGCGCTGTGGTTAACGCGTGCGGCACTGATCATTTTGTTCCTGCCGCTTGGTTTGTTTGTTGCTAGATACCTGTTGGATGAGGATTGGCGGCATTTTAACTAGAGTGCGTGGAGCAACTCGGGTAGATGCCAGAGTGTAAGTGAATTGAAAAGGTGCAGCCCTGATTTTGGGGGCTGTGCCTTTTTAATTTGCTTACACGGCAGGCATCTGAGTTGCAGAACGCGATTAGGCTACGTAAAATTAACCAGCAAAAAGAGGCACCAGGATGATTACGAAAATCGTCCTGGCACCTTTGCTCTAACCCTATTCTTTCAAAATACCCTCTTTTTTAAAGGTTGCGTTCCGCATCAACCGATATAACGTTGCCGTCACGGGTACCGCTAGCATCATGCCAACGATGCCAGACAGCCCGCTGCCAACAGTAATTGCGGCTAACACTAAGATGCCTGGCAGCCCAATGGTACCGCCCACTACTCTTGGGTAAATCAGATTACCTTCAATTTGCTGAAGGATCACAATGAAGACAACGAATAAAATGGCTTGAATCGGTGATGATACGGCGATGAGCACAAAACCAACGACCCCACCGATCCAAGCACCGATCATTGGGATCAGGGCACTGACACCAACCAACGCACCAATTGATAATGCGTCTGGAAATTGAAAAACCATCATCCCTAGCGTACATAGCGTACCCAGAATGAAGCCCTCCAACACCTGTCCGGCGATAAAGCTAGAAAACATCTTGTCCGTCACACGCAGCACATAGTGCGTTTTTACAACGAACTTGTTTGGTAAAAAGTCATCCATCAGCCGGTTTAGCCAGCCACCAATTTTTTCTTTACCGCTGATCAGATAAATTGAAAAAACAAAAGCTAGGACAAAGTTCAGCAGTCCAGAAAAAATGTTGGTGAAAATGGATATGGTGGAACTAAAGATACCGGAAGCCCCTGCAGTCAGATACTTCGTTGCCTTAGATTCAATCGACTGCCAGTTAAATGAAGACGTGGCATCCGTGAATCGCTGACTAATGGTATGGTTATGATCCACTTGATTCAGCCAGTGCGTGACATCATTAACGGTACTTGGTAAGGTCTTAAAGAAACTGTTGATGGCATCGATAAATTGTGGAATTACTAACCGCATGACACCGGCAATCACCAGTACGATAATCAGTAAGGCCAACAGGATTGCCAGCGGACGCCGCAATCCCTGTGCCCATTTTTGATCAGCGCGCGGCCATAGCCACTTTTCCAGTTGACGGGACAGCAGGTTAACCGCATAAGCCATGACGCCGCCTAATATCAAAGGGTTAAGCACCGAGAGCAACTTGCCGATAGCCCCAAAAATCTGCCCTGGGTAAACCAGGCAGGCTAAAAAAAGCGCGACCACGACACTGCTCCAGATAAACGATTTCTTGGATATGGTCATTTGAACACCTCCGCGAGTAGAATTGATTACTTTCATTTTACCTTAATTAGATGACTCGACCAAACTTTCTTTCAACATTCAAAAATAGCTTGGAGCCAATCTGTAACACGAAGGCATCCAAGCTATTTGAATGAATTGCTATTATTTTTAAACCAATTTACCAACAACCGGTAACTTGGCCAGTACTGACTTCTTATGCGGTGCAGTCATGATGACCTCCGACAGGTCCTTACCCGCGACGTTGCCATGGTGCTCACCGTTCTTCCAAGCATCCACATCCGTCACATCATAGATCGTACCGTCGATTGCAACATACGCCTTATGACCATCCTTGCCATCATATTGCTTCAGTTCTTCTTTGGTTAAGTTTACTGCCATGAGTCATCCGTCCTTTCTTGTCTCTAACCATCAGTCTACCATTTATCACCCGAAAAGTCAGTTAAATTGACAGCGCTTTACTGTTCCGCTTTTACCTCGACCCGTTTTGACGTCACGTGCAGGCCAATACCCGTAAAGCCGCTGATCAGAGACATCACTGGGCACAGTAGACTAAAGAAGACGAAGGGCAGGTATGACATGGTTGGCACTCCCAACGTGTTGGCAATGAAGACCCCGCCAACGCCCCAAGGAACTAGGTAGTTCAGTACGGTCCCGCCATCTTCCAGCGTCCGACCAAGCGCCGAGTTTTCTAGGCCGCCGTTATTAAAAGCCCGTTTAAATGACCGTCCAGGTAAAATAATGGAAAGAAACTGCTCACCGACGAAAATGTTGATGCCGATGCAGGCAGCTAAAGCAGCAGAAACTAATTTACCGTGAGAGTTAAGGTGAGCAGATAACGGGGTCATCACAGCACTGACCAAACCGAAGTTTACCAGCAGGCCACCTAATGACAGCGTCAAAACAATCAGTGCCACAGTAGGCATCATGCTGACGATCCCGCCTCGTGATAATAACAAGTTAACTTCTGAATTGGACGTCTTAGCAACAAAACCGTTAGTGATGATGTTACTAGCCTTGGTAACGCTGAGCTGCGGATTATTGATAAACATCATCACAGCTGAAACCAGCACGTTTAACAGCATGGTCGGAATCGCCGCCATCTTAAAGCCGGCACAGACAAATACCAAAACGATTGGGATCAGTGCCACCCACGAAATGTGGAAGTCCTGTGATAAAGCGGCAACCGTGGTATTAATTTTCGCAAAGTCAGCGTGGTTGTGGCCGAAACCGAGAAGAGCAAACACCACGGTGGAAATGACCGCAGCTGGCACCGTGGACCACAGAATGGTCTTCATGTGATCGAACAAATCCGTATCTACAACTGCCGCAGCTAAGTTGTTGGTTTCGGATAATGGTGAGCACTTATCACCAAAGACCCCGCCGGAAATAACCGCCCCGGCAACCAGGGCTGGGTTAAAGTTCATGGTAACACCGATACCGAAGAAGGCAATCCCCACAGTGGAAACCACCGTGAAACAGCTCCCTACAGCGGCACCAACTAAGGAACAAACCAGAAAGACGGTGGGCAGGAACCACTGCGCGCTGATGGCCTTAAACCCAATCACCATCAACGTGGGAATGGTCCCGGCAGCGATCCAGGTACTGATCATCGCCCCAATTAAAATAAAGATCACGATGGGAATGATTCCTTTATCGATCCCGTCTTTGATACCGTGATTAATGTCATCCCATGAAAGGCCTTTGAATTTCGCCCAAAAGATGGTCACGGTAATGGCTAATAAAACGGGTACTTGTGGTGACAGCCCAAAACCGATCACCCCAGTTCCCATGATGGCCAAAATAATCACTAACATCACAATGGCTTCTCTTAAACTTAATTTGATTTTTTGCATAACGTTGATCTCCCTTTTAGTTGTTTGTTAACGGCATCTTTTCTGGTCGATCAATATCGCGTCATCCCGCCGCTGGTTGTTCTCATCACAATACCTTCTCCCCAATAAAAAAATCGCCCCCATTGCATTTAATTGCAACAGGGACGATCAGACTCTACCGTGGTACCACCCAAATTGTGCACATTACTGTACACCACTCACCAGAAGATAATGGATTCTAGCGGTAACCACTGCCGACGTCTACGTATTTCGTCAACTTCACCCTGATTGACTCGCAGCAACCGCCAACTTCCTGACACCCAGATAAAGTGCTACTTGATTGTAAGTCCGACATTAAATATTAATTAAAATTATAACCTGATTTTTGTAAAATGCAAGTGACAGGGTGAAATTACCAAATCGCTACTAAATCCGTACAAGCCTTTCACCGTTAATCAACGGCCTAATCATGATATGATTATCAAGAAGGGAGCCGACATTCGATGCATATTTTACTGATCAACGGGTACACGCCGCACCCCGATGCGGGTGGTAAATTAACCCAGACACTAGTGGCCATCAGCCGCGAAAAATTAACTCAGCATCACCAGGTTAAATACACTGCTGTCACGGATTATCAGGCCAGCGAAGAAGCCGAAAAGTTCCGCTGGGCTGACTTGATCCTGCTGTATTTTCCCCTCTACTGGTACGCGGTGCCGTGGGGACTGAAACGCTACTTAGATGACGTTTTCGCACTGCACGTTTTTTACGATGCGGATGAAAATGCCCAGCCAGTTCCGTTAATGACTGGTAAACACTTCGGCTACGTCACCACCCTAGCGGCCGTTCCCGAAACTTACGCACCGGACAATCCGCTGACAGAAGGCCTCACAGTTGCTGATCTACTCAAACCACTGAACGTTACTTTCCGTTACGTGGGTATCGAACCCGCTGCTCAATTTCACAACTGCATCTTCTATGATGTCTATAATCCAGCAGTAATCGAACCAATCAAGGCATCGCTCCTCACTGAATTATCAAAATTAGATGGCGAATGACTCTCATTCACATGAAAAGAACTAGAATAGAAGTAAAAACAAAAAGGAGTACTTATTTTATGGCAAATAAAACATGGCTTATCACAGGAACTTCAACGGGTTTTGGCCGCTCTTTAGCAACCCTATTGGCACAGAAACCGGATCTAAACTTAGTGGCAACTGCTCGGCACACCGATCAACTGGACTACCTCGATCAATACGATCACGGTCAGATTCAAAAACTCACGTTAGATGTGACCAAGCGAGATGAAATCGACCAAGTCGTTAAACAGGTCAACGACCGCTTCGGCAGCATCGATGTGCTAGTTAACAACGCCGGTTTAGGTTACTTCGGCACCTTTGAAGAAAGTGATCGGGATGCCGTTCAATACATGTTCAACGTGAACGTTTGGGGCTTAGCCGATATGACTCGTGCGGTATTGCCTACCATGCGCAAGCAACGCAGCGGTGCCATCGTCAACTTATCATCAATTGCCGGCCTCCACTCATTTCCAACCTTATCGTTTTACAACGGTACCAAATACGCCGTTGAGGGGTTGAGTGAATCATTGGCACAGGAAGTTAAAGACTTAAACATTAAAGTTTTATTGATTGAACCAAGTGGTTTCCGTACCGACTGGGCTGGCCGTTCTTCACAAAAGACGGTGCCAACTTCACCGGATTACCAGCAATTTGCGGCATCCATTAAGCAAAATAATGCCACTGCGCACCATGAAGCCGGTGACCCAGATGCAGCTGCTGAAATCATTTACGATCAAGTCACTAACAACTACGATCAGCTGCCATTGCGCCTACCTCTAGGCAAGTTTGCATCCGACATGGCAATTGATAAATACACGAAGTCCTTAGCTGATTTTAAACGGCTTCGTGACATCTCTGTTTCTGCTGATAAACCCGAAAAATAGGAGTGTATACATGGAAAAAGTAAAATTAGGAAACAGTAACTTAAAGGTTTCTCAAATCGGTTTAGGTACCATGGCGTTTGGCCGCTGGATTTCGGAAGCCGATTCAGACGCCATCTTGGATCACGCTGTTAACAGCGGCATTAATTTAATTGACACCGCCGACTACTACGGCCCTGGGCAAGACGAGAAACCGGCGTATGGTGACGGCACTTCTGAAACCATCATTGGTAACTGGCTCAGTCACAACCCTGGTGCCCGGTCAAAGATCGTTCTGGCAACTAAGGTTGGCTCTAACACCAATCCGGTCATGAGCAATCCATCTTTGTCACGGGAACACATTCTCCAGCAGATTGATTCTTCATTGGAACGCCTGCAAACCGATCACATCGATTTATACCAGGCCCACTTATTTGATAATGACACCCCGCTGGCAGAAACGTTAACCACTCTTAGCGGCTTAGTGGATGACGGTAAAATTCGCTACTACGGCGTTTCCAACTATACCGAAGACCAGTTAGCATTAGCGCTCAGTATCGTCAAGGATCGTCGTTTGAACCCAATCACATCATTGCAGAACCGCTATAACATTCTGAGCAAACACGATGACCAAAACGTCTTAAAGCTGGCTCAGCGCTCGCACGTTGGTTTCTTGGCTTATAGCCCACTAGCGCGTGGCGTTCTCACTGGCAAATATCTAAACGGTGCCATGCCGAGCAGCAGCCGTGCTGCCCAAGGCGAACCGCTGATTAAGGAATACTTCAACGATGCTGATCAGCAAGCCGTTGAAAAGTTAAAGACCATTTCAGATCAAACTGGTACCCCAATGTCACAGCTGGCATTCGCTGGTGTCCTCTCAATTCCAGGCATCACCACTGCTCTGCTAGGTGCAAGCAAAGCCAGCTACATTGACGATGCCATCAAGGGTGCTGAGCTAAAAGTACCGCAAGGCGTAATGACGCAAATCAAATCATTGTAATTAATATTCAATACAAAAATGCCGATTGTGGACTCAACCACAACCGACATTTTTGTAGCTATTAATCACTAAGTAACCGAAGGCGCCTGTGCTTCAGTCAGTTGTGAAAGTGTTGTAAGATTGGGCGTACTTTCCCAATCTTACAACACGGGACGACATTTGAGACACGCGGGTTTAACGTGGCTTAAATACGAGGTAAAAGACAGCGGCTTTTGCCGGTCCCCAAAGCAGGTCCAAACGCGGGCGTCACAGGGGCAATAAAAAAGTCACGGTCTTACCTCCAGCAGAAAGCAGCCAACAGCTTAAACTTTAAGTATGAAATTAACCGTAGACGCCTGTGCTTTGGTCAGTTGTGTAGGTGTTGTTAGATTGGGCGTACTTTCCCAATCTTACAACACGGGACGACATTTAAGACGCGCGGGTTTAGCGTGGCTTAAATGCGAGGCAAAAGACAGCGGCTTTTGCCGGTCCCCACAACAGACCAAAGCACAGGCGCCGAAGGTGACAATAAAAAGCCATGGTCTACTTCCAACAGAAAGTAACCCATGACTTAAATTTTAAAGTATGAAATTAAGCGTTAACCGTAACCTCACGTGCAAGTGCATCAAAAGCACCCAGGGCAGCGGTAGCACCAGAACCCATGGAGATAATGATCTGCTTGTACGAGGAGTTGGTGCAGTCACCAGCAGCAAAGACGTTTGCAAGGCTGGTAGCGCCCTTGTCGTTGACGATGATCTGCCCTTGCTTATCCATATCAAGGCATTCAGATAACCAGCCCGTGTTAGGAACCAAGCCAATCTGAACAAAGATCCCATCAACGGCTAATGACTTAGAGTCACCAGTTGAACGATCTGTGTAGACCAAACCGTTGACTCTGCCATCGCCTTCGATACGAGTAGTTTGCGCATTGGTGATCAGGTCAACGTTATCCAAGGATTGAGCCTTTTCCACCAGCACGGCATCCGCTGAGATCTTCGGTCCAAATTCAAGAACGGAAACGTGTTTGGCAATGCCGGCTAAGTCGATTGCGGCTTCTACACCGGAGTTACCACCGCCGATAACAGCGACGTTCTTGCCCTTGTAAAGCGGACCATCACAGTGAGGACAATAGGCAACACCCTTATTGCGGAACTCATCTTCACCCGGAACACCGACATTCTTCCAGTGCGCACCAGTTGCAATGATCACCGTCCGGCCTTTCAGGGTAGTGTCACCCTTTAGCTGAACTTGAACGGGTGATCCGTCAGTAAGGCCAGTCACTGTTTGACCGTCGATCAACGTCACGTTGTACTTAGTCATCTGAGCTTGAATGTTTTGCATCAGCTGTTCACCCTCGATGTAGTCGGTACCGATCAAATTCTCGATGCCCACTGTTTCAAGAGGCTGGCCGCCAATATGGTCAGCAACTACCGCGGTGGATAAGCCCTTGCGAGCCGAATAGATTGCGGCTGAACCGGCAGCTGGTCCGCCACCGATGATCAAAACATCATAGACTTTGTCGGAAACGTCATCGTTAACCGCGGCCACAGCGGCTTTCCCCTGGGCCTTGTTAACCAGCTGTTCCAACGTTGCCCGACCGTTATGCCATTCTTCACCGTTTAAGAAGACGGTTGGTACGGCCATAATATCGTTAGCTTCTGCTTCGTCTTGGAACATCCCGCCTTCGATCATGGTATGGGTAATGTGCGGATTCAGCAGACTCATAATATCTAACGCTTGAACCACGTCTGGACAGTTATGACAGCTCAAGCTGGCAAAGGTTTCAAAGTGGAGGTCCTGATCAATCGCCTCGATTTGTTGACGGACCTTCTCTGAAATCTTTGGTGCGTGACCGGAAACCTGCAAAACTGCCAAAACAAAGGACTCGAATTCGTGACCCAGCGGGATTCCTGCGAAGGTAATGCCGGAAGGTGCCGCGTCCTTAGCGTCCACCGTGAAGCTGGGCTGCCGTTTCAGTGACCCTTCAGCGATTGACAGCTTTGGCGACAAAGACACGACCTCGTTTAAGAAGTCGCGGACCTTCGTACCGTTTGCCGAGTGACCAGCATCTAACGTAAAGACCACTGGCTGCTGAAGTAACTGTAAATAACTGCTCAGCTGTTGTTTTAATTGATCATCTAACATTAAATCTTACCTACAAGATCGAGGCCTGGTGTTAAGGTTTCAGAACCTTCCTTCCACTTAGCAGGACATACTTCACCTGGGTGGGATTCAACGTATTGGCCAGCCTTGATGCGGTCAATGTATTCAGAAGCGTTCCGGCCAATTCCGTCAGCGTTAATTTCAAGGGATTGAACCACGCCGTCCTTGTCCAAGATGAACGTCCCACGTTGAGCGAGACCGGCTTCTTCATCGAAGACGTCGAACATCTTGGCCAATTGGTGAGATGGGTCACCAATCATCGCGTACTGCAACTTGCCAACGGCATCGGATTCGTCATGCCATGCCTTGTGGACAAAGTGGGTATCTTCAGATACGGAGTAAACTTCAACGCCTAAACCTTGTAGCGTTTCGTATTGATCTTGTAAATCTTCCAATTCGGTTGGGCAGACAAATGAAAAGTCAGCTGGATAAAACATCACAACGCTCCAGTGTCCCTTTAAATCTGCATCGGAAATATCGATGAAATCGCCCTTTTTGTAAGCTTTTGCCTTAAATTCTTCAATCTGTTTTCCTACTAAACTCATGTTCGAAAACCTCCTTAGAATTTGCTACAAGTTCATTGTACAATGTAATCATTCTAATTTAAAGAGCAATTTAGAATTTTTCTAGATTTCTGATACAGAACCGTTATTCAGTTGCATTTATAACTTTGCTGGGCTTGTCAAGCAACCCCGCCGCGAACCCGATTTCGCTTTTATTTTACCACCAGAATTTTTTCAAAACAAAAACCGCACCCTCAAAGTGCGGCTCTTATTCTTTGACTAGCGATGTAATTTCTTTTGAATCGCATCACCGATCGTATCCACTTTTTTAGCGGCGAACACCGTACCGCCGACCAAAACTCCGCCGACGATCAACGTGCTGGCAACCATGAATTTAAATACTGATTGAATGGCATCCATAATATCAGCCACCTTTCTTAGGCATCATCTTTTCGTAATCCAAAGATTACCGAAACAATTAAGACTAGGATGACAGCGCCGATAATCGAAGGAATCAGCGCCATCCCAGCTAAGCTTGGACCCCAGGTACCTAGTAATGCCTGACCGATCCACGCACCGATCAATCCGGCAACAATGTTAGAAATCCAGCCCATGGCGGCACCGTGGTTAGTGATTGCTCCTGCAATTGCGCCAATAATAGCGCCAACAATGAGTGACCATAATAAACCCATAGTAATACCTCCTTATCGACTTAACTGACTATCATTTTTCTATAATTCCAGCATAGCAAATTTTAAACTGGTAACGCCACAAATATGATAATAATTATTTTATATTAACTATTATTATTGATTTATGTTTAACACTGTCAAATTCGTCGTTTTAATCAAAATCAATTTTAGGTTAAAATAGAACCATTCAATTAACAGAAAGTCAGGTGCTCATGTGGTTCAACCAATTGATCATATTGAAGTTCGCGGCGGTAACGTCAATAACCTGAAAAATATCGATGTTGATATCCCGTTAAATAAGTTTGTCGCTATCTCTGGGCCTTCCGGATCCGGTAAGAGTTCCCTCGCCATGGGAATTCTCTATGCCGAAGGCTCCAGGCGGTACTTAGATGCGCTATCCACCTATACCCGGCGGCGAATTGCGCAGAATAAGAAGTCTCAGGTACAATCTGTTAAACACATTCCGTCAGCATTGGCTCTGCGTCAACGGCCAAGTATCCCATCGGAACGGTCTACAGTTGGCTCGTTGACCGAAACCTTTAACGTTGTCCGGCTCATCTTTTCCCGGTTAGGCTCCGTGGTCTGTCCCAATGGCCACCGAATTCCGCCAACTATCGCAATTGCTCAGAAAATGGATCTGTCTGGCGACGACATGGGGATGATCACCTGTCCAACCTGCGGTGTGCGCTTCATGGCCAACGGTGCCGAAGATTTTTCCTTCAATTCCACTGGCGCCTGCCCCACTTGTAAAGGATTAGGTGTTGTTCGGAAACTGGATGAATCCAGACTCATCGGTGACGAGAACCTGACCATCGATCAAGGGGTGGTTGCATCCTGGCACCTACCTGGTCGAAACTTCATGCCAAAGGTCGTGGCAACGTTAGGTGTTCGCACCGACGTCCCGTACAAGGACCTCACGGATAAGGAAAAAGACATCGTGCTCCACGGCAAGAAGCAAACTCATCCGGTCAACATCAGCTCCGGTACCGGCCGGGTCTTTCACATGGACAACGCGCTGTACGAAAACGCCTATGCCGCGGTTGAAGATTCACTGGAATCGGTTACCAGTGAACGGTCGATTGCGAGAATCAATCAGTTTTACCATTTCTCAACGTGCCCTACCTGCCACGGCTCACGCCTTAATCCGGAACGCTTGAAGCAGCTAGTGGGCGGAAAGAACATTGCGGAAGTGGCCGATATGCAGCTGAACGATTTAGCAAAATGGGAGGCTGATACAAAGGCTGCCTTACCGGACGACATGGCTTCGCTGGCTAAAATGCTCTTTACTGAGCTGGATAATAATTTACGGCCATTACTGGAATTAGGCCTGGAATATCTCAGCTTATCCCGCAGCGGCAATACGTTATCCACGGGTGAACTGCAACGCATTCAGTTAGCGCGAACATTGCGGACCGAAACGACCGGCGTGTTATATGTATTAGACGAGCCATCGATTGGTCTACACCCTGATAATATCCACGGGCTGATCAACGTCTTCCGGCAGCTGATCGCGCAAGGCAACTCACTGGTGGTCGTGGATCACGAAGTCGACATCATTTCCGCTGCGGACTGGGTCATCGAAATTGGCCCCGGCTCCGGCGCTGAAGGTGGCCAAGTGATTGCCCAAGGAACACCGAAGCAGCTAGTAGATAATCCGAAATCACTGATTGGCCCGTTTATCTCCGGTCACTCAGATATTCTGCAAACAAAACACGCTGCCAAAAAGCCCACCGGCCGGTCTACGCACATTAAAATCAATGACCACTTCAACTTGCACAACGTTGATGCCACTTTTCCGGACAATAAAGTGACGGCCATCACCGGCTTTTCCGGTGCCGGTAAAACCAGTCTGATCATCGATTCGCTGGTGCCGGCCATCCGTGCCCGCAAGCAGCAGCAAAAATCACCAAGGCAAGTCAGTGAATTAACCACGGATCTGCAAGACGTGGTCAGTGTGGATGCCAGTCCGGTGGGTAAAAACGCCCGCTCAACGTTGGCAACCTACACCAGCATCATGAACGCCCTGCGGCACATGTTTGCTGATCTACCGGAAGCCAAAGCTAAAGGGTACGGCATCGCCTACTTTTCCTACAACAATAAGCAGGGTGCCTGCCCTAACTGCGGCGGTCTGGGTAATATCACGTTAGACATTCAGTACCTGCCAGACATGGAAGAAGTCTGCCCGGTCTGTCACGGTGCCCGCTATAAGGACGAGATCCAGCAGATCAAGTGGCACGGCTACTCCATTGTCGACCTGCTGAACCTCTCCGTTGAAGAAGCCATTCCCGTATTTAAAGACGTTCCCAAGATCGAACACCAGCTGAAGCAGCTCAAAGAAGTCGGCCTTGCCTACCTTCACTTGGGTGAAAGTACCCCAACGTTGTCTGGCGGCGAAGCCCAGCGGTTAAAGCTGGTCAGCCACCTCACCAAGAAACAGGCTGGTACTCTGTTTGTCTTCGATGAACCATCGATTGGCCTGCATCCGTTAGACGTTCAAACCCTGCTGCAGATCATCGACCGCTTACGGATCAACGGTGCCACGATCCTCATCATCACCCATGATGTTGACCTGATGTTAAACGCTGACTACCTGATCGATATGGGGCCTCGTGGCGGGGCTGCTGGCGGTAAAATTGTGGCTGCTGGCGAACCTTTAGAACTGGTTAAAAAGCCCGGCAGCTTGACCGTGCAGTATTTGGCTAAGCACTGGCAGAAATTCGGTAAACCTGCCTTGTAACCTAACTGATCAACCCGCAGCAGTTGACAGTCCCCCGTGAAACATGTTAATTTAAGTTCACAAACAAAAAGGAGGCCTCGCCCATTGAAGATCTAAGTCAACCGTTAGAACCTAGCACCGTGATTCCCACTACAGGGGAATACTGCGCAGTTCTGGCACTGACCTAGACCTTCTCTAGCGAGCCTAAACGCATAATAGCTATGCGCAAAGCACCTGGAGAATTGTTCTCAGGTGCTTTTTTGATGCCGCAAAACTGCCACGGTGCCCGCCAAGAAACTGGAGGACACACTATTATGTCGACCATTCAAATCACGCATTTAACATTTGCTTATCCTGGTCAGGATAACTTATTTAACAATCAGAACTTAACCTTTGACAGTAACTGGAAGCTAGGGCTCACCGGTCGTAACGGCCGGGGGAAGACCACCCTGCTAAACTTGATTCGCGGAAAACTCAGCGGTCAGGGAACCATTACCATGCCGCTAACGCCGCTCTATTTCCCACAGCCCGTCACGGATCCCACTCAGGATGCTTGGGCCGTTGCCACCGAAGCCAGTACGGCAGAATTGTGGGAGATCCAGCGCGAGCTATCCTTGATGCATACCAGTGACGACCTACTCTATCGCCCATACGAAAGCCTATCCGGCGGTGAGCAAACGAAGGTCCTGCTGGCAGCGACCTTTGCCAGCCATACCGGCTTTCCGCTGCTGGATGAGCCGACGAACCACTTAGATATCACCGGCCGTGACCAGATTGCTGAGTACTTACATCACGCCCAGCAGGGATTCATCGTCATTTCTCATGACCGGCACTTTTTAGACGCGGCCACTGACCACACCTTGACGATTGAAAAGCAGCAACTGGTGCTGACACAAGGCAATTATTCTGCTTACGAACAGGCCAAGCAGCTGAAGGACCAGTCGGAATACGCGGAACAGGCTAAATTGCGCCACGATATCGGCCGACTAAAACAAACGGCGGCCAATAAACGTCAGTGGAGTCAATCCCGTGAAGGCGACAAATACGGTAATCCGCATCAAAAAGGCAGCGGTGCCGTCTACGATACCGGCTTTATCGGTGCCCGTTCAGCGCGGGTCATGCAAAAAGCCAAGAATCTGGAACACCGGATGGACAAAGCAATTACTGATAAGGAATCCTTATTACAAAACGTCGAATTTATCGATCCGCTGAAAATGAACTACCAGCCGGACCATCACGAAACGTTGCTTTGGGTAAGAAACGTTCAGCTCAGCTATAACGGCCAGCCGCTATTTACCAAACCAGTCAGTTTTGAACTTAACCGTGGCGACCGTCTGGCGCTGATCGGCCCAAACGGCAGCGGTAAGTCGTCTTTGATCGCCGCTATTCAAGGCCGGTTCAAGGGTGCCGTGACCGGTGAGATCCAACTCACGGAAACCGCCCGGCGCAGTCTGGTTCGCCAGCACTATCCGGACAATCTGGGAACACTGACTGAATTTGCGCAAAAGCGCGGTTTGAGTTATCAGGATCTGCTGAATAACTTGAAGAAACTAGGCATGCCACGAGACGATTTTAAAACGCCTATCCAACACCTCTCGGCTGATCAGCAAAAGAAGGTTGAACTGGCGGCCAGCTTGGCCACCCCTACCAGTCTTTATCTGTGGGACGAACCGCTAAACTACCTGGACGTGTTCAACCAAGAACAGCTCACTACCGTCATCCAAGACGTTCAGCCGACGATGCTGGTCACTGAGCACGACCGCGATTTCATTCAAGCAATTAGCACCAAAATCGTGACGCTCTAACGTTTATTGCAACGCCGCACGGAAAGATTAACGGTGTCCTTGAAACTAACCCGCGTATCTCAGCCAAAGTAACCAAAAGAAACCGGACGTTCAGTATGTTAACTGAACGCCCGGTTTTTTCAGGTAGTGGTTCTAAAAAAACGATTTAACAAACCATCATTTTAGCTGAACAAGACCCTCAATAACTTCAACCAGAAAGGCTTTCATTCTCAACCGATCACGTTGATTAGACAAATCAGCCTGCGCTAAAACACCCAGCGTCCCCTCCAGCAAAAAAGCACTTGCCAAAATGGGGTCGTGGAGCTGACGAATCTTAGTAAAAGCTGCTGGGGTCGCCTTGTTTTCTTCGGAAATATGAGTCAACAGCCAGTTTCGTACGAGTTGCTGGTTTTCAGCGTAGTGACGATTGTTTGGATCAACTCTCACATGAGATAGTACATCATAATTATTCATAAAAAAGTCAGCAATATCGGCTGCTGTATGCTCTTCCTTACCATCATTTCGCCAATCTTCCAGTAACTTATCAAGAACGGCCTGAGTCACGTCAATTTTGTCGTGAAAATAACGATAAAAAGTACTGCGCTTAATAAATGCTGCTTCGCAAATCTGAGTAACTTCAATGTTTTCAATCCGGTGAGTTTTTAATAAGGTCAGCATTGCCATCGTTATTTGATTCCGCGTACGCAAGCGTGCATATGAGACCATTATTGAACCCCCTCTTAGGTAGATAAATCCTGAGACTTTGTTATTTAAATTTTATAACAAGCTATGTACAACTGTAAACGTAAATGCTCCTTAAATCACCACTATATTAGAACATATGCAACCATATGGCGCCAAATAAAACATCAGATAGATTATGTCCTTTTTATTAAAAAATATAAACAAGGTCAACATAGGTTTCTATGATGTTTACACAACCTTTACTTTTTCTCAACAGTGTCTTTACAGCAACCCCTTAAACTAAGTAAGAACCAAAAGTCATAGCGGGGGGCAATCATCGTGATTGAAATTATCAAGGCCATTATTCTAGGAATCATTGAAGGTGTTACGGAATTTTTGCCAATCAGTTCTACTGGACACCTATACTTAGCCAACGAATTTGTCAAACTCACCGAATCTACTGCGTTTATTAACATGTTTATGGTTGTGATACAATTCGGGGCCATTATGGCAGTTATTGTCCTGTATTTCAACAAATTGAACCCGTGGACGCCCAATAAAAGCCAGTTAGAACGACACCAAACTTGGACGTTGTGGGGAAAGGTTATCCTAGCGGTGATGCCGTCCGTTATGCTTGGCCTGCCGTTGAATGACTGGATGGATGCCCACTTAACCAGTTGGCAGGTGATTTCAGCTACGCTGATCATCTACGGCATCCTCTTTATTTTGATTGAAAACTTTAATCGTCACCGGTCACCGCGTTTTTCGGACTTAAATCAGCTGCCCGTTAAAGTCGCAGTTTTAATCGGCTTCTGCCAAATCCTTTCACTAGTTCCCGGAACCTCTCGCTCCGGCGCTACCATCTTGGGTGCCATCCTAGTAGGTACGTCGAGATACGTGGCAACGGAATTCTCGTTTTTTCTTGCCATCCCCACGATGTTTGGCGCTTCCCTGCTCAAAATTGCCAAGTATCTGCTTCATGGCAACACTTTTACGACACTGCAATCAGTTGTCCTGCTGACAGGCGTACTGGTTTCTTTTGCCGTCGCCTATCTGTCCATCAGATTCCTGCTGAATTACATCAAGCAAAATAACTTTAAAGTCTTTGGCTGGTACCGGATCGTCTTGGGTATCATCGTAGTAGCCTACTTTAGCACCATCCATTAAGCTTTTAAAATTGTAAAATTAAAACGTGCACAATTGATTTTACTGGCCTATCAGCGTAAACTGCTAGCTAAAAGGAAGTGTTGTTAGATGAACGAAATTACAATTACGCCAGCTGTGGTTGACGTTTTAAAACAAAAACAGGTGGCTGATAAAACACTGCTGTTGATCACCGATGATGCCGGTGGTAAGTATTCCCTTCAAGGCGGTGCCTGCAGCATTGGCACCAAGTTCACCATCGTGGTTTTAGACCAACCCGATGAGGAATACAACGTGAGGCTCAAGAACAATGCCGGCCTATCACTTTACACCTCTGATTACGACGTTTACTTTCTTGGCCAAGGTCTAAAACTGGATTACCAAAAGGCCATGATCAATCTCACTAACAACGGTCAGTTGCTGGATAATAACGTTCTAGTGGCCGAGGGTAAAACTATTTTGGCTGCTTTTAAACAGGGCATCTTTGCCAATATTGGTAACTGCTAAATCGACACCGAACAAAAGAGCTCTCAAAACGGGGTGAACACCCCGCTTTGAGAGCTTTTTGCTTATTTAACCGCTGCAATCCCTTGTTTCAAACGCTCCAACCCATCCAAAACGCGTTCTTTAGGACAGGCAACATTCATTCTTAAGAAATCCCGGCCATTGCCACCGTAAACCGACCCTGCAGACAGGTACAGCCCAGTTTGATCACGAATAAACTGTTCCAGCTTATCTGACGGCATACCAACTTTGCTAGTATCCAGCCAGACCAGATAAGTGGCATCACCCGCGATTGCTTTTACACCGGGCACATTCTTGGCAACAAAGTCGGCAACGGTCTGTTTGTTGTCTTCAATGTAAGCGCGCAGGTCATGAACCCACTGATGCCCCTTAGTATAGGCCGCAATCGTGGCCGGGATCGCAAATGAATTGGGTTCAGCTAATTCATCCGAGTTGAGACCGCGATTAACGATTGCCCGCAACCCTTCGTTAGGTACGATTACCGTAGCCGCGTGCAGCGCTGCCACGTTGAACGTTTTGCTGGGTGCTACCGCGACCACACAATTCTGCTCGTTAGTTTTGTTGACAGAAGCAAACGGGATATAGCCCTTGCCGGGTGCCGTAATATCACTATGAATTTCATCCGACAATACCACCACATGGTGCTTAGCAGCCAGTTCGCCAATGCGCGCTAACGTTTCCGCTGACCAGATGATGCCAACTGGGTTATGCGGGTTACATAAAATCATCAAAGTCGTCAACGGTTCCGCCATTTTAGCTTCCAGGTCATCCCAATCGATGTGGTAAGTCCCCTGGTCATCGAAAACCAGGTCGCTTGAAAGGACGTGACGCCCGTTATTGAGAATCGAATTATAGAAAATGTTGTAAACCGGCGCTTGAATCAGCACGTTATCACCAACGTTCGTTAGCCGTCTGACTGACGAAGAGATCGTGGGTACAACACCGGTTGAAAAAATCATCCACGCCGTTTCTGAGCGCCAGCTATGCTCGCTTTCAAACCAGCCTTGAACCGCGTCAAAGTACGCTTGCGGTACCTCCTCATACCCAAAAATACCGCTTTTAGCCCGTTCTTGAATGGCTTCGGTAATCGCGGGCAAAGTGCGAAAATCCATGTCCGCTACCCACATTGGCAGTTCGTTATCCTTAACGTCCCACTTCATCGAGTTGGTGTGCCGCCGGTCAATTAGTTCTGAAAAATCCGTCATGCCGTCTGTCTCCTTACGTTTATTTTCACCGCTGACTTATCGATATCCGGATCATCGATGATCACTTCACCGATGGCGGGCGCGCTGATCACACCGTTAATGGGGTTCTTCACGCTGTCAATGGTGGTATTGATATCAGCATTCACGTCAGTGCAATATTCAAATGCTAAGTCGGTGTTGACTAATGAACAGTTCTCCAAAGTCAAATCATCCACGTAGCAAAGTCCCTGATCACTTTCGATCCAGCAGTTCACAAAGCGGATATGCTTCGAATTCCAGGCCAGGTACTCACCAACCAAGGTCGAATCATAAACCGTAACGTTCTCACAGTTCCAAAAGGCATCGTGCGTTTCAAACTTAGAGTTGTGAACTTCGATGTTCTTGCTGCCGTCAAACGCGTAATTACCGCTTAACTTCAGATGATCAACGACAACGTTCTCGCAGTTTTTACCGAAGTAATCACCCCTGGCCGTGATGTGATCCAACTTAATATCGTTGCACCACCACAGCGTTTCAGCAGCGTTACTCATGGTAATGTTGGTTAGTTCAGAATGGCTAATGTGACGGAACGTCTTGGTTGCTTCGATCATCACATCGTCCATCTTCAGGTTCTTGGTGTACCAGATTCCCGCGTGAGCTTCCAGCTTCAAGGTACTCCGTGACACTTGGACATCGTTGGAATACCACAGCGGATATTTCCATTTAAAAATATTATGTTCAATGTTTAAGTTCTTGCTGTGTTTTAACGGTGACTCGCCGTTTTGAAACGTACTATTTTTGATGTTGAGGTCGTGAGCTTTAAATAACGCTCGTTCGCCTTCAAAGACTTTTTGATTAATTTCCTTCACAATAAGTTCCCTTCCCAATTCACGTTGTATAGTTATATTTTAGTTTTAATGCTCAGCGTTGTCTAACAAACATCACTGTGAAACAGTCAAATAATGATATCTTAATCATACAACCTTAACGTCATATTCAGGAAATAAAAGCTTCAACTGTTTTGAAAATTAGTAATCATTCCGCTCCGTGAGACCGGCAACTCGTCGTGGGGTCGCTCCGAAGCTAACTTTCTCCCGATAGTCGAAAGTGGATCTTCTCCGACGACCATAGCACTAAGGTACCCCAAAACGGTACCTAAGTGCTATTCGCACCACGATTTGCCAGTCTCACTCCGCTGCATTTACTGAGTGCATATCGACTACGTTACTGTTTGGTTGCTGACGCAAATGATTTTAAATCAATAAATACCCTATGACGGTTTAACACATGGTTAAGCCATCACAGGGTATATGCCAATAATCAGGGGTTATTTATTTGGTGTCAACCGGCTCACAATCAAACTCATGCCCTCGTGAAAGACACTGGGGTGATTGCGTGCGAACCGTGCCAGCATCCTGTCCGTGAGGCCAAAGTAATACCGCCGCTTAGGATGCCGTTACGTGGCTGCCCGGTAGAAGACTTTCGCCAAATCTTCGGCGCTTGCTTCAGTGGTTTTCAGCATGCCGCTTAACAATTTCTGCGTCCCTTCAGCTAATGGTGTATACGGTGAATCCGGTTTAAGATTATGGATCGCGTTATCCATGGCGATATCCAGCCAAGACGATTGGGTGCCGCCGGGTTCAATGATGATCGAACGGAGGCCAAATTGCCGAATTTCAGTGTCCAGCACGTCGGACCAAACGTTTAAGCCGCGCTTAGTCACGTAGTACCAGCCACCAAGCGGTGAGTAGACATCGCCACCGATGGAAGAGTTGTTGATGATCCGGCCGGACCTTTGCTGACGCATTTGCGGCAGCACTAACTTGGTTAATTCAGAAGCACCCACGAGGTTAGTTTCCAGCTGTTTGTGAATCTTATCCAAACTGACTTCTTCGATTGGTCCGTATTCACCGTAACCGGCATTGTTTAACAAGACGTCCACGCGCAGACCATCGCCTAAGGCCTCCTTGACAAACTGGAGCCGGGAATCCACATCCGTCACGTCTAAGTGCAACGGATGAATCCGTGCACCCGTGGGAATCTTTTCGACACGCCGCGCGCCCGCATAGACTTCCCAGCCGTGTTGCGCAAATAATTGCGTTGCAGCGTAACCCATTCCGCTCGAAGCCCCAGTAATTAAAATTACTCGTTTTGCCATTTTTTAACACTCCTTTTTAGCACATTTTGCTTCATTGTTAAGCTCACTTTAAAGCGGGACAGCTGTGATTACAAGCAAAGAGGTGCCTTCTAAGATTCGCAGTAAAGGCACTACCTTCACCGACTTTTAATATTTTTCGTAGCTGGTTTTTCTTCTACTTATGTCGTAATCCTGGTATCATGCGGTTTCAAAAAAATCTGAGAACCCGGTTTACAAATTATGAAAAGATGGTAAGATACTTATTAAAGATTAAAAGACGTAGGGAAGACAAGTAAGTCTAGTCGAACTGTCAGTGAGTTGGGAAACGGTGTGAACCCAATCAGTAATCGGCTTTACCGAACAACACTTTCTTAGTCGCGGGCTGAACTACTTAGCAGTAAGCTTCGCCGTTACCGAAACGTTACCATCGGAGCGTATGTTAGTACGCGTATTGAGGTGGCTTATCTATGGATAGGCAACTTGGGTGGTACCGCGAAATGAAGTCTTTCGTCCCTTGGTTTAGGGATAAAAGGCTTCTTTTTTTATCCCAAATCTATTATGGAGGAGCGAGTATTTTGCAATTAATTATTCCAAAGTCTTACGAACCGAAGTTGTCTGTGCGTGAAACGCAAACGGCCATCCGTTACATCCGGGAAACGTTTCAGGATGAGTTACGTAAGGAATTAAACCTATCACGGGTTTCAACCCCAATGTTTGTCGAAAAGAAAACCGGTCTAAACGATAACTTGAGCGGTGTTGAAACACCCGTTTCATTTACCATGAAGGACATGGGCGACTCCACGGTTGAAATCGTCCACTCGTTAGCTAAATGGAAGCGGGTTGCCTTAAAACGTTACGGCTTCAAGCTTCACGAAGGCCTTTATACCAACATGAACGCCATCCGGAAAGACGAAGATCTGGACAACTTCCACTCCGCTTACGTTGACCAGTGGGACTGGGAAAAAGTCATCACTAAAGATGAACGCACGGTCGAAACGCTGAAAAAAACGGTGCGTCAAATCTTCAAAGTCATCAAACACATGGAACACGAAGTTTGGTACAAGTTCCCACAATCCGTTTATCATTTACCTGATGAGATTCACTTTGTTACGACCCAGGAGCTTGAAGACCGCTGGCCGGACAAGACCCCTATGGAACGTGAAGATCTGATTGCTAAAGAACTTCGTTGCGTCTTCATCATGAAGATCGGCGGTGCTTTGAAGAGCGGCAAAAAACATGATGGCCGGGCTCCTGACTATGATGACTGGCAGTTAAACGGTGATATCATTTTCTGGTATGAACCGTTAGACCGTAAAATTGAAATCTCCAGCATGGGTATCCGGGTCGATGCTGAATCCATGAAGAAACAGTTGAAGATTGCCGGTGCCGAAGACCGTTTAAGCTTGCCTTATCACAAGATGGTCTTAAATGAAGAAGTCCCATACACGATCGGTGGCGGGATTGGCCAATCGCGGCTGTGCATGCTGCTGTTGGGTAAGGCTCACGTTGGTGAAGTGCAGGCATCCCTCTGGCCTCAAGAAATGATTGATAAGTGTGAAGAAGCCGGAATACATTTGTTATAGAGTGTGGAAGCAAGCGGTTAGAGACTGGAGCCTAAGGCGCTTTTGACAAAAATCCCGGTCTTGGATTTATGTCGGAAGTGACTTAGGTGCAGCTCTCTGCTTGCTGGAGCACGTTTCAGCCATATAAAATCAAAACAGTGTCAGCAAAAAGTACCCTCAAAGTCAATTTCTGCTTTGAGGGTATCTTTTTATCTAGTTCTGGATATCCCGTTCCGCCAAACCAATTCCTCGAAGTGGGGTCGCTCCGAAGCTAGCACCTGCGCTGCGCTCGGGGCGGATCTTCTCCGTCTCCCGTAGTCGTAACCGAGTAAAGAACACTCGCACCACGAGAAATTAGTTTGCCTCCACTCCCCTAGCTACTATTTTCTTACAAGTCCTGATTTAAAAGCTTGCAGCGCCAACTAAAGACCCCGAAATGACAACTGTTTGTCCGTAAAATGTAAAATTTACCCCCGTTTTCACATGATATAATGTAGGCAAAGAGGTGAAAAAGCATGTCCATATCCAAAACGACGATCGTACTGGCAATTGCAGCGCTGGGCGCCTTTGGTACCAGCCAATGTGTACAAGGAAAAGCGGTCAGTCATCCGCATCGAACGGTGGTCAATCCGGATACATATGGAAACAATGACGGCGGTTTTGCCACCAACTGGTACCGGCTGAAGCACGCAACCAACGTGACGGTCACCTATTCGTCTACCGCTAATTCCAACGCGGTCAGAAAGCACTTGGAATTACCCAAGGGAACGATTATCGGTGCGCAGCGTTACCACCAGCAAGTGGCACCTAAAAACGTTGCCTACACCTCCGGCTATATGACTCCTAATCTCAGCTATCATTTAAAATCACCTTTAGTTAATTCAAAAGTCTATGGTTTCGGGGCCGTTTCGTTTAAATTACCAGCCAAAGAAGTGCAGCAAATCGTCCGGCCCGCTTATGGGCTGCCTTACGGGAGCGGGACTTTATATGCTGGCGGCGTGGGTGCCATCAAGAGCCTCAACCGCAACGTGGATGCCATTAAGATATCATCTGACGGCTACATTGAAACTTATCGTAATCACCCTAAAAAGTACCCGTCATTTCTGGGAACACTGGAGAGCCACTATCAATCCAAGCCGAATGATTCGCAGCGAATCATTTTGTCAGACAAAACTGGCGACACGGTTCACCTGTACTACGCGCACCACTTAGCTGGTGTCAATGATAAACGGGTGCACCACTCCGGTGACAAGCAGTATCGGCTGACCATTACCAACCGGCACACACCTTATCAATACAACGATTCGGCCTACTCAAGCGGCAAGACGATCGCCAGCATCTATTCCGTAGGTGGCAGCAACTACTTTACCATTATCGGTTCTGGACGGGAATAACTCAGAATAATCACGTTAACTAAAATAGCGTCTGATATCAGTCCATCAACTGGTATCAGACGCTATTTTCATTTAAATAATTCACTATTCTCGATCTGGTGATAAATCTCATCCCGTACTTTCCGAAACGCCCGGAGCTTATCGGCATCACTGCCGGTAGCCTGTGCCGGATCCGGTAACGGCCAATGAACACGCTGAACCTGCGGCGGTGTCACCGGGCATCTATCACGGGCATCCCCGCACAGCGTTACCACGACATCGCAGCTATTCAGGTAGTCAGGGTCAATGAGTTTAGACGACTGCTTCGAAATATCGATACCGACCTCGCCCATCACCTGAACTGCCATGGGGTTCAGCCCGTGGGTTTCAACGCCCGCGCTTTGAACTTCCCACTGAGAGCCAAGTAACGTTCGCGCAAAACCCTCCGCCATCTGGCTGCGACAGGAATTGCCGGTACAAAGAAAGTAAACTCGTTTCATTGATCTCACTACCCTACTGTTCTATCTTTCCACAGATTATACCGGGAATTTCGGCAGAGTGCTAGTCTTTATCCTTGGCTGATAAGTGTTGATCAAAATGCACCACTTAAAGATGTTGACGAAAACAGCGTTGGCATCATTCTTGCTAAACCAGCAAATTAGATTATTTCGAATGATAATAAAAAAGCGCTCTGGCATGACTGTCAGAACGTTTTTTACCTACTTCATATTCACATTAAATGCTTTCATTTGGTTACTATTGCAATACAACCGAGCAACAAGTGTTGTCTTTCCAAGCCGTGATGTTGGATGTTTTGAGTGAGCTAGCAATTGAAAGCCTTCAGACTTGCCAGGAGCCAAACCAGCCTTGCTGAACAAAACGGGACTCTTGCTAGTACCTTTAGAGAAGTAAAAGTCATAGGTATCAGATATTACGGTTAAAATATTGTTCTGCGAATAAGTATAGTCACCATCATCTCCATCCCCCTGATATTCGCGCCAATAAGCATTTTCTGGTGAGTTAGAATAGTTATATACCCGACCCGTTAACTTAACCCAAGTCTGATAACGGGACACCTTCGGCGATACATGGAAAACGTAAGCATGGTAAAAAACAACTTTCCCAATGCTATTTTTTGGAGCGGGTATGTTCGCCTTAATTCTAGGATCCACCCCACCAGTTAGCGTATTATAATAAGTCTTATTTAACGTATATTTTTGATAGCTAATCACTTTATGATGGTATGTTTTTGTCCCTTTGTTGCCAAAATAAGTAAATGAACTGGCTTGAGCATCAACCGTTGAAGCAGTTGCTAAGCCAAGTGTCATTGCAAACGCAGCAACACAGATTTTCAACCATTTTTTCATTGTCTTTATTTCCCCTTTATTGTGTTCTGCGACTTGATTATAGCATGCTGGTTAATTGAGGATAGCAATATGCTTAGACCTGTTACTGAATCTTAAATTGAATGTAATCTTTTGGCACTAATAGCATTTAGGACCATAAAGAATCCATAAAATTCTACTTACTTAAATTGTTATGAGAATATGGATAGATTATAATTAAGTCGCTTTAAGGGGAGGCTACCAAATGAAATTAATAAAATGATCTGGCTTATCATTAGTAATCGGTGGTGGTTTATTTTTTTACAACCATTAGTAAATAGATTAATATTGGTTTACAAAGTATAAATTATTCAGGGAGGATCATCATGAAAAAAATCAAAATCTTGCTCGGCTTAGCTGCTGCTATAGCGGGAATTACTTCGTTTGGAGTAACACAAGCTAGCGCAAGTAGCTACACCGTTATCAAAACCAAAACTTATACACAGTCACCAGTCTATCATGCCAAAAGCACTACTAAGAACGTTTACCTCTGGAACAAGAGTCATACCAAGAAACTGCACAACCTGAAAAACTACCCTAATACGTCCTGGGCCCTTCGTGCTTCTGTAACAATGAAACATAACGGCAGTAACGCCATCTATTATTCCGTCATGTCATACACTCCTACGCACAAAAAAACTCCAGTTTATGGTTATGTTTGGCACAATTACTTAACCAAGGGATACAACCGTCATTATTCTCACTGGAATAACCTCTACTTACGTGGCTTTACGTCCGATTCAGATTACCTGAACTACATTAAGCAATCACCGTCTCAATCTTTGACTAACAAGGTTCTGCAGCTGTTTCCCAATAGTCAGCTATCACTGAATCTGTCACACTACGTTGAAAATCGTGATGCACTACTTGACCTTAAAACTGAGTCAAACACTTTTAACAAATCATATCGTGACCCAATCCTACTCACTAATGTTAATCAATTATTCTACCATGGCTATAAGGATACACGGACTGAATCACAACGCTTTCAAGCAATCGAAAAGGCACTTGATGCAGCGGGTTACACCGCATCAAAACGCGCCTCACTAAAAGATTATCAAATTGGCATTTACTATCAAAACGCACCACTTAAGGATGTTGACGGATATACCGTTGGCCTCATTCTTGCTAAACCAGCAAACTAGATTATTTTGGATAGTACAAAAGCGCTCCGGCATAATTAATGCCACCCCATCTCAAGGTACAAAATACTGTACTTAATCATTAAACCTGATATAATCAAATTAAAAATAGCGAGGTGGTCAAATATGGACACAGTCACTTACAGCAACTTTCGTCGTAATTTAAAAGCCTACATGCAAAAAGTTAATGACGACTCTGATAGTTTGATCGTTACGACAAAAGAACCTGATAACTCCGTGGTGGTCATGAATAAGGATGACTACGATGCCATGCAAGAAACCATGTATATCCTCAGTAACCACAAGTTGATGGATCGTATCCGTGAAGGCGATAAACAATTTGCTAATGATAAGGGAAAACCACATCAATTACTGGATGACGAACAATGATAAAAATATGGACTGACAATGCTTGGGACGATTATATGTATTGGCATAAACAAAACGATAAGAAAACCATTCGTCAGATAAATAAACTTATTCACGATATTGATCGGCATCCTTTTGAAGGAATCGGTAAGCCTGAGCCGCTCAAACACGAACTACGAGGTAAATGGTCGCGTCGAATTACTCAGGAACATCGATTAATTTATAGTATTGACAAACAAACAATCCAAATTTATGCTTGTCGCTATCACTATTAATTAAACTCTAAATTTTACCGTAATCAAAAAGGTCCTCAGCAATGCTGAGGACCTTTTACTCGCTATAACTCACCGTTTTCCGTCCATTTATACTGAACGTTGTCGGGATCTTTTTCAGGATCATAATCAACTTCTAGGTCGTAGCCTTTAAAGAACCAGAGGTCGTCTTCTTCGATATAGAATGTGACCCCGTCTTTTTCGACTTTTACGCCGAAGTTATGGGGTTGCAGTTCCCTGGCTAAGGCAATCGAAAAGCCGTGGTGCACTTTGGTGCGGCCATATAATTTACCGTAAAAACGAATGGCTGCACTTTGATCTGAGCCAACGTTCATTTCATCTTCAAACCATTTCACAGCGGCATCGGTAATTTGTAATTTCATAAAGATATCCTCCTTGGATAACCCGTTAAAATGCAAGTTCAATACGTGCTGCTCACACGTCAAGGTTAATATACCATATCCGCTGATGAGAGTTAAAAAATATACTTGTGTTTTATTTAATTTGTGCACAATTTATATGTTCAATAACCTCTATGCCACTGGTACCAAGTGAATGTGGGCGTGAAAGACTTTCTGAAAGGCAGCTTTACCGACATGGCTGAAGACTTGATAGCCACGAGGATGATACTGTTTATCCAAGTAAGTTTTCGCTTGATCCATTAGGTCCAGCATGGCGATCTGCACGTCTCTGGGAGCATCAAAGAAAGTGACGTAATGTTCTTTCGGCACGATCAAGAAGTGTCCCGGTGCTACGGGATGAATATCGAAAAAGCCCTTGGCCAAATCGTTCTCTAAGATGGCCGGTTTATTACAGAATACGCAGTTTTCATCAATCAAATTTTTTCACCTATTTCTGACATAATCCGTTATTATTCAAATTAACGATTAACTTTCACTTCCATTGTAACACCCGCAAAATAACTGTTACTTTGGAAATGTTCGAGGGACGTTTACCGGCGCTTTTTCAGCAGTTACTTCATTAAATAATGGTGCCTGAGCTGAATAATATTTTGTTTTGATAATCCCAGTCCCTTAGACAAGTAGTTCTGGATGGAGCCGTATTTCTTGTCAGCCGCTTGATACGCTGCCTCCAAATAAGCTTTCTTGACCACCAGTGTATCCCGCTTTTGAGAAATAGCCCTTTCGGAAGCGCCCTGACGTTTCATTACAGCTAACTGACGATTAACCGACTTTTTATTGTAGGTGTTCGAAGCTAAATAATCCTGATAAACTGTCTTTTGAGGCACACCCAGCACAGTTAAAACCAACGCTGTTCCAAATCCGGTTCGGTCCTTGCCTTCGCTGCAGTGCCACAAAGTCGCCCGATTACCTGGTGCTTTTAACAGCTGCAGAAATAACTGCCGGTAAGCGTGCCGGGCCTGTGTCGTAGTGACAAAGGATCGGTATAATTTCTCCATTGACTTTGTACCACTGACTACTGCCACGCGGTTAACGCTGGCCATCGTTTTGTCGGAAACCACTGGCGCCTTCAAAAACCGAACGCCTGGAATTTTGGCATCTGGCGTGCGCGCTATGACCGCCGGTGTGCGCAGATCAATCACCGTTTTAAGGTGGTAGCGCCGTACCAGTAACTGTTTGTCATGGTGGGTCAAACCAGCGAGTTTGGCTGAACGCAGCAGCAAGCGCGGCTTGACCTTTTGTTTGGTTGCTGTTCGGTAGCCACCAAGGTCACGAACGTTATGAGCACCCTGCAATTTGACCTGATGGCTGGCCTGAACGGTTTCTACCTGTGAAAAAGGCTGCGGAGTTGGTATTCCCAGGCCCAATGCTAAACCAAGCACAGCCAGCAGCCCGATCATTATTTTTTTGATACTTTCCATAATTTACCCCTGTATTTTCAATAATGCCGTACTGTAAAGTAATCTCATTTCATATTATATTATGCCACTCTTTGGGTAGTGCATTCACGTTTTAAGCTCTCAACTATTTTCCTCTCCATTGCTAAATCACAGCATCCGTCTGAGAATTCTCATATCATTGAATCGTCAATTAGTGTAAAGTTACAGAGACATAAAATTTTTATGAAGGATGTTTTTACATATGAATCGACAACGTGCGTTTTGGCTGATGTTTCTGGTTACCGCTTCTTGGGGCGCATCCTATATGTGGATGAAAATCGCCCTCATCAGTGTTGCACCCCTGTTTTTGGTTGGTTTACGTTTTACAACGGCGTTTCTGGCAACTATTGTGGTTTTTGCCAGAGTACTGAAACGGCCAAATCGAGGAGAAGTACTGGCAAGTTTTATTTTGGGCACCCTCCTGTTTGGGATCTTTGCCTTTGTCATGGTAGGTCTGCAGCATACAGAAGCTTCAACTGCAGGATTCCTATTAAGTACGACTACCGTTTTCGTCGCCATTTTTGAGTCAATCGTTGAGAAGCGTTTGCCACGAGTCAGCACAGTGATCACCACTATCGTCGTGGTAGCTGGATTATACTTGCTGATTGCTAACGGTGCCAGCCTTAAATTAAATCCTTATGCGCTGCTTTGTTTAGCTTGCGCAGCTATCTATGCCGTGTACATTATGACTTCGGATGCTTTATCGAAAAAACATCTGGTGACTTTTAGTGTCAGCATTTGGCAGCTTGGCGTTGCTGGTGTCGAGGGACTTATATTTGGCGGTTTATTAGATGGCATAACATTACCTAAAAGTGCTTCGCAATGGGGCGCCGTCTTAGCGCTCGGCCTAATTTGCAGTGCCTTTGGCTTTGTCGCTCAGACACAGTCACAACAATATCTGACACCAGATACCGTTGGCCTGATCTACTCTTTGGAACCAATCTTTTCAGCAATTTTTGCCTTTTTAACCTTGGGCGAAGTATTGTCAATCCAACAATATTTCGGTGCCGCCATCATCTTTTTTAGCGTGGTTGCTTCTGAAATTATTAAAGCCCGGTTCCCTCAGTCGGAAAGTTAAACTAGCCTATGAATAGCACAAAACGTCAGCTCAGATGAGCTGACGTTTTTAATATCTAATTCTCTTTCAATGCCTCTACCATATCCACGTGCTTGAGTTTCTGGTGCGTCACCCACATGACGATCAGTGTAAAGGCCACCATTAACAGTGTGGCCACGACGTACCCTGGCCAGCGAATGATGACTGGGAACACGACCTGCGACGTGGTTGCTTGATTCAGAATAAAGCTCAGTAGCCCCCAACCGGCGCCGTAACCCAGAATAATACCGAAGGCCGTCAGCAACATATTTTCCCGCGACACGTACATGGTCACTTCATTATCAAAGAAGCCCAGTACTTTCACGGTGGACAGTTCACGAATCCGCTCCGAAATGTTGATATTCGTCAGGTTGTAAAGGACAACAAACGACAGGACACCCGATAGCAAAATCATAATCAAAACGATCACGTTCATAGAACTGCTCATGGTTTTGATGGTGGTTTTTTGATCTGACGCAAAACTGGTGCCAAGCGCCCCACCGTGTTTCAGCAGTTGCCGTGCCAGCTGATTTTGCTGCTGACTGGACTGACTGGTTAACTTAACGAACAGCGTGTTCACTGTCAGTGTCTGATTAAACGCGTGGCGATAGGCAGCCGGACTCATGTACGCGAATACGCCCATGTAATTGGGCGTCACCGCCGTTACCTTTAGATTGGCATGCTGCCCATTTGAAGCAGTGAAGCTTACTTTATCGCCGGCTTTGACGTCCAACTGGGACGCGATTTTCTGACAGATCACCACTCCGTTTTGATCCAGGAAATGACTTAAGGTGACGTATTTTTTGAACTGCTGCTGATTCTTTGGCGTGACTAGATTAACGTCACCAATTTGATCGGCATGAGCTTTCACCTTACCAGTGGTTAAATTGACCTTGCTGGCGCCACGATAATGATCTGATTGATTCAAAACCCGCGTTGCTTTTTGACCCTGATCATTATGGGCCAGCGATACGGTGGCTGAATAGTGAAAAATCTGACCATACTGCTGTGTTGCAGTGGAACTGATTGAGTCATTCAGGCCAAATCCGGTCAAGATCAGCGCGGTACCGCCAGCAATCCCAATAATCGTCATCCACATCCGGCTTTTATACCGGAACAAATTCCGGTAAGACACCTTTTGGTTAAAACTCAACCGGTGCCACAACGGCGTAATTCGTTCCATTAAGATGCGTTTTGCAGACTTCGGTGCCCGCGGCCGCATCAAATCGGCAGGCTTTTCAGCTAACTCGCGCCACACCACGATGACTGCAGCACCTACCGTGGCTAACAGTGAAAAGGCCACCGCCAGTGCGATAACCGCCCACATGACGGGGACCGAGGCGGTTAACGGAATAGTCATGTGATACATCGAGATCACTAGCCGAGGCAGCGTGACGTTGCCAATGGCACTACCCAAGATGGCACCGATCAAACCGGCCATTAGCGCATAGCTTAAATAGTTACGGGCAATTACCCACTTGGTATACCCCAGTGCTTTGAAAGTCCCGATTTGCCGCCGGGCTTCTTCCACCATCCGTGTGATCGTGGTAAACGTGATCAGCGCCGCAATGAGAAAGAAGAAAACTGGAAAAACGTTGGCAATAGCAGCGATGCGATCCGAAGTATCCCCGAACGAGGTAAAGCCAGGCAAGTCTTCGCGGGTCTGCCAGGTATAGGTCGTACGGGTCTTCGCAGTAGCTTGTTGCAACGCTGCGTTGAGCTTTGCTTGATTCTCAGTTAACGCTTTTTGTTGCTGCTGAAGCACGCTTGAATTGCCGGCGATTTGTTTCATCTGCACTAACTGTCTTCTAGCCTGCGTTAATCGTTGCTGCTGTGGCGCAAAGGCCCGCTTCACGTTGGCTGATAGTTGCTGGTTTCGTTCCTTAGCTCGCAGTTTAAAGACTGCTTTCAGTGCCCGCACTTTCTTAGCCACCGCTCTTTGATAGTCATCGCTAAATGAATTCACCCCCTGCAGGGATTGAAACCGAACGGAGAGCATTGTCGCCGTGGGGAGATTCAACTGTTGCGGCTGAAGGTACGCAAAGTAGCGCACCGTTCCGTCACCAACGTTAGCTGAGCCACGGGTACTATAGTCGATGTAGCGCGGTGAATCAACAAAGCCAACAATTTGGTATGTTCGCTGTTTAAGGTTTGCCTGCTTATTAAACCGGTACGTGTCGCCTAGTCGATAACCGTAGTCCTGCTTGGCCCGTTCATCCAGCACAATTTGATCAGCGCCATGTGGCAAATGACCGCTGCGTAACTTCAGCTGATTCTGATTGGCACTGGACTGATAACCATAAAGGGCCACCACATCTTCATTCTTGCCGCCGGTAACGTATTTGAACTTGCTGATTTCCGCCTGCGCGCCGTTTACCTTCTCAGCCGTTTTAACGTCTTTTTGGGTAAACCCGGTTGTAGAAAACAACTGAACATCGCTTAAATGCTGCGTCTTCACCGTAGTATCCAAGGCATCATTCAGACCGGGACCGGTGGCTTTGACGCCCACGAAAATCAGCGTCCCCAACAAAATAATCAGAATAATCGCGATGAAACGCCCCTTATTGGCGGCAATCTCCCGCCACATATTTTTCGTCATTGGCTTCATAGCGATCACCACTCAATCTGCTCAACGGGAACTGGCGCTGGATTATCTTCTACGGACCGCACTTGGGCATCATTGATGTGAATCACCCGGTCAGCCATTTTCGCAATCGCCGCGTTATGGGTAATAATGACCACGGTCTTGTTGTCGCGCTGACTGGCCGTTTGAAGCAGACTCAAAACCTGCTTACCAGTTTGATAATCCAGTGCGCCGGTGGGCTCATCGCACAATAATAGTTTGGGATTCTTAGCCAGCGCCCGGGCAATAGCCACCCGCTGCTGCTCCCCACCGGAGAGTTGGGAAGGAAAGTTATCTAGCCGATTCCCCAACCCCACTTCACGGAGGGTTTCTTCCGCATCTAAAGCGTCATCCACAATTGAATTAGCCAGTTCCACGTTTTCTCTAGTCGTGAGATTCGGAATCAGGTTATAGAATTGGAAAACAAACCCAACATTGCTACGACGGTAGGCCGTTAATTGACGATCATTAAACTTAGCAATATCGATGCCGTCAATTAAAACGGTACCGCTGGTGGGCGTATCCATGCCGCCTAAAATATTCAGCACCGTCGATTTACCAGCACCGCTGGGGCCTAAGATCACCGTTAATTGCCCCTGCTCACAGGTAAAGCTCAATTTATTATTGGCAATAATTTTAGTTTCGCCCATTTGATAGATTTTCGATTCGTTTTGCACTTCAATGTAACTCATATGTACCCTCCCCGTTTGAACATTCTTACATTGAGTATCGCTTGACTCGAGGATAAATTCAAGCTGAGATTACGGTGAAATGGCTGTCAAAAATAGGCTACAAGTCAGTCGATGCTATCCGACCACTTGTAGCCTATTATTGTACACAATGTTCAAAATCCAATTTTGTAAAGAATCGCGCCTCTCCGTGAAATCATCAAAGCCTTTTACTTTCAATTGGAATCAACTGGGAAATACGCTTAACCCCAACTCCAATTACTACCTGCTAGCACGTTCTTTCCAGAAACGCTCAATTTGTTCCAAAGACTTACCCTTAGTTTCTGGCAGTACTCTCCAAATAAAGATAGCTGATAGCAATGTAACGGCTGTATACAGCATGAACGTCCATCCTTCACCGATATTTTGCGTCAAAATTGGGAAAGTATAACTCAAAGTAAAATCACTTAACCAGAGGACCACGGTACAAATTGACATTGCTCGTCCGCGAATACGTGAAGGAAAGATCTCTGAGATGATGATCCAGGTCACTGGTGCTAACGAAATTGCGTAAGCCGCGATGGCCAGTAAAATAAAGATCAAAGTCAAGGTCGCTGAAGCACCCGTAAAGAAACAGATTGCCACAACCAGTAAGCAAATTGACATTGCTAATGAGCCCCAGCCTAATAATTGTTTCCGACCAACTTTATCAACTAGACCGAGTGAAACAACCGTAATACCCATGTTGATCACGCCAATGGATACAGTAGCCATGAAGGCACCATCTTGACCAAACCCAGCGCCTTTAAAGATTTCAGGCGCGTAATACATGATGGCGTTACTGCCAGAGAATTGCTGGAATAAGGCTAATAATACCCCAATCACTACAACTGGGAACCAAGTCTTATTAAACAGATCGCGAAAACGGGAATCATCAACAATTTTGCCGGCTTCCTTAATTTCAGTCAGTTCCGATTCGGCATCGTCTGAATTTCCCTCGACCTTTTTGAGAACGCTGAGTGCCCGGTCTGGCTTACCGTGTTGTGTCAGCCAACGCGGACTCTCACCGGCAGGAATTAAAGCCAGCAGGAACAGGGCAGACGGAATCACACCAATCCCCATCATAACGCGCCATCCTGTTGAAACGTTCCACGCCTGACTTGAACCGGAGGCAATGGCCGCGTTAATAAAATAAACCACGAAGATCCCGATCGTAATGGCCAGCTGGTTCACTGAGACTAACTTTCCACGTACTTCAGCCGGTGCCATTTCAGCAATGTACAACGGCGTTATTAAGGAAGTGAGCCCGATACCGACACCAGCAAGCATCCGCCAAATCACTAACGTCATATAACTGCCGGCAAGTGACGCACCAAGTGATGATGCAGCAAAAATAATAGCTGATAACACCAGAATTTTCTTACGGCCAAATCGATCACTTAATACCCCCGCAATCGAAACCCCGATAGCACACCCAATCAAAATACAAGATGTCACCCAGCCAACTGCGACACTATCAAGACTAAACTTAACCTGTAAAAACCCAATCGCACCGGAAATAACCGCAGTATCGTAACCAAACAATAAACCTCCCAGTGCAGCCGCACAAGAAATCAAAATCACGTACGGTGTAAGACGCTTTTTCTTGTTCATATTTAAAAACCTCCACCCAAATATGACTACTTATTAGATTAAAAGAACGTTCTATTAATGCTTAATCTAAGGATATAATGAAACCGCATACATAAAAATGTACTAAGTGATTGTAAAGATGGACTATCGTGAAGTAAAGCCGTTTATCTTTGTCGCTGCTTTCACTATTTCTAATATGTGAACTGCCATTTAGTCCACGTATCGAACTGTTCTCCCGGCAGTAACGTAATTGCTGTCAGGTCAGAGCCTGCAGCAGGCGGCATTTGAGCTTCAAGGGTAATCCCGTCGTACTGACCAAGGTTCTTAGCAATCCCCGTATGGTCGAAGTGATTACCGGTATAAACCACTATTGCTGGTGACTTAGTTGTCATAACTACCGTCCGTTTTTTATCAGGTGAACTTAAAACTGCCGCTGGGCTGTCACCCCTCAGCAAAAAGGGATGGTTCAAGCCACGTTCCGCATCGATTTGCGAATCATGACTATTAATGACAGCACCAACTGATTTGGCGCGACGGAAATCAAAGACGGTTCCTTCCACCGATCTTCTGCCTTGATAAGGCAAGCTGTCCGCATCCAATGGCAAGTATGCGTCGCTATTGAGCTGCAGATTGAGCCCCAGCGCGTCTGAGTGGGGACCGTTCAACCGAAAATAAACGTGATTGGTTGGGTTAAAAATCGTCAATTTGTCACTAATGGCTCTGATCCGGTAAGTCAGCTGATTATCATCATCTAGCGTGTAACTGACTTGCAGTTTTAAATTTCCCGGGTATCCGTTGTTACCATCCGCGTCAAACAGGATAAAGGTCGCGGTACTTTGATGCTCATCATATTGAGTTGAAAAATCGAATACTTGCGTATCAGTACCCGTACCGCCATGGATGTGGTTTTGACCGTCATTTAACGGCAGCTGCACAATGTGATTGCCATGTTGCCACTGACCGTGTCGGATTCTGCCAACCACTCGGCCGACTGTTCCACCCAAAAAGTTGCGTGCCTTTGAGTAGTCTTCCGGCGACTCAAGCGACATAATGACGTTTTCCAATCCACGCGCAGTCGGAATGAGGACCTTCTCAAGCGTTGCGCCATAGTTTAATAGTTTGACCTGCATGCCATGACGATTGACCATCGTAATTTCACAATAATCATGCTGTCCTTTACGTTGATAACGCGCTACTTTAATTGGCATATCACTATCTTCTTTCTATGAATAATGCTGTTGAAGCACCGAAAACATAGCTGCATGCTGCTCATTAAAAAAGGTCGGCGGCTGATTTAAATCAAAGTATGCCAAGCGGGTGGTTTCGTTCGTTACTTGTTGCAGCAAGTTGCCCGAAACATACTTCACCAGATAAAAACAGTTGATTGGCTGTACTTGATCCCCATTAGGATAGGTATATTGAAGCTGATCAGACAGTTGCAACAGCTGCAACGGCTGAACAACCAGGCCTGCATCTTCCTGAAATTCTCTAACCAGCGCGTCTTTAAAGCTCTCGCCAAAGGCTAAATAACCGCCTGGGAACCCCCAGTTACCGGTATCTGTCCGTTCTTGGAGCAGCACTTGCTGATGCTGATTAAACAAAGCGCCCGAAGCTGAGTTTAATATCAAGGGCCGATGCCCCACTAACGCCCGCAGCTCCTCTATATAATTTGCCATCTACTGCTTACCTCCTAACGTTCGTTAGCAATGATCAGCGTCTCTTTCAAATAATCATTTCTAAGATCATTCAAAGAGGCGCTGATTGCACTTGGCCCTGTCAAGTTGACAAATGAAATAATATAAAGTTTTGTGTAT